>JBKKDM010000021.1:0-20615 GCA_046707905.1 Candidatus Limnocylindrales bacterium
GGTCAGGGTCAGGGCCAGGGTCAGGGCCAGGGCCAGGGTCAGGGCCAGGGCCAAGGTCAAGGTCAAGGTCAAGGTCAAGGTCAGGGCCAGGGTCAGGGCGCCGGCGGCGGCGGTGGCTCTGGTGCCCAGCACCTCGGGACCGGCGTCGGCGGCAACGTCAACATCGGCGGCCCGACCAACCCGAACCGGCCCTCGGAGCTCGGTGGCGACCTCGGCAACATCTTCGCCCCGTTCGATCGGGTCGGAAAGCCCGGTGACCCGTCCTTCGTTTCCGGGAACGGCGGCGACGGCCAGGTCACGCAGGGCAACCAGCAGGGCGCCGGCGTCGATCCGGGCTCGTACGTGAACTACCAGAAGGTCTACTCCGAGTTCTACGACTACGCGCAGCTGACGCTCGATCGCGGCTACCTGCCGCTGTCGGTCCGCGACTACGTGCGCGAATACTTCAGCTCGCTCGACCCGAGCCAGTGACCGCGCCACGGTCTCCGGAGGCAGCCATGGAAACCACGACCCCAGCCGCCTCGGTGAGCCAGGCCGCGACGGCCGAAGCGCCCGACTCGGGTGCGCCGCGCCTCGCGCCCGAGGCCTTCGCCGAACGCGCGGCCGCGATCGAGCAGGAGGTCGGCAAGGTCATCGTCGGCCAGCGTGAGCTGGTTCGCCAGACGCTCACCGGCCTGCTCGCCAACAGCCACGTCCTCCTCGAGGGCGTGCCCGGCCTCGGCAAGACGATGCTCGTCCGAACCATCGCCGACGTCATCGACTGCACGTTCAGCCGCGTCCAGTTCACGCCGGACCTGATGCCCGCGGACATCACCGGCACGAACATCCTGGTCGAGGAGGGCGGGCAGCGGATCTTCAAGTTCCAGTCCGGCCCGATCTTCGCGAACCTCGTGCTCGCCGACGAGATCAACCGGGCCACGCCGAAGACCCAGTCGAGCCTGCTCGAGGCGATGCAGGAGCACCAGGTCACGGTCGCCCGCAATCGCTACAAGCTCGACCCGCCGTTCTTCGTCCTCGCGACGCAGAACCCCCTGGAGATGGAGGGGACCTATCCCCTGCCCGAGGCCCAGCTGGACCGCTTCATCTTCAAGGTCATGGTCCCGTTTCCCTCCGAGGAGGACCTCGTCTCGATCGTGGATCGGACCACCGGTGCCGAGGCGCCAACGGCCGGGAAGATCGCCAACGCCGCGGAGATCGTCGAGATGCAGCGGCTCACCCGCGCGGTCCCGATCGCGCCCCACGTGACGGCCTACGCGGTCAGCATCCTCGCGGCGACCCACCCGGACCAGCCGCGGGCGCCCGAGATCGTGCGCGAGTACGTCCGCTACGGCGGCTCGCCGCGCGGCGCTCAGGCGCTCGTGACGGCCGGCAAGATCTACGCCCTGCTCGACGGCCGGTTCAACGTTTCCGTCGACGACATTCGCGCGGTTGCCCTGCCCGCGCTGCGGCACCGCGTCATCCTGAACTTCGAGGGGGAGGCCGAGGGCATCACGCCCGAAGCGATCGTCCGCTCGATCCTCGACGCGGTTCCGGCACCAAGCGTCGAATAGCGGTCGCGGCACGCCCCGTGCGCGACGCGACGACCGCGACCTCGCTGTGACCGACCTGACTTCGACATGACCGAGCAACCGACGCCCTCGCCCGCGCCCGAGGCCCCACCCCGAGCGGCCGACGCTCCGCATCGCGCGCAAGTGGCCAAGCCGGTCTTCCTGCCGTCCGCGATCGACCCGACGGTCTTCGACGAGAGCTTCCTGCGCCAGCTGGAGCGGCTCCAGCTGCTCATGAAGCGGCCGGTTCGAGGCGGCCTGAAGGGTGGTCGCCGGTCGGTCAAGCGCGGCCAGTCGGTGGAGTTCGCGGACTTCCGGGACTACACGCTCGGCGACGACCTCCGCCAGCTCGACTGGAACGTGCTGGCGCGGCTCGAGAAGCTGTTCATCAAGCTCTACGTCGAGGAAGAGGACATCACGATCCATTTCCTGCTCGACGCGTCCGCGTCGATGGTCGCCGGCGAACCCTCCAAGCTCATCTTCGCGAAGCGCGCCGCCGCGGCGCTCGGGTACATCGGGCTGGCTTCCGAGGATCGCGTCGCGGTCACCGCGCTGGTCGCGAGAGCGGGCCGGCGACAGGTCGCGCTGCGTGGCTCGGGTCGCGTGTTCCGGCTGCTTGCCGCGCTGTCCTCGATCTCGGCAGCCGATGGCCCGACCGACCTGGTGGCATCCGCACGACACGCCGCCGCGCAGCTCTCGGGCCGGGGCGTGATCGTCCTGCTCTCCGACCTTCTCGATCCGGGCGCGGACCGCGTCATTCGCGAGCTTGCCGCAACCGGCTCGGAGGTCATCGTCCTCCATGTCCTGTCGCCGGAGGAGCTGGATCCGACGCTGGAGGGCGACGTTCGCCTCGTCGACGTGGAGTCCGGCGACGGCATCGACGTCACGGTCGACCTCGCGACGATCGACGACTACAAGGTCCGCCTGGCCGCATGGCAGGAGGGCTTCGCGGACCTCGCCGCCAAGCGTGGCGTCTCGTACGTCCCGATCTCCACGGACCTGCCGCTCGCCGACCTCGTCTTCGCCGAGCTGCGCCGCCGGCGCGTGCTGGGCTGATGCGGCCACATCGCGGCGTTGGCGCCTGCGCGTCGCGCTCACGCACGTGTGAAGGGCGCTCGCTTTCGATGCTCGGCGCCGCCTTGCGCTGCAGCCACCTCAGCCCAGCACCAGTTCTGGTTCGCAAGTGAGTTTCCTGTCGCCGCTGGCGCTGCTTGGGCTGGTGTTCCTGCCGCTCGTGCTCGCGATGTACCTGCTCAAGCTCCGGCGCGACCAGCGCGTGGTGCCCTCGACCCTGCTGTGGCAGAAGCTCCTCACCGACATCGAGGCCAACGCGCCCTGGCAGAAGCTGCGGCGGAGCCTCCTGCTGCTGCTCCAGCTGCTGCTCGTCGCGCTCCTGGCGATCCTCGCCGCGCGGCCGTTCCTGGAGCGGCCGGCTGGCCTCGCCGGCGACGTCGTGGTCGTGATCGATACGTCGGCCAGCATGGCCGCCGTCGACGTTCCGCCGGATCGGCTCGCCGAGGCCAAGCGCCAGGTCCTCGAGGCACTGAAGGAGCTGCCCGCGAACGGCACGGTCAGCGTCATCGCGGCCGGCTCGACCGCCCGGGTCGTGGTGAACGGCACGACGGACATCGGGCGGGTCCGGGCCGCGATCGAGGGGATCGCCGCCTCGCCCGCGACGGGCGACCTCGGGGACGCGCTGACCCTCGCCGACGCGCTCGCGTCCCGAGCCGGCGACGCCGACATCCTCGTCGCGACCGACGCGGCGCTGGCGATCGAGCCACGGGCCCGTCTGGGCCACGAGGTCAAGGTCCTCCAGGTCGGGCGGGAGCGCCGCAACCAGGCGATCGTGGCCCTGGCGGTGCGTCCCGCGCCGTCGGGCGTGACGCGGTCGGTCTTCGTGAGCATCGCCAACCTCGACATCGAGGAGGCGACCCGCCGCCTCGAGTTCTACGCCGACGACGTCCTGATCGAGGCCCGCGAGCCGATCACGCTCCGGCCGCAGACCCGCACCGAGGTGATCGTCGACGACATCCCGGCCGGCGCCTCTGTGATCGAGGTCCGGCTCGCCGCGGTCACCGGCAGCGAGACGAGGGACCACCTGGCCGCCGACGACCGGGCCTGGGCGATCGTGCCGGAGGACCGCCTTCGGGAGATCCTGATCGTCGGCGAGGGCGATCCGTACCTCGAGACGGCGCTGTCGTTCCTGCCCAACGTCTCGCTCTTCGGCGTCAAGCCCGCCGACTATCCAGCCAAGGCGGCACGGCCCGACGGGACGTCCTGGGACCTCATCATCTTCGAGAACTTCGTGCCGGTGGAGGTCCCCCGCACCCCGGTGCTGCTGATCGCGCCGCCGAAGTCGAGCGACCTCGGCGAGGTCACCGGGACCCTCACCGATCCGGGCTTCGGGACGCTCCCGCCGGACGAGCCGATCCTGAAGTTCGTCGACCTCTCGAGCGTCCATGTTGGCAAGGCCGCCAAGCTCACGCTCCCGGCGTGGGCGCGGACCGTGCTGCCGGGGCCGGCCGGCGCGCCGCTCCTGTACGCAGGTGAGCTCGACGGACAGCGTGCCGCCGTCATGGCGTTCCTGCCGCGCAACTCGGATCTGCCGCTCCAGGTTGCGTTCCCGATCCTGCTCGCCAATCTCACTGGTGAGCTCTTCGGCGGCTCGACTGCCCCGGCGGAGGCGGTCGCACCGGGTGATCCGGTCGCGCTCCCGTTCCCGAATGGCGCGACGACGCTGATCGTGACCCGGCCGGACGGCTCGACGGTCGAGCTGGCCGCGGCGACGTCCGGCGCCGCGTCCGTCACGTTCAGCCAGACCGATCAGCTCGGCGTGTACAGCGCGCAGGCGGTGTTCCCGGCGCCGACGGCCGGCCCCTCAGGCGGCCCCACGATCGGGCCGACGGCCACGCCCGGAGCGCCCGCGAGCCTCGCCCCGGGCACGTCGCCGACACCCGGACCGACGCCTGGCCGCCTCGATCCCACCGCGCGAGTTCGGTTCGCCGTCGACCTGTTCGATCCGAACGAGAGCGACATCTCACCGGGCTCGCCATCGGCGATCGTCGCCCTGGGACGCCAGCCCGGCGCATCGGCATCGCCGGGCGGCTCGCCCGGTGCCTCCCCTGGCACATCGGAGGATCCGAGCGCCGAGCCCTCGACGGCCCCGGGCGCATCGGCCGCGCCGGGTGCGGGCGGCACGGACAAGCCGCCGGTCGCTCGCGACGAGCTGTGGGTCCTGGTCGTCCTCGTCGTCATCGCGTTCCTCGTCGCGGAGTGGCTCGTCTACCACCGTGACGCCGTCACTCGCCTGTGGCGGAACCTTCGCCGGGGCGGCCCTGAACCGGGTTCTGCCGGCGCCCAGGGACGAGGCCGCTGATGGGCCTCCGCTTCGAGGCACCGATCTGGCTGCTGCTGCTCATCCCGGCGCTGTTGCTGACGTTCGTCCCGCACCTCGCAACGCGCCGCCGGATGGGCGCCGGACGCCGGCGGGCGGCGCTGGCCATCCGGACCATCCTGATCTCCGCCCTGGTCCTCGCGCTTGCCGGCTTCCAGCTCGTGCTCCCGGTCGATCGGCTCGCGACCGTCTTCGTCGTCGATCTGTCGGACAGTGTCGGCAACGACGGCCGCGAGGACGCGCTCGCGTTCCTCCGCGAGTCGCTGGAGGTCATGCCGGAGGGCGACCAGGCGGGCATCGTGGCCTTCGGCAAGGACGCCCTCGTGGAGCGGCTGCCGGAGGAGCTGCGGCAGATCGACCGGCTGCGGAGCGCCCCCCTGAAGGCCGCGACGGACATCGGCGCCGCGCTGCGGCTGGCCGCTGCGCTCTTCCCCGACGCGGCCCAGAAACGGATCGTGCTGCTGTCCGACGGCAACGACACCACGGGCCGCGGCCAGCGCGAGGCGGCCCTCGCGGCGGCCCGCGGAATCCAGGTCGAGACGCGCGCGATCGGCCTGATCGACAGCGACGAGGTGCTAGTCGAGCGCCTGCGGACGCCCTCGACGGCCCGCCTCGGCGAGGACATCCCTGTCGATGCGATCGTCTCGTCGTCGGTTGCCCAGCCGGCGACCGTCCGGCTGTTCATCAACGGCCAGCTCGCCGGGACCCAGCGCTTCGATCTCAAGGCGGGGAGCAACACCGTCCCCTTCACCTGCCCGCCGAAGCCCGCCGACTGCGCCCTTCGGCCGGAGCAGGCCGGCTTCTACCGCTTCCGCGTGGTCGTCGAGGCCGCGCGCAACACCTTCAGCCAGAACGACCGGGCCGACTCGAACACGATCGTGAAGGGCGAGCCGCGGACGCTGGTCCTCCAGGGCGACGCGACGGTCGCCGCGGAGCTGGTCGCGGCCCTCGAGGAGGAGGGCCAACTGGTCGACACGATGATCCCCGAGGCGCTGCCGACGGACCTCGGGACCCTCCTGAACTACGACAGCATCGTCGTCGTCGACGTCCCCCGCCTGCGCTTCAACGACGCCCAGCTGGCGGCGCTGCAGACGTTCGTCCGGGACATCGGGCGCGGCGTCGTGATGGTCGGCGGGCCGCGAGCCTACGGCGCGGGCGGCTACACCAAGACCAAGATGGAGGAGCTCCTTCCGGTCGACATGGGCGTCCGGAACCGCCAGAAGGAGCCGGACATCGCCCTGGTCGTGGTCATCGACAAGTCCGGCTCGATGGATGCCTGCCACTGCAACTCGTTCGATGGCGGGATGGGCGGCGGTGGCAACCTCAACGGCGTCAAGAAGACCGACATCGGCAAGGAGGCGATCCTCCGGGCCGCCGCGGCGCTGTCGGCGCGCGACGAGTTCGGGGTCGTGGCGTTCGATGACTCCGCCCACTGGGTCATCAACACCAAGCCGCTCGGGGAGGTGGGCGACGTCGCCAGCCAGCTGGGCACGATCACGCCGCTCGGGCAGACGAACATCTTCTCCGGCCTGGAGCAGGCCGTGGGGTCCCTCGAGAACGCCGAGGCGACGCGTCGCCACATCATCCTGCTGACCGACGGCTGGTCCACCTCGGGCGAATACGACGCGATCATCGCGCGGATGAAGGCGGCGGGGATCACCCTCTCGACCGTCGGTGCCGGGGGCGGTTCGAACCCCTTCCTGGAGCAGCTGGCCAAGAGCGCCGGCGGCCGCTTCTATGACGCCGCGAATGTCAGCTCGATCCCCGACATCTTCCTCAAGGAGACGCAGCAGGTCGCCGGGCAGCAGATCGTCGAGGAGAAGTTCTTCCCGATCGTGACCAGCAGCTCCCCGATCACCCGGGGCCTCGACGACGGCTTCCCGCAGCTCCTCGGCTACAACGGCACGACCGTCAAGTCCGCCGCCCAGCTGGTCCTCGTCTCGCCGCGCGACGATCCGCTCCTGGCGCAGTGGCAATACGGGCTGGGGCGGTCGGTCGCCTGGACGTCCGACTCGACGGGCCGCTGGGCCAAGAACTGGGTCGCGTGGCCGGGGTTCAGCCGGTTCTTCACGCAGCTGGTCGCGTGGACCTTCCCGGGCGACGAGACGGACGGGATCGAAGCGTCGTTCGAGACGGTCAACGGCCAGACCCGGCTGCACGTCGAGAGCGTCGAGGCCGACGGGTCCCCGCGCGACTTCTACAACACGCTGGCATCGATCACCGGGCCCGACTTCGCGACGGCCCCGGTCACGCTCGACCAGATCGCGCCCGGCGTCTACGAGGCCAACCTGGGCGAGATCGACTCCGGCGCCTACGCCGTCCGAATCTCGCAGATGCGATCAGGTGCCGCGGCGCTGGGGCGGACGGTCGGGCTGGTGGAGCCCGTCGCGGCCGAGTACCGGCTGCTCGGGGTGAACCTGCCGCTCCTTTCCGCGCTCCGGGCCGCGACGGGCGGACGCGAGATCGTCCTGCCGACCGACCCGTGGCTCCATGACCTCACGACGACCTCGTCCTTCACCGAGCTCTGGCCCTGGCTGCTCGTGCTCGCCCTGCTGCTGTGGCCGCTCGACATCGCCCTGCGCCGCGTCTCGCTGGGGCGCCGTGAGCTGGCCGACGCGCGGGCGTGGGTCGGGCGGACGGTCCGGGCCCGGCGCATGGCGGCGCCGCGGACGACGGCGACCGAGGGCATGCTCGCCGCCCGTGAGCGGGCAGGTGGCGGGGCCGCGCGATCGGCGCTGCTCCGGAAGCCAGCCGACCACGCCGCTTCGGGCGCTCCGCCCGCAACAGGCCTGGGCTCGGCGCGCAGCGCGGCAGGCCCGGCGACCACGGCGGCCCCGGACGTTGCTCCGATTCGGCCGGCTGGCTCGGGGCCGGTCGCACCGGCTGTGCCATCCGCGCCGGCCAGCTCGACCGAGTCGCCCGAGTCGAAGCTGGAAGAGGTCGATACGCTGGCCCGGCTGCGCGAAGCGAAGCGGCGAGCCCGGGGCGGGTAACCTGACCAAGGTCGCCGTGACGGTTCTGTACGAGCGCTGGCCGGGCGTCCCGGCCTGATCCGTCCGGGCGAGCCCGGACGTTGCGCTACCGTGCTCGGGTGACGACGCAGGGCACGACCGAAGAGCCGGCGCTTGCGCCGGAGGTGCTCTGGGAACCCCCGGCGGACGCGCGCGCCGCGTCGCGCATGGGCCGCTACCTGGACTGGCTGACCGGGCATGGCGGCCCCGACCTTCCGAGCTACGACGACGCGTGGCGCTGGTCGGTCGACGAGCCAGGGCCGTTCTGGCGCTCGATCTGGGATCACTTCGAGGTCTGGTCGAGCGCAGCCCCGACCGCCGACCTCGTTGACGCTCGGATGCCGGGGGCGCGCTGGTTCCCGGGTGCGCTACTCAACTATGCCGAGCACGCCCTCCGCATGCCGGACCGGGCCGACGACGAGGTCGTCCTGGTGGGGCGGTCGCAGACCCGTGCGCCAGTCGAGCTGACGGCCGCGGAGGTGCGGGACGCGGTCGCTCGGTGTCGCGCCGGGCTCGAGCGGCTCGGCGTGCGACCCGGCGATCGGGTTGCGGCCTACCTCCCGAACGTGCCCGAGGCGATCGTGGCGCTGCTGGCGGCCGCCAGCCTCGGCGCGACGTGGTCGTCGTGCGCGCCGGAGTTCGGTGTGCGCGCCGTGATCGACCGTTTCGCCCAGATCGAGCCGCGGGTGCTCCTCTCCATCGACGGCTACCGATACGGCGACAAGCCGATCGATCGGCGGGCAGAGCTCGCCGAGATCCGGGCCGCGCTCCCATCGATCGCCTCGACCGTCCTGCTCCCCTATCTGGACCCAGGGGCCGCCGCGGAGATCCCGGGGGTCGTGGCGTGGGCCGACCTGTTGCGGGAGGCTGGCGAGCTGACGTTCGAGCCGGTTCCGTTCGACCACCCGCTGTACATCCTGTACTCGAGCGGCACGACCGGCCTGCCGAAGCCGATCGTCCATGGGCACGGAGGGATCCTCCTCGAGCACCTCAAGGCGTTGGCCCTGCACACGGACCTCGGCGAGGCCGATCGGTTCCTGTGGTTCACGACGACCGGCTGGATGATGTGGAACTACCTGGTCTCGGGGTTGGCGGTCGGATCGACGGTCGTGACGTACGACGGCAACCCAGCCTGGCCCGACCTCGGCGAGCTGTGGCGTGTCGCCGAGGAGACCCGCACCACCTACCTCGGAGCGAGCGCGCCGTTCCTGATGGCCTGTCGCAAGGCCGGGCTCGAGCCGGGGCGCGACCTGGACCTTTCCGCGCTGCGCGGCGTCGGCTCCACCGGCGCGCCGCTGCCGGCCGCGGGGTTTCGGTGGGTCCGGGACGCGGTCTCGGCCTCGATCCCGGTGGGCTCGCTGAGCGGCGGCACCGACCTCTGCACCGGCTTTCTCGGGCCGTCGCCACTCGTGCCCGTCTGGGCGGGCGAGATCAGCTGCCGGATGCTGGGCGCCAAGGTCGAGGCCTTCGACGAGGCCGGGCGATCGGTGGTTGGCGAGGAGGGGGAGCTGGTGATCACGGCCCCGATGCCGTCGATGCCCGTCGGGTTCTGGGACGACCCGGGCGGGACGCGCCTGCGCGAGGCGTACTTCTCGACCTACCCGAGCGTCTGGCGGCACGGCGACTGGCTCACGATCACCGAGCGCGGGTCGTGCGTCGTCACCGGCCGGAGCGACGCGACCCTCAAGCGCGGCGGGGTCCGGATCGGGACCGCTGAGTTCTACAGCGTCGTCGAGGGGCTGCCGGAGGTCGCGGACAGCCTCGTCGTCCACCTCGAGGACGCGGACGGCGGGCCCGGCGAGCTGCTGCTGTTCGTGGTGCCCCGGCCGCGATACGAGCTCGACGACGCGCTGGTGGCACGGATCCGCCAGGCCCTGCGGGCCGACCTCTCGCCGCGGCACGTTCCGGACGTCGTCACCGCGGTGGCGGCGATCCCGCGGACGCTCTCCGGCAAGAAGCTGGAGGTGCCGGTGAAGCGGATCCTGCTCGGCGCCCTGGCGGACGTCGCGGCGTCGCGCGACTCCCTCGCGGATCCAAGCGCGCTGGCGCCGTTCGAGGCGCTCGCTCGCGAGCGGCAGGCGGTACGCGCGTGATGCGTCGGCAGTGGGCGGACCGTCCGTTCGCCGGGCTCGCCCTGGCGGCGGCGATGACCGCGCTGGCGGGCTGCTCGGCGCTGCTGGAGCCGGCCCCGACCCCGACCCCGCAGCCATTCCCGGGCATCACCGGCGAGCTGGGGCGGGTCGGGGTCGACGTCCTGTCCTGGACGTCGGGCGACGCCGGCTGCGACGACCCGACGCTCAGCCCGACCGCCATTCGCTTCGAGGCCCAGGGCCTGGACCAACGGACGCCGGTCACGGTTCGGATCTACATCTTCAGGAACCGCGAGGCCTGGACCCGCCGATCCGCGGACGTCGAGGCCTGCGCCGCAACCTGGGCGACCGACCCGGCGACGTTCGAGCTCCTGCAGGTCTCGCCGTACGTCGTCGCCGGCCAGGGCCCCTGGCCGGCGCAGTTTGACGCCGCGGTCCGGGAGGGAATCACGGCCGCTGCCGGAACCGGAGACTGATCCGCCGGCGCGGCGCCAGGCCGATCGCTCGCGGGTAGCGCTCGCTACCCCGCCGACTCCGACCCCACCGCTCGGGACCAGACCCCACCCCGCTCTATCGGACCCGCCATGACCTATGTCCGGTCCTGCAAACCGGGACCGGACCGGGACCGCCCTCTTGCCCCGTCGGGAACGGGACCAGCGGGTAGGTCCTCGAGCGCGTGCGCCAGCGGAACCTCCGGCCCATGTTCAGCTCCGACCGGGCGCGCGCCGCCCTGCTCAAATCCCTCGCCCTCGGCACCGTCCTTGCCGTCACCGTCGGGTGGACCGTGCCGTCGCACGGCTCGCCGTCCGGGATCGCGATCGTCGACGGGGCGGCATCCGCCCCACGCGTCGCCGCGGCGGTCTCGGTAACAGCAACCGCCCGCGACGCTGCCTTCGACGGCTGGGCCCAGGCCAGGGCTGCGCGGTACGCGACCCCGAGCGACACCTCGACCGCGGCGAAGCCATCGAAGCCCGCCGACGCCGCGACGACCACCAAGCCGTCGAAGAAGGCCCCGAAGGCCGAGACCTCAAAGGCCGAGACCCAGAAATCCCAGACCTCGAAGTCGACCGCCCCGACGTACCGCGGCAAGAACCACTTCTGGATTCCGTCGCTGGGGATGTCCTACAACATTCGCTGGTACGGCTGTGGGCAGACGTTCTACCCGGGCAACTACATCTACCGCTGGGGCTGCGCGGGCAACAACAACGTCTACCTCCTCGGCCACGCCCACAGCGTCATGAAGCCCCTCCACGACCTCTACGTTCGCGGCGGGCTCCGCAGGGGCATGGTCGCGGTCTTCGCCGACGCCAAGGGCCGGGTCACGAAGTACCGGGTGACCGAGTGGCGGGTCGTCCGCCCGACCCAGATCGCCTGGCAGATCGCCGCCCAGCCGAGGCCCAGCATGACCCTCCAGACGTGTGTCGGGAAGGACAGCCAGTACCGCCTGAACGTCCGCCTCGTCGCGGTCAACTAGGCGAGGGAGCTAGGCGGCGGCGCCTCTAGACGCGGGGCCTCGCCACACCTGCCGGCGCTCCCCGCACGTCAACCGATTCGCAGCCCCAGGATCCGGCGGGCGATCACGAGCCGCTGGACCTGGCTGGTCCCCTCCCCGATCTCCGTCAGCTTGGCGTCGCGGAGGTAGCGCTCGACCGGGTACTCGGTCACGTAGCCGTAGCCCCCGTGGACCTGGATCGCGTTGTTGGTGACGCGTGAGCTGACCTCGGACGCGAACAGCTTGGCCTGCGCCGCCACGAGAGAGTAGTCGCGGCCCTGGTCCTTGAGCCAGGCGGACTTCCAGACGAGGGCGCGGGCCGCCTCGATCTCGGTCGCCATGTCCGCGATCATGAACGCGACCCCCTGGAACGCCCCGATCGGCTTGCCGAACTGCTGGCGCGTCTGGGCGTAGGGGACCGACGCGTCGTAGGCGCCCTGGGCGATCCCGACCGCCAGCGCCGCGATCGAGATCCGGCCGCCATCGAGGATCTTCAGGAAGGTCCGGAAGCCGTCGCCACGCTCTCCGAGGAGGTTCTCGGTCGGGATTCGACAGCGGTCGAAGGCCAGCTCGCCGGTCGCGGAGGCGTGCAGCCCGAGCTTGTCCTCGAGCCGGACCACGCGGAAGCCGGGCGTGTCGGCCGGCAGGATGAACGCCGAGATCTCGGCGTTGCCGTCGTCCTTGTTGCCAGTGCGGGCCGTGATGATGTAAGTGCCCGCCTGGCCGGCATTGGTGATGAACCGCTTGCCGCCGTCGACGACCCACTCCCCGCTGGCGCCGGGCTCGAACTCGCCCTCGGACTCGCCCTCCCACCGAGCGGTCGTCCGCGTGCCGCCGGCGTCGGACCCGGCGCCGGGCTCCGTCAGCCCGTAGGCGCCGATGACCTCGCCGCGGGCCATCGGGACGAGGTAGCGATCCTTCTGGTCCTGCGAGCCGGCGAGATGGAGCGGCCCGCATCCGAGCGAGGTATGCGCCGCGACGATCAGCCCCAGCGAGCCCCAGACCCGGCTGATCTCCTCGATCGCGATGGCGTACGCCAGGGTGTCCATCCCAGCGCCACCCTCGTCCTCGGGGATCGGGATGCCGAGCCAGCCCATCTCGCCGAGGCGCTTGACGACGGCGACGGGAAACTTGTGCTCGCGCTCGTGCTCCTCGATGACCGGGGCGACCTCCTTCTCCATGAAGTCGCGGATGGTCGAGCGGAGCAGCTGGTGCTCCGACGAGAGGTCCAGGTCCATGGCCCGAGTCTAATCGGAGCGCCTCTGCCGGTCCGATGCGGCAGGCAGCCGGGCGGAGCGGGGAGAGTTGCGCTACTTTCCGTCCATGCGTGAGCCAGCTCGCCTGGCCGACCTCCCCGCCGCGGACGCCGCGCCGCCGCCGAGCGCCCGACCGACGTTCGCTTCCGTCGCCCCGAGCGGCTCCGCATCGAGCCTCCGGCGGGCGATCCTCCTCCACCTCCGCCAGGTCGGCCCGAGCTCACCCGACACGATCGCCACGGCCCTCGAGGCGAGCCGGACCGGCGTCTTGCAGCAACTTCACGCCCTCGAGGAAGCCGGCCTCGTCAGCCATGCCGCGGAGAAGCACGGGGTCGGGCGACCGAGGCACGTCTACGACGTCACCCCGGACGCGCAGGGCCTCTTCCCGACCGACTATGGCGGCTTCGCGTCAGGCCTCGTGAAGGCCATCGAGGCCATCGGCGGCGACGACCTGGTCGAGCAGGTGTTCGCGGCGCGGCGGCGCCAGATCGGCGACCGGATCCACCGCCGGATGGCCGAGCGCCTGCCGGACGAGGCGACCCTGGCCGATCGAGTCCACGTCCTCGCCGTCGTCCAGGACGAGGCGGGCTACCTCGCGGAGGCGGTCATCGGCGACGACGGGCAGCTCCGGATGCGCGAGCACAACTGCGCGATCGACAAGATCGCGCGGCGGACCCAGGCTCCGTGCGAGGCCGAGCTGGCGCTGTTCCAGGAGCTCCTCGGACCGGGGGTCGTGCGCGAGTCGCACATCGCCTCCGGGGACCGCTCCTGCTCATACCTCGTGCCGGAGGCGACCTCCCCCGACCGCGCAGACTGAGCCCGCCCTACGCCTCTTCGCGCTCGACGGCCTCGCGGGTCGCGGGGCGACGCTGCGTGAGCGGCACCTCGGAGACATTGGGGACGAACGAGGCGGCCATCGCGGTGGCCGCGACCTGCTCTTGCTCGTCGACCGACAGGATGCCGAGGCGTCCGAGCGTCGCCAGCTCGTCGCGGATGTAGGTCTGGAGCATCTCGGGGCCGTCGGTCGAGATCGTGAACCGGACCCCGTTGCGCCGAAACGTGTCGAAGATCCAGCGAAGCTCGTCCCAGCCCGAAACCACGCGGGTGTTGAGGTTCGAGGTCGGGCAGACCTCGAGGACGATGCCCCGCTCGCTGATCATCTTCATGGCGCGCGGGTCGTAGGCGGCCTTCACGCCGTGCCCGATCCTGTCTGGCTCCAGCAGCTCGACGACGCGCGCGACCTCCTCCGCCGGGCCCGACTCGCCGGTATGGACGGTGATCCCCAGGCCGAACTGGCGGACGCGGCGCATCAGCTTCCGGTAGTCCGCGACGCGGAAGGTCGCCGATTCGGGGCCCGCGATGTCGACCCCGACCACCCCGCGATCCCGCCATGCGATGGCCTTCTCCGCGATGATCTCGTTGAGCTCGTACGGAAAGGCCCGGTCGAGGCAGAAGATCAGGCCGGGCTTTACGGGGTACTCGAGCGTCGCGCGGTCCATGCCCCGCGCGGCCGCCGCGATGATGTGGTCGAGGTCCTGCTCGCCGCCGCGGTTCCGCTTCATCGGGTTGAAGCGGAGCTCCATCGTGGTGATGTTGTTCTTGCGGTAGGCCCCGCCGATGACCTCGTAGACGCTCCGTTCGACGGCCAGCGGCGAGCTCTGGATCAGCTCGGTCCAGTGGAACAGCTGGAGGTAGCCCTCGAAGCTCTTCGAGCCCTTCGAGGGGACCGTGATCAGGTCACGGAACTCCCAGTAGTCCTTGGTCGGGAGCTTGATGCCCTGCGAGTGGGCGATGCCCCACATGACCGCCGGCGTGACCGCCGCGCCCAGGTGACAGTGGAGCTCGGCGAGCGGAACGGTGCGCGGGAGCTGTCGCGGCATCTGGGATCGAGGATATCGGATCGGCCCCGGGCCGAAGGTCAGTCGCAGCCCCAGAAGTGCTTCGGGCCTGGGAACCGGGCGAGCTGGACCATGAAGCCGCTGGCGCCGTGGAACTCGGCAAGGTTCGGGTTGAGGAGCAGCATCGAGCCGCTCTCGGCATTGATGACCGTGGGGTGATCGCCATCGACCTGGCCGATCGGCACCCAGTAGGAGCCGTCGAAGTCCACGACGTGGGTGAGCCCGCAGTGCCCCATGTCATACGGGAATGGCCCGCCGCCGACAACGCGCGGTGACGACGGCTGGCTGAGCCCGAGGTAGAACGTGTCGATCGGGGCGATCGACGGCGCCAGCGACGGTCCGCGCAGGGACAGGTCGATGGGCTTCTCGCCGTCGGTGAACTCCACGACCGCCTTGCCCTGGCGGACGTCGAGGGTCTGGGGACACGGGATGTCGGGGTTTTCGCACCGGAAGAGCTGGATCTGGATGCTGAACGGCACGCCCCGCTCGGCGGGCAAGGTCGGGAGGATCGCCTGGGCGAGGAAGCGGCACTCGGCCTCGCTGACGCTCAGGCATCCGAGGACCAGCTCCCGCGGCGCGGCTGTCTCGGGAGGGGCCGCCTCGGACGCTGTCGGCGTCGCCGCGACCGACGGAGGCGATGTCGGCGAGGCGGCGGAGCCGGGGACGGTCGTGGGTGCTGGCGAGCCGCTCGTGGTGCCGCAGGCCGCGACCGCGAGTGCCAGGGCGACGAGCAGCACGGGCCGAACGACGTCGCGGCAGGCGATCACCGGCGCCTGACGCAGGAGGTCGCGCCCCGGTTCCCTCGTGGATGGCTCAGGCGGCGCGGTGCGATCGTCGCTCCGTCGGCCGCTCGAGTCCGAGGACCAGCTGGGCCGGCCGGCCGGGCTCGGGTCCCGGATTCGACATCGCCGTCGGCGGCGGCGACGCCCGGCGTCCCGCGGACGCACCCGGCCGAGCGACACGCCGCCGAACAGGGCCTAGCCGCAGTGGTTCCGCGACGGCGAACCGATCTCGGAGCTCGGCGACCTCCCGCCGCACCGGCTCGACCTCGGCCTTGCCCAGGTACGCACGACCGCGGTACAGGCGCTCGTACATCGGCAGGAGCTCCGGCCAGTCACGGGCGAGGTGATCGAGGAAGTGCTCGCGGGTTCCGGGCCGCAGGTACAGCACGTTCGTCCAGATCGAGGTCGCGCCGGCATCGCGTGCCGCCTTCACCACGTCGGCGAGCAGCTCCGGTCGGTCCGAGAGCCCAGGCAGGATCGGGGCCATGCCAACGCCCGCGTCGATGCCGGCGGCGCGCAGCGCCGAGAGTGCCCGAAGTCTCTGCCGTGGCGGCGGCGTGTTCGGCTCGGTGAGGCGCCAGATCTTCTCGTCCAGCGTCGGGATCGAGAACGTCACCGAGACCCTGGCGCGCGCTGCCGCCTCCGCCAGGACGTCGACGTCGCGGACGATCATCGGGCCGCGGGTGATGATCGCTAGGGGGTTCGCAGCCTCGGCCAGGACCTGGAGGCAGCCGCGGGTCAGGCGATAGAAGCCCTCGGCCGGCTGGTACGGATCCGTCGCCGCCCCGACCGCGACCACCTCGCCCTTCCAGGATCGGCGTGCCAGCTCCCGCCGGAGCACGTCGGCGACGTTGGTCTTGACCCGGATCGAGGTCCCGTACCGGTCGTCGGCCGGGCGGTCCGCTCGCTGCTCGAACGCCCTGACGTAGCAGAACGTGCACTGGTGGGCGCAACCCATGTACGGGTTCAGCGACCACCCGAACATCATCCCGGTGACCCGGTTCAAGGCCGTTCGACAGGGCTCTTCGCGATACTCCGGCCGCATGCTCGAACTATAGAACATCTGTTCGATTATCGCCATGCATCGATACGCGCTCCGGGGGGCGGTCATCGACCCAGGATTTGGGAGCGAACAACCTCCCGGCTATGCTCGCCCGCGATGGTCGACATCCTCCAGCGCCATGCCGTTCGCGTGTCAGGCGTCCCCGATGGGCAGCCCATGGTCTTCGCCCACGGCTTCGGCTGTGACCAGACGCTGTGGCGGTTCGTCGCTCCGGCCTTTACGGGCACCCACCGCGTCGTCAGCTTCGACTACGTCGGCGCCGGCCGATCCGATCGGAGCGCCTACGACCCGGCCCGGTACGCCAGCCTGGATGGATTCGCCGCGGACATCCTCGACGTCTGCCACGCCCTGGAGCTCGAGGACGTCGTCCTGGTCGGGCACTCGGTCAGCGCGAGCATCGCGATGCTCGCCGCGATCGCCGAGCCGGGCCTGTTCAGCGAGCTTGTGCTGGTGACGCCGTCGCCCCGCTACCTCGATGACCTGCCCGACTACCGCGGCGGTTTCGCCCGCGCGGACATCGACGGACTACTGGGCATGATGGACGTGAACGCGACGGGCTGGGCCGCGTTCCTTGCCCCGGTCGTGATGGGCAACCCGGACCAGCCCGGGCTGGCCGCGGACCTCGAGGCGACGTTCTGCTCCATCGATCCGGTGATGGCCCGGCAGTTCGCCGAGGTGACGTTCCTCAGCGACAACCGGAAGGACCTCCACAGGGTCTCGACGCCGTCGCTGACGATCCAGGTCAGCAACGACGTCGTTGCCCCTGTCGCGGTCGGGGCTTACCTTCACAGCAACCTTCCGGACAACACCCTCCGCACGATCGAGGGGACCGGTCATTGCCCGCACGTCAGCCATCCGGCGGAGACGATCCGGCTGATCCGCGAGTACCTGGGCGCACGTCGGGCACAGCTCCTGCCGGCCTGATGCCCTCGACACCGGCCGCCACCAGCCCGGGTGTCGGCCTCGACGCCATTCCGGGCGGCGCCCTGCTCCTGTCCGCCGACCTGCGGGTCGTGGAGGCGAACGACGGGTTCGCGGGGATCACCGGGCGGCCGCTCGCCCGGCTGAACGGCGCATCGTTCGAGGAGCTCCTCTCGCTGCCGGCGCGGATCCTGTTCCAGACCCACGTCTTCCCGGCATTGCTGGCGGACGGCCGGGTGGAAGAGGTCTTCCTCACGCTTGCGTCGGCAGACGGCCCGGCCGTGCCGGTCCTCCTGAACGCCGCTCGCATCGCAGGCCGCCCCGGCATCGAGTACGGCGCCCTGGTGGTCCGGATCCGGGCCCGCTCGCAATGGGAGAAGGAGCTGCTCGAAGCCACGAAAGCGCTCGAGCGGGAGCGCGCCGCCAGCGGCAAGCTCGCCGCGGAGCTCGCCGCGACCGCGGCGGACCTCGAGGCCCGGCATGCCGACGAGCAGCGCAATCGCACCTTCCGCGACGCGTTCGTCGGCGTCATCAGCCACGAGCTCCGAACGCCGATCACCACGATCTTCGGCATGAGCCATGTCCTCCGCGAGCGCCATCGCTCCATGGATCCGGACGCGGTGACGGCACGCCTCGACGACATTGAAAGCGAAGCCGACCGGCTCCGGCGCCTGACCGAGGATCTGCTCGTGCTGAGCCGGGCCGAGGGCGGACGCCTCGAGATCGCCGCGGAGCCGATCGTGCTCGGTCACGTGTTGCGGAGCGCGGTCGAGGGCGAACAGAAGCGGGCAGCGGGCCACCGGTTCGTGCTGGAGGTCGAACCAAGCCTGCCGCTGATCCTGGGCGACGCGACGTACGTCGAGCAGGTCATTCGGAACTTCCTCGGCAACGCGGCCAAGTACAGCGCCCCCGGCTCGACGGTGACGACCGTCGCCAATGCCGCGGTACGGGGCGTCGAGATTCGCGTCCTCGACGAGGGAGTGGGGCTCGGCGACGAACCCTCCGAGACGCTGTGGGAGCTCTTCTACCGGTCCCAGGAGGCCGTCAACAAGACCGGCGGCGCCGGCATCGGGCTGTTCGTCTCGCGCGAGCTGGTCCATGCCATGGGCGGCGGCGTCTGGTCGCAGAACCGCAGGGACGGGGCGGGCCGCGGCTCGGAGTTCGGCTTCTGGCTCCCGGCCGCGAAGGATCTGGACGAGGAGTAGGCGCCCCGTCCCGGCGACGGGTCAGCCCGCGAGCGGGACCACCCTGCCCTGCTCGTCGATCGTCGCCTGGCGGCGGCGGAGCGCCTTGAGCTCCGCGCCGGGGACCTGGTCGCGGGCGTGATAGCTCGACCGAACGAGCGGCCCGGACTCGACGTGCTTGAATCCCAGCCCCAGCGCCGCGGTCTTCATCTCCGCAAATTCGTCCGGGTGGTAGTAGCGCTCGACCGGCAGGTGCTTGAGCGACGGCCGGAGGTACTGGCCGATCGTGAGGATGTCCGTGTCGACCTCGCGGAGCGCCGCAAAGGCCTCGGTCAGCTCGTCGCGCGTCTCACCCAGCCCGACCATCAGCGAGCTCTTCGTGTGGGCGGCGTACGGCGCCTCGACGGTGGAGGCCTCGGCGGCGTAGGTCTTCGCCCGCTCGAGGACGCCGAGGGTCCGGTCCCAGCGAGCGCGCTTTCGGACCGGCTTCTGGAGCCGCCGAACCGTCTCGAGGTTGTGATTGAGGATGTCCGGCCGAGCGGCCATGACGTCCCGAAGCGGCGCCTCTTGCCCGTTGAAGTCGGGGATGAGGACCTCGACGCCCATGCCCGGCACGCGCTCCCGAAGCAGGCGGATCGTTTCGGCGAAGACGTGGGCGCCGCCGTCCGGGAGGTCATCGCGGGCGACGGAGGTGACCACCACGTGCTCCAGGCCCAGCCCGGCGAGGGCCTCGGCCACGCGTCGCGGCTCGTCCTCGTCGAACCAGGTCGGACGGCCGGTCTTGACATTGCAGAAGCCGCAGGCCCGGGTGCAGGTGTCCCCCAGGATCATGATCGTGGCCGTGCGCTGGTCCCAGCACTCCCCGATGTTCGGGCAGTGGGCCTCCTCGCAGACGGTGTTGAGGTTCAGGCCGCGAAGCAGCCGCTTGAGGTCGTGGTAGTTCTCGCCAGAGGGCAGCTTCGCCCGAATCCAGTCGGGGTGGCGTCGGAGCGCGGCCGAGCCGTCCGCCGCCGGGAGGCCGATCAGCCCGCCGCCGCCCATGGCGATCGAGATCGGCTCGGCAGGTGCGTGGCCACCGCCGTTGGGCTCGAAGATCGGGAGGTCGCGCTGCACGGGGCGGCTCAGTAGATCGGTGTTTCCGGACCGACGGCCTCGAGCCATGCCTTGATGTCGCGGAGGAGGGCGGCGCCGCCGGCACCGTCGTTCGCTCGATGGTCCACGCCGAGGACCATGTTCATGATCGAGCGCACCGCGATGACGTCGCCGTCGGGCGTCTCGACCACGACCGGTCGCTTCGTGATCCGGTCCATCGTGACGATCCCGACCTCGGGCACGTTGATGATCGGCATGACCATGTTCGTGCCGAGCCAGCCGGTGTTGTCGACGGTGAACGTCCCACCGCCGAAATCGTCGAGGTGGAACTTGCCGGCGCGCGCTCGCTCGGAGACCTCGGCGATCGCCTTGTTGAGGCCGTTGATCGAGAGGTTGTCGACGTCCCGGATGACCGGGACGATGAGGCCGTCGGCCACGGCCACGGCAATGCCGATGTTGATCCGGCGCTTGGCGAGCAGCCCCTGCTCCGACCAGTGGGCGTTGAAGGTCGGGTTGCGCTTGAGCGCGTCGGCTGAGGCCTTGACGACGAACGGCACGAAGCTCAGCGAGATGCCCTCGCGGGACTGGTATTCCTTCTTGTTCCGCTCCCGGAACTTCACCAGGGCGGTGACGTCGACCTCCATCTGGACGTACGCATGTGGCACCTGGAGCGCTCGGGTCATCTGCGCGGCGATGCCCTTTCGCATCTGGGTCATCGGCACGAGGACCTCGTCCGCGCCGGCCGGGAAGGCAATCTGCGGCGACGCCTGGGCCGGGGGGGCGGCAGCAGCCGAGCGAGCCGCTGCGGGTGCCGGCGCGGCGCCGGAGGGCGCGGCCGCGGTGGGCGAGGCGGCCTCCGACTCGCTCGCGGGCGTCGTCGTTGAC
>JBKKDM010000022.1:0-41589 GCA_046707905.1 Candidatus Limnocylindrales bacterium
ATCAAAGCCTGTACACGGCTCCCCGAGGCTTATCGCAGTGTCCCACGTCCTTCATCGGCACTTGGCGCCAAGGCATTCACCGAAAGCCCTTAGTAGCTTCTCCACGTGATGCGGAGAATTTATTACTCTTCAACCTACAAATTATTCTTTGGATATTTGAGGATTATTATCTTTCAGTTACTATTCAGTTGTTAAGGTGCAGATCACTGGTTGACCAGTGAGCGACGCCCTCGAAATCTTCAAGAGCATCGGTCACCCTTCAACATATTAAGTTATAGAGACAAAACGACCCAGCGTACACCGCCGGGTCGAGGAACGACCTTTTCAAAACTGCGGTGCTTTTTTTGGACCTTATGTCTGCTTGCCGTTAAACAAATTTATCGTTAACTCCAAATCTTTCAACAAACTCAGTGGAGATGGCGGGATTTGAACCCGCGACCTTCGCGTTGCAAACGCGCTGCTCTCCCACTGAGCTACATCCCCAGGACTTGCCTGGTTAGTGGGCTTGACAGGATTCGAACCTGTGACCCCTGCGTTATCAGCACAGTGCTCTAACCAACTGAGCTACAAGCCCTTGTCATCTTAACAACTGAGTAGTGATAGGAAACTCAAACTTCATGTCCAGCGCCTCATTCACCGTAAGGCATTTGAAACGAGTAGAGCAGGTCTCTCGTGAGGGAGATCGCTCATTAAATCTAGAAAGGAGGTGATCCAGGCGCACCTTCCGGTACACCTACCTTGTTACGACTTCGTCCCAGTCACCAGCCCCACCTTCGACGGCGCCCTCCTTGCGGTTAGGCTACCGGCTTCAGGTGTTACCAGCTCCCATGACGTGACGGGCGGTGTGTACAAGGCCCGAGAACGTATTCAACGCACTATAGCTGACGCGCGTTTACTAGCAACTCCGGCTTCATGCAGGCGAGTTGCAGCCTGCAATCTGAACTGAGGCCAGTTTTGGGGGATTGGCTCCACCTCGCGGCTTAGCAACCCATTGTACTGGCCATTGTAGCGTGTGTGTAGCCCCAGGCATAAAGGCCATGCTGACTTGACGTCATCCCCACCTTCCTCCGGCTTAATACCGGCGGTCTCGCGTGACACGTATAACACGCGACGAGGGTTGCGCTCGTTAGCGGACTTAACCGAACATCTCACGACACGAGCTGACGACAGCCATGCAACACCTGTTCAGGCTCCCTTGCGGGTCGGTCACCTTTCGGATCCCTACCACCTGTATGTCAAGCCTGGGTAAGGTTCTTCGTGTAGCATCGAATTAAACCACACGCTCCGCTGCTTGTGCGGGCCCCCGTCAATTCCTTTGAGTTTTAACCTTGCGGCCGTAGTCCCCAGGCGGTGAACTTATCGCGTTTGCTTCGGCACTGATGGAGTTTAACCCACCAACGCCAAGTTCACATCGTTTACGGCTAGGATTACCGGGGTCTCTAATCCCGTTTACTACCCTAGCTTTCGCGTCTGAGCGTCAGAAATGGTCCAGAAGATCGCTTTCGCCACTGGTGTTCCTCCCGATATCTACGCATTTCACCACTACACCGGGAATTCCGCTTCCCTCTTCTGCCTTCAAGTCGATCAGTATCGAGTGACCCTCCCCAGTTGAGCCGGGGGCTTTCACACTCGACTTGAACGACCGCCTGCGCGCGCTTTACGCCCAGTAAATCCGGACAACGCTAGCCACCTACGTATTACCGCGGCTGCTGGCACGTAGTTAGCCGTGACTTATTCATCAGGTACCGTCATTATCTTCCCTGATAAAAGAGGTTTACAACCCGAAGGCCGTCATCCCTCACGCGGCGTTGCTGCGTCAGACTTTCGTCCATTGCGCAAAATTCCCGACTGCTGCCTCCCGTAGGAGTCTGGGCCGTGTCTCAGTCCCAGTCTGGGTGATCGTCCTCTCAGACCACCTATCGATCGTCGCCTTGGTGAGCCGTTACCCCACCAACGAGCTAATCGAACGCAGGCCCCTCTCGAAGCGCCTTGCGGCTTTCATGGTGCGAATGAACGCACCGTCACATGCGGTATTAGCCACCCTTTCGGGCAGTTATTCCCCACTTCGAGGCAGGTCACCCACGCGTTACTCAGCCGTCCGCCACTAACGACTCAGGCAAGCCCGAGTCGTCCGTTCGACTTGCATGTCTCATGCACGCCGCCAGCGTTGATCCTGAGCCAGGATCAAACTCTCCGAAAAGATGCACAGCCTTGCGGCTGCGACTTCGTCCGAGGGTTTGATCGCTCGCACATCTGTTTCTTACCGGATCTCTGCCACTCTTCAGTTGTCAAGGTGCAGCCCGCTCCGAAGCACGAACGTGTTCGGCGCAGAACGCGGAGTATGGGGCCTGCGCCCCTTCGCGTCAAACGCCCCGGCGACCGTCCCGCGGGGTTGGTGCGGGCGTCTTTTCGGAACGATCCGAACACTACCACGAGGCCGCGACGCGGTCCGTCATCCCGCGAACAGACGTCCGGTATGGACCTCATGGCCTAGAAGATGCCCGTCTCCAGGATGAGGAAGACCAGCATCCCGGCGATCCACGACTCGAGCGCGAGCTGACCCGACGGTGCCATCCCGAGGGGCCCCGTGAGGACCACGTAGACCAGGAGGCCGAGCGCGCTCGCGAAGACGACCTTGGCCAGCCGCAGCCCGATCTCGACGACGAACTCCTGGATCCGGAACCAGGTCGACATCGTCAGGCCGGCCGCTCGCCGATCGCCCGGCGGCCCTGGAGCGCGCGAATGAGGGTCACCTCGTCGGCATACTCGAGGTCGCCACCGACCGGGATCCCGCGGGCGATCCGGGTCACGCTCCCGACCTTGCCGGCCAGGCGCTCGTCCAGGTACATCGCCGTGGCCTCGCCCTCGAGGGTCGGGTTGGTGGCCAGGATCACCTCGATGAACGGCGTCGCCGCCGCGGCCTCGTCGACCCGGTCGAGGAGCTCGCGGATCTTGAGCCGATCCGGACCGACGCCGTCGATCGGCGAGATCGCGCCGTTGAGGACGTGGTAGACGCCGCGGAACTCCCCGGTCCGTTCGATGGCCAGGACGTCGAGCGGCTCCTCGACCACGCAGATCCGGGCCTGGTCGCGGCCGGGATCTCGACAGATCGGACAGAGCGGCGCGTCGCTGATGTTGAAGCAGCGCTCGCAGAACACGACTTCCTCGCGAACCGCGACCAGGGCCGAGGCCAGCGCCCGCGCCTCCGCGTCCGGGGCGCGCAGGAGGTGGTAGGTCAGCCGCTGGGCTGTCTTGGGTCCGACGCCGGGGAGGCGGTTGAACGCCTCGATCAGCTTCGCGACCGGCTCGATGAGCAGGGTTGCCACGCGGGTCGGTCGGTCAGCGCCCGAGGAGGCCGCCGAGCCCGCCGAGCGACTGCATCGCGCCCATCTTCTGCTCGGCCAGCCGGCGCGAGGAATCGAGGGCCTCGTTGATCGCCGCGGTCACCAGGTCCTGGAGCATCTCGACGTCGTCCGGGTCGACCGCCGACGGGTCGATCGTCACCGAGACGAGCGTTTGCTTGCCGGTCACCACCGCCCGCACCACGCCGCCGCCGGCGGAGCCCTCGACCTCGGTCTCGGCCAGCTCGGCCTGGATGCGCTCCATCTCCTGCTGCATCTGCATCGCCATGCGCTGCAGGTTGCCCATGCCCATGTGTTCCTCGCTCCTCGTCAGGTGCCGGTCAGTCTGCGCGATGGCGTCAGCGGCTGCACGATCCGACGCGGCCGGATCCGGCCCGAGCCGATCAACCGACCTCGGCCGGGTCGGCGCCCTCTTCCCCGAAGATCCGGCGCGCCTCGGTGAGGATCCAGGCGGCCTCTTCGTCGCTCGGAAGATCGGGAACGACGTCGATGTTCGTTGCCACGCAGCGCACGGCCACGGTGCGCCCGAGGACGGCCGAGATGTTCTCCTCCAGCACGCCCTTGCGGCGCTCCGCAACCTGGCGCAGGAACGCCTTGTCCTCGGGGAACCCGAGGGTCACGACGTTGCCCTCGACCGTGATCGGTCGGCAGACGACGATCAGCGGCTTGGTGGGCGGGTGGGCGCTGATGCGGGCGACGATCTCCGGCCAGCGGTCGTGCAGGACGGCGAGGTCGCCTGATGGAGCGGTCGTCGCGACGGCCGCAGCGGCGGGCGTGGCCGCGGTTTCGGGGACGATGTCGGATCCGGCCGAGGCGGCAGCGGCGTCGCCAGCGGCGTTCGCAGGCATGGCGGCATCCGCCGGGGCAGGCGTTGCGGCCACGGCACTTGCGGCGGCCTCGCGGGCCCGCGATGGCGGCTTCTCACTTGCGACGACCGGCTGGGCCTCCGGGGCGCCGCGGGCACGTGTCGTGGGCGGCGCGGAGGAGGACGTGGCCGCGCGGTCTGCGTTCGGAGGTGCCGCAACAGTCGGCGGTGCGACGACGTGCTCGGGCGGGGATGCCGCCATCCCGGGGGACCGCGAGACGGACGTGGAGTCCGGGAACAGCGCGAGCTCGAGCTGCAGGCGCAGGCCGCCGACCCCGGCGCGACTCGGGTCGATGGCCGCGAGGCGCCGGGCCGCTCCGGCGAGAGCCGTCACGGGGTGGGTGTTCGGGCGGTTCGTGCGCACGCCCTTCGGATCGCTGCCGACGATCCCGGCGCGGAGCGCCTCGATCACCTGGTCGAGGAAGCCCCGGAGGTCGCGACCGCGATCCTCGAGCCCGTCAAGCAGCCGGATTCCCGGGAGCGGATCGTTCGCGACGAGAGCATCGACGAACCGGTCGATCGTCTCCGTGTCGGCCAGCCCGAGCAGGTCGCGCACCCGCCCCTCGTCGAGCTCGTCGGCCGACGACGAAAGCAGCTGGTCGAGCATCGACTCAGCGTCGCGCATGCCCCCCGCCGCGAGGCGCGCGATGAGGTGGACGGCCTCGGGCGAGGCGGTTCGGCCATCGGCGTCGAGGATCCGCCGGAGCTTGCCCTCGATCTCGTCGGTCGTGAGGCGCCGGACGTCGAAGCGCTGGAGGCGCGAGATGATCGCCGGCGGGAATTCCTGGGGATGGGTCGAGGCGAACATGAAGATCACGAACTCGGGCGGCTCCTCGAGCGACTTCAGGAGGGCGTTCCAGGCGTCCTTCGTGATCTGGTGGGCCTCGTCGAGGATGTAGACCTTGCGGCGAAGGTCGGTCGGGGCGTAGTTGATCCGCTCGCGCAGGTCCCGGATCGCGTCGATCCCGCGGTTCGATGCGGCGTCGATCTCGACCAGGTCCAGCGCCCGGCCTTCGCGGATGGCCGTGCACGCTTCGCAGGCATCGCAGGGGTCGCCGTCCTGGAGGTTCGTGCAATTCACGGCCTTCGCGAGGATCCGCGCCAGGCTCGTCTTGCCGGTGCCCCTCGGCCCGACGAACAGGACCGCGTGCGCGACCCGGTTCGTCCGGACGGCGTTGCGGAGGGTCTCGACGACGGCCTCCTGCCCGACGACCTGGGCGAACGTCTGGGCTCGCCAGCGGCGATAGATCGCCTGATGCGCCCGAGGGGCGGTGGGTTCCGTCACGTCGATATGGTCACGTCGTCGATGATGCTCCGCGCGCGCACGCGTGAATCAGCAGGTCGTAGGCCGTGCACCCCCCTTCGACCGACCGACACGCGGGCCCACCACTGAAGGCGGCTCGGATCAGGCCGTTCCGCGGCACCCGACGAGCTTCGCTGAGTGCTGCTTCCTTCCGGACCTGACACGGTTCGCGATTCGCCGCTGCGCGGGACCCGATCCTCAACACCGCCTGGAGCGGCGGCCTCCGCGCGCGGAGACCTCGAGGGGGAATTCAGCCCTGCTGGAGCGGATTGCAGGTACAGGGCACCGCTAGTTCCCCGCCTAGCACGGCCCGAGAAGGATACCCGCTCCTGTCAGTCGGGCCAGCCGCGGCGGTCGTGGCCGAAGAGGACCCGCCTGGGGTTGAGCGCCCGCAGCCGCTCGAACGACGCGGCGTAGATGGCGTGGTTGGCGCGCTTGTCCGTCGAGCCGTAGCGCGCGCCGGGAATGCCGGCCCACTCGCCATGGCTGTAGACCGCCTGCCCGCCCAGCAGGAACGGGCCATCGGGCGTCTCGACCACGATCGACTGGTGGCCGGGCGAGTGGCCGGGTGTCGCGAAGATCCGGATCCCCGGCGCAACCTCGTGGTCGCCGGCGACGTGCTCGAAGCGGGCGCCCGGAAAGTCCGTCACGCGCGACACGGTGTAGTCGGGCTGGTGCGCGGCGGCCCACTCTGCCGGCTGGACGAAGATCGGGACGCCCGGGAAGAGCTCGTTCTGACCGGAGTGGTCCAGGTGGAGATGGCAATTGGCGATCGCCGTGATCTCCTCGCGCTCGATGCCGGCGGCGTCGAGAGCCTCGAGGACCGGGCGCGGCCGAACCCTGTACTTGTCGTAGAACTCGCCGAGGTCAGGGTCGTTCGAATCCGTCAGGACGAAGCCTGTATCGAACAGGAACACGCCACCCGGATGCCGAATCGCGTACCCGACGACGAGGCCGGCCTCGCCGGACCACGGGTCGTCCGGGCCGAACGTGAAGTCGCCGAGCGGCAGCGCGGTGACGTCGAACCCCGCACTAGGCGACACGGTGTCTCATCGGGGTGGGTGGCGGAGAGGGGGGGATTCGAACCCCCGACGCGTTGCCGCGAACCGCATTTCCAGTGCGGCGCCATAGTCCACTAGGCGACCTCTCCGCGAAGCCGGGATTGTGAGGGATACGACGCCCCGAGCGCGACACGCGTGGGATGAAGGGTCGTCGGAGGCCTTTGACGACGCCGGGATCGTGATGGATGGAGGGCCGCAGGGACGAGGTCAGCGGAAGGCGGGCCGGAGCATCCGGAGCGAGCGGACTTTGAGGTCCGTGAGCGACGGAGCGGAAGGCCCAACGCACCGCTGGCCCGTCCTTGCGGTCCGATGATGGCGGAGAGGGTGGGATTCGAACCCACGGTGCTTTCGCACACCGCTTTTCGAGAGCGGCACCTTCAACCACTCGGACACCTCTCCGCGGCGGAGGATACCAGCGGGTGCCCGACGGCTCGCCTGGCCGGTCATGTCTGTCAGAAATTCGCCGTGTGACTACTAGGCGCGACCGCGATGCGCTGGCGCGAATTCGAATGGACACTCGGCCGCGCGCTGAACGTTGAACCAGATGGCAGGAAACGCTTGGCGCTGACTTGTATTCACCAGGTGACTATTCGACCGAAGCGGCGGCAGCGCCGTGTCCGCGGCCGCCCGTAGCTACCGGGCGGCGGCGACCGCGTAGAGCTCTTCGACCTCGTCGCGGCGGATGCCGCTGACCACCCGAAGGCGGCGTCCGAGCGCGGGGTGCTCGGCCAGCTGGAGGAGCGTGCCGGCGGCGCCGTTGGCGCGATTCGGCACCGCGTAGACGACCTCCTCGACATCCGACGCGAGCATCGCGCCGACGCACATGGGGCAGGGCTCCATCGTGCAGAAGATGGTCACGTCGCGGAGCCGGTCGCGACCGACCTTGCGGGCCGCCTCGCGAAGTGCAACCACCACCGCGTGGGCCGTCGGGTCATTTGTCTCGCGGACCCTGTCCCGGCCGCGCGCGACCATGGCGTCGTCCAGGACGGCAACCGCGGCGTGGGGCCGGTCGCCGCGCGCGACGGCCGCCTGGGCCTCCGCGAGCGCCTCGCCCATGTACAGCTCGTAGTTCATCGCGGCGGATCATACCCGGCGGGTGGCGAGCGGCCGGGCGGTGGCTACCATTCGGCCCGATGGCAGGCATCCGGCGCATCGGCATTCTCACTGGCGGCGGCGACGTCCCGGGGCTCAACTCGGTCATCAAGAGCGTCACCTACCGCGCGACCGAGCTCGGGATGGAGGTCATCGGCATCCGCCGGGGCTGGGAGGGCCTGACCCACATGCGGCCGGGCAGCGACCCGGACACGGACTACGTGCGCCCCTTGAACCGCACCAACACCCGGACGATCGACCGGACCGGCGGAACGTGGCTCCACACGTCGCGGACGAACCCGGCGCGGATGAAGCGGGAGTCGCTGCCGCAGTGGCTGTCGACCGAGGCGGCCGACCAGTACCGCCGCACGGACGAGGATCGCTACGACCTGACGCAGGTCGTTCTCGATCACCTGGACGCGTTGGGCATCGACGCGCTGGTGCCGATCGGCGGCGACGACACGCTGTCCTTCGCGCGCCTGCTCGTCGACAAGGGCGTTCATCTCGTCGCCATCCCGAAGACGATGGACAACGACGTCCCCGGCACGGAGTACTGCATCGGCTTTTCGTCGGCGATCACCCGGGCGAAGGAGCTCATCGACCGGCAGCGGACGACGCTCGGGAGCCACGAGCGGATTGGCGTCTTCCGGATCTTCGGGCGCGACGCCGGCTTCTCGGCGCTCTTCGCGGCCTACGTGACGTCCGCTCGCTGCGTGATCCCCGAGGCGCCCTACGACCTCGACGCGCTCGCCGGCCTGCTCGCCGACGATCATCGGCTCAGCCCCAGCCACTACGCGATCCTGGTCGCGGCAGAAGGCGCGATCTGGAACGGGGCCAGCCTCGAGGAGCTTGGCGAGGCCGACGCCTTCGGCCATCGCCGCAAGGCCGACGTGGGCGAGGCGCTCGCCGCCGAGCTGACCCGCCGGACGGGCATCGAAGCCCTGGCGATCGAGTTGACCTACGACCTCCGCAGCGGCCAGCCAGACGCGCTCGACCAGATCGTCTCCACAACCTTCGCGAACGTGGCGATGGACCTGGTGGCGGACGGCCAGTTCGGCCAGATGGTCGCGATTCGCGACGGCAAGTACGCCGCGACGCCGCTCGCGGAAACCGGCCGCGATCCGCGCCGGGTCGACGTCGACGGGATGTACAACGTCGAGCGGTTCCGGCCTCGCTACGACGGCCGGATCGGGCGTCCGCTGTTGCTCGTCGGGCTGGGCTCGGAGGCCTGGACCCCGGCCTGACGGTGGCTCGCTGCAATGCCTGCCGCGCCGCGCTTTCCTACCCTCGCAACATGCAGACACCACCGATCATCCTCGTCCCCGGATTCTGGCTCGGCGCCTGGGCGTGGGACGAGGTCGCCGACCACCTTCGCCGCGACGGCCATGAAGTCCACGCGCTGAACCTTCCGGGCATGGAGTCCGCCGAGGCGGACCGATCTGCGGTCACGATGTCGGACCATGTCGAGGCGATTGCCACCGCTGTTCGCGCGGCCGGCCACCCCGTCGTGCTTGCCGTGCACAGCGCTTCCGGGTACGCCGGCTACGCGGTCAGCGACCAGATGCCGGAGCAGATCGCGGCGATGGTCTACGTCGACACGGCGCCCGGGAAGGGCGCTCCTGACCCGGACCAGGTCGGAGACAAGCCGATGGTGTGGGAGGAGATCGAGGGGGGCGAAAACCTGGACGGGCTGACCGAGGAGCAGAAGGAGACGTTCCGGCAGCGGGCCGTCCCGGTCCCCGGCGGCGTGCTCCGGGAGTCCATCGAGCTGACGAACGACGCCCGCCGCGACATCCCGAGCACCCTGATCGCGACCGGCTACACGTCGGAGGACTACAAGAAGTACGCGAGCGAGGAGCCGGTGATGTCGTTCCTCGCCGGCGTCCCGGAGCTGCGGAACGCGACCTGGATGGACCTGCCGACCAGCCACTGGCCGATGTGGTCGAAGCCGAAGGAGCTCGCCGAGATCATCGGCAACGTGGCGAAGGCCGCCGCGACGCCGTAGGTTCCGGCGGTCCTCGCCCGGCGCCTTGTTAGGACTCGAGGCCGGACAGGCCCCGGATCGCGCGGGCGACGGCGGACATGTCGTCGTCGGCGTGGCCCTGGCCCATGAGGCCGGCCTCGATCGCCTCGCACAGGGCGCTGACCGGCAATGACGCCCCGAGCTCCCGGGCCATCCCGAGCGCGATCCCCAGGTCCTTGCGGTGGAGCGCGACCTTGAACCCCAGCGGGTAGTCGTTGTCCTTCATGCGGCCGCTCCGGTTGGAGAGCACCCAGGATTGGGCGGCACCGCCGGAGAGCGCGGCGACGACCTGGTCGACGTCCAGCCCCGACTTCAAGGCCAGCACGATGCCCTCGGCGACCCCGAGGTAGGTGCCGGCGAGGATCACCTGGTTGACGGCCTTCACGGCCTGGCCGGCCCCGATCGGCCCGACGTGGGTGATGGTCGTGCCGAGGCTCTGGAGAACCGGCCGCGCGCGCTCCAGGTCGCCGGCCTCGCCGCCGACGAAGATCGAGAGCGTGCCCTTCTTGGCGCCCTCGCTGCCGCCGGAGACGGGGGCGTCGAGCATCGCCACGTCGGTCTGCGCGAGGCGGGCGGCGAAGTCGCGGGTTGCCGAGGGCGAGATCGTCGACATGTCGATGACGAGGCTGCCGGGTGTCGCTCCCGCGGCGACGCCGTCGGGACCGAATAGCACGGACTCGACGTCCGGGGTGTCGGAGACGATCGTGATGACGGCCTCGCTCGCGGTGGCCACCGCGGCCGGACTCTCGCGGAGCTTGACCCCGAGGTCGCCGAGCTCCCCTGCCCTGCCCGGTGTCCGGTTCCACGCGCTCACCTCGAACCCCGCCCGCGCAGCGTTCGCGGCCATCGCGCCGCCCATCGTCCCAAGCCCCACGAACCCGACGCGCATCGTTCCTCCTCGTCGACCGACCGGCGAATCCTAGTCCGCACGACGACCCGAGAGCAGGTCTTGACATGTGACTATCTAGTCACATATCTTCCGTGGCATGGACGACTCGACGGCACCGGCGTTCCGGGCGCTGGCCGACCCGAGTCGACGACTGCTCCTGGACATGCTCTTCGAGCGCGATGGCCAATCGCTCGGCGAGCTGACCGTCCATCTGCCGGACATGACCCGCTTCGGCGTCATGCGGCACCTGGGCGTTCTGGAGACGGCCGGGCTGATCTCGACGCGGAAGGTCGGTCGCGAGAAGCGGCACTACCTCAACCCCGTCCCGATCCGCCGAATCCACGATCGCTGGATCAGCAAGTACGCGGCGCCAGTCATCGGAACGATGAGCGCCATCAAGACCCACCTGGAGGCACCACCGATGGCCGTCCCACCGGACGAGATCGAGCACGTCTACAGCATCTACATCAACGCCGAGCCGGATCGCGTCTGGCGCGCCATCACCGATGGCGACGAGACGGTCCAGTACTACTACGGCACGCGCGTCAGCTCCGACTGGCAGGTCGGCTCGCGGATCAGCTACGACAACCCCGACGGGACGGTCGCCGCCGACGGCGAGGTCATCTCGATCGAGGCGCCGAAGCGGCTCGAGATGACGTTCCTCGCGCGCTGGGATCCGGAGGCGGAGGCCGCCGGCCCGATCCGCCACATCTGGGAGCTCGAGGCGGTCGACGGCGCGACGAAGCTGACCGTCACGAGCCGAGGCCTCAAGCGCGGCTCGCAGCAGGCCGAGGACTTCGGCAGCGGCATCATCTACATCGTCTCCGGGCTCAAGACGTTCGTGGAGGGCGGCCGCACCGCGATGCCCGCCACCTGATCGCCGACCGCGGCGGCCGCGGCCGCTCACCGAACCAGCACGGCCCCCGACGGCTCGTCCGCGGGGGCCGCTGCATGTCCGTCGCGCGGTAGGCTCTCGCCCGTGACGGCCGCCCGACGGATGTTGATCGCGGCGCTGCTCGCCATCCCGCCCCTGCTGGTCCTTGCCGTCGGGGCGCTGACGCCGACCGACCTCCTCTTCCCGGACCAGGGCGACTTGAACCTGTACCTGCGGAACGCCCGCGATTTCGCCTCTGGGGCGGTGCCGTATCGGGACTTCCCGTTCGAGTACCCGCCGGGCGCGCTCATTCCGATGATCGTCCCGTCGGTGCTCTGGCCATTCGGCACGGTCGACCTGGGCACCTACAAGTGGCTCTTTGCCGGCTGGGAAGCGGCGCTGCTGCTCACCCTCGGGCTGGTCCTCGTGCGGATCGTGCGGCTCGGCGGCGACGCCGAGGCCGGCGAGCGCCGGGAGCCGGCGCGGCTGCGACGGACGGCGACCCGCCTGGTCGTCGTGTCCGCGGGCGCGGTCCTCGCGATCACCTTCCGGTTCGACCTCTTCCCTGCCCTGCTCATGGCGATCGCGGTCTGGGCGGCGCTCGGCGGGCGGCCGGCCGCGGCCGGGTTCGCGCTCGGGCTCGGGGTCCTCGCGAAGCTGTTCCCGGTGGCGATCCTGCCCGCGCTCGCGATCCCCTGGTTGCTCCCGTTCGAGCCGCGGGGGCTGTTCCGGATGGGCGCGGCGCTCGGCGCGACGATCGCCCTCGGGCTCGCACCGTTCCTGGCCCTCGCGGGGAGCGAGAGCACGCTCCAATTCCTCCGCTACAACTCCGACCGCGGGCTGCAGGTGGAGTCGATCGGGGGCGGGCTTGCGGTGCTGGGTGGCATGCTGGCGGGCGACCCCGTCGACATGAACTTTCGGTTCAGCTCGGTCAACGTCGAGGGAAGCCTGGCGAGCGCGTGGTTGGCCCTCCTGCCGGCGCTGTCCGTGGTCGGGTTCGGGACGATCGCCTGGCTGGGCTGGCAACGGATCCGGGCCGAGACAGAGACCGGCGGCGCCAGCGGGGACGGCGCCGTGCGGCCCCGCACGGTCGTCGAGCTCGCGACGCTCTGCCTGCTGATGCTGCTGGCGACGAGCAAGGTCTTCTCGATCCAGTACGTCGTCTGGCTGGTCCCGCTCGCGGCGTTGCTCGGCGGCCGGCGGTTCTGGCTGGCAGCGGCCCTGGTCGCGCTGACGATCCCCATCCATCCCGTGCTGTACGAGGGGCTCGTCAACCAGGAAGCGCTGCCGATCCTCGTCCTGAACGCGCGGAACGCGTTGCTCGTCGGCCTGCTGACCTGGATGCTGTGGAGAGTGGCGCGCCCGGCGGGACTCGAACCCACGACCTTCAGGTCCGCAACCTGACGCTCTATCCGCTGAGCTACGGGCGCGCGTGATGCCGATCGGGGGCCCCGGCGACATAGCTGGCGGAGAGGGAGGGATTCGAACCCTCGAAGCAGGTTACCCCACTTAACGGTTTAGCAAACCGTCGCACTAGGCCTCTATGCGACCTCTCCGACCGCGGCGGAGAGGCTACCACAGGGTCGCTTCGGAACCACCCCGCCGGGGCCCTTCCGCACCCGGCTCGATTGACACCCGATTGGGCGGGCCCCATCATCCCGCCACGCAGATGACCACCTATTTCTGGTACCCCAGCCCGGCATGACTTAATCCCGGTCCATGACCGGGGGCAGGACGTGTCGGGCGACGGCAGAGGCGCGAGACCTCTGCTTTTTTGTTTCTCCAGCCGGGGCGCCGGCTGGGTTGCCCGGCCGCTCGAGCGATCCACGAGGACCACCGAGACCGATGTTCGTCGTCATGAGCCACGCCGCCACCGAGGCCGAGATCCTCGGCGTGAAGAGCCGCATCCTCGCGGAAGGCCTCACGCCCTACGAGCACCTGGCCAACGACGGCACGCTGCTTGCGGTCGTGGGCGAGCTCGCGGGCCGGCGGGACACGCTCATGGGGCAGCTGGCCTCGCTCCCCGGTGTCGAGCGGGTCACCCCAATCTCGCGGCCGTTCAAGCTGACCTCGCGCGAGTTCCACCCCGAGGACACCGTCATCCGGGTGCTCGACGCCGCGGTCGGCGACGGCTCGTTGACCGTGATGGCCGGTCCCTGCTCCGTCGAGAGTCGCCACCAGCTCATGGAGACGGCGGTGCGGGTCAAGGCCGCGGGGGCGACGATCCTCCGCGGTGGGGCCTTCAAGCCCCGCACCTCGCCCTACGCCTTCCAGGGCCTGGGCATCGAGGCCCTCCGCTACCTCGCCGAGGCGCGCGAGGAGACCGGCCTCCCGGTCATCACCGAGGTGATGGAGCCGAACCAGGTCGACATCGTGGCCGAGTACGCCGACATCCTCCAGATCGGGACCCGGAACATGCAGAACTACTCGCTCCTCACGGCGGTCGGACGGGTGGCGCGGCCGGTGATGCTCAAGCGCGGCTACGGCGCGACCGTCGAGGAATGGCTGATGGCCGCGGAGTACATCGTCAGCTCCGGGAACCCCAACGTGATCCTGTGCGAGCGCGGCATCCGGACGTTCGAGACGTACACCCGGAACACGATGGACCTGGCGGCGGTGCCGCTCGTTCACCGCCTCACGCACCTGCCGGTCGTCGTCGACCCGAGCCACGCGACCGGCAAGCGCTGGCTCGTGAAGCCGCTGGCGCTGGGCGGCGTGGCGGTGGGCGCCGATGGCGTGATGGTTGAGGTCCACCCGGACCCCGACTCGGCCCTGTCCGACGCCGAGCAGCAGCTGACCCTCGATGAGTTCGACGCCCTGATGCGCGACCTCAAGCCCGTCCACGAGCACGTCCGCGACCTGCATAACGGCGCGAACGCGGAGCCGGTCCATCTCGACGTGCCTGCCGGCGGCGGGCTCTCGAAGCATTGATGGCGACGATGACGGCCCCGGCGTTCCCCTCCGAGCTCGGCGTGTCGCCGGCGAAGCGCCTGCGCGGCGACCTGCGCCTGCCCGGCGACAAGTCGATCAGCCATCGCGCGCTGATGCTGGCGCTCCTCGCCGAGGGCGAGACGCGCATCGCCGGGGCGGGCGACGGCGCTGACCTCCGATCGACGGCAGGCATCGTGCAGGCGCTCGGCGCGCAGGTGACTCGCACCGCCGGGGCCGCCGGCAACGTCGACTACGTGGTCCAGTCTGCGGGCGCTCCGACGATCCGCGACCCTGGGATTGCGCTCGACTGCGGCAACTCCGGAACCAGCCTGCGGCTCTTCGCCGGGATCCTCGCGGGGTTGCCCCAGCGCGCGACCCTGGACGGAGACGAATCGCTGCGGAGCCGCCCGATGGCCCGGATCATCGAGCCGCTGCGCGCGATGGGTGCCGGTGTCGAGGGCTCGGGTGGCGATGGCACCCGACCGCCGGTCCGCGTTGCCGGGCGCAGCCCGCTGCACGCGCTCGATTGGACGACACCGGTCGCCTCGGCCCAGGTCAAGTCCGCGATCCTGCTTGCCGGCCTCGCGGCCGAAGGGACGACGGTGGTGCGGGAGCCCATCGCGACGCGCGACCACACAGAGCGGATGCTCCGCGCGCGTGGCGTGCGTGTCCGCGCTTCGGCCGGGGTGGACGGCGCGAACGTCATCGAGGTCGACGGCGTGGCGTCGGTCCGTCCAGTCGACCAGGTCGTCCCCGGCGATCCGTCGGCGGCGGCCTTCTGGCTCGTTGCCGCCGCGATCCACCCCGATGCCGAGCTGCGACTCGAGAGCGTCGGCGTGAACCCGACCCGGCGAGCGGTGATCGACCTGCTGCGGCGGATGGGCGCCTCCATCGAGGAGCCGGGCGAGCCGGACGACGGCATTGGCGAGCCCGTCGCGGACCTGCTCGTCGAGACGTCCGACCTGGAGGGCATCGACATCTCGGCCGCCGAGACGGCCGCCGCCATCGACGAGATCCCGGTGCTCTGCCTCGCGGCCACGCAGGCCTGCGGGGGGACCGTGATCCGCGGCGCGGGCGAGCTGCGGCACAAGGAGTCGGACCGGATCGCCGGCATCGTCGAGGGGCTCTCGCGCCTGGGTGCGAGAATCACCGCAGACGGCGACGACATCGTGATCGAAGGCCCGTCCGAGCTGCGCGGAACCACGATCGACAGCCTCGGCGACCATCGGCTCGCGCTGACGTTCGCCATTGCCGGCCTCATCGCCTCTGGAAGCACCACCATCCGCGGCGCCGACAGCGTCGCGATCTCGTATCCAACGTTCTTCGCCGACCTCGAAAGGATCCGATCATGACCAAGCGGGTCGTCCTCATCGGCCATCCGGTCGCCCACTCCCTGTCGGGCGCCATGCAGCAGGCCGCGTTCGACGCGGCGGGCATCGCCGCCCGCTACGAGCTCTGGGACCGCGCGCCGATCGTCCTTCCGGAGGCGATCGAGGAGGTCCGCGGCGACGGCTTCCTCGGCGCCAACGTCACGATCCCCCACAAGGAGCGGGTCGTGCCGCTCATCGACAAGCTGACCGAGGAGGCCCAGGCCACCGGCGCGGTCAACACGCTCACCCGCGAGGGCCGGCGGCTCGTCGGGCACAACACCGACGTGCCCGGCTTCGTGGTCGCCCTCGACAAGCTCGTCGGGCGGCAGAAAATGCCGCGGGCCGCGGTCGTTCTGGGCGCCGGCGGCGGCTCTCGCGCCGTGGTCTACGGCCTGATCCGGGCCGGCTTCCAGCGAATCGTCGTCTTCAATCGCCACCTCCACCGCGGCGAGGGCCTCGTGCGGTACTTCGCCAAGAGCGCCGCGCACATGGACCTGAAGGCGATGCCCTGGCACGAGTCGATCATCGAAGCGGAGCTGGCGAAGACGAAGGTTCTCATCAACGCGACCTCGATCGGGCTCAACGACGACGTCTCTCCGGTCCCGGCAGAGGTCCTGACGGGTGACCTGCTCGTGCTCGACCTCATCTACAACCGGACGCGGCTGCTCCGCGATGCGGAGTCCGCCGGTGCGGTCGCGCTCGATGGCGAGACGATGCTGCTTCACCAGGGCGCCGCCGCGTTCGCGCTCTGGACCGGTCAGGCGGCCCCGCTGGAGGTCATGAGCGAGGCCCTCGCGGGCGCGCGCGCCCAGGGCGTCCTGTCTGCCGAGGGCGAACCCGCCGGCATCGAGGTGACGGGCGACGCTGCGGCCGTCGTCAGCGCCTGAGCGGCTCGACCAACCAACGGCCCGGCTCGGCGACGGCAGGCAGCGCGACGGCATGAGCGGCCCCACGCGTGGCTGAGCGCTTCCGGTTCCTGACCGCGGGCGAGTCCCACGGGGAGACCCTCGGTGCGATCGTCGAGGGCGTGCCGGCGGGCCTCACGCTGACGGCGGCGGATCTCGCGGTCGACCTGGCGCGGCGCCAGCGCGGCTACGGCCGCGGGGCACGACAGCAGATCGAGCACGATCAGGCGCGCATCGTCGCGGGGGTGCGGCACGGCCGCACGCTGGGGTCGCCGATCCTGCTCCTCGTCGCCAACCGCGACTTCGAGAACTGGACCTCGGTGATGCAGGTCGAGCCGCTGTCCGACGAGGACGCGGCGGCCCTCGCCTCCGCCGCGGCGGATGGAAACAAGAAGGCCACGCCGGTGACGCGGGTGCGACCCGGTCACGGCGACCTCGCCGGCGCGCTCAAGTACGGCCATGACGACGTCCGGAACGTGCTTGAGCGCGCATCCGCGCGCGAGACCGCGGCCCGGGTGGCCGCGGGCGGTGTCGCGCGCGCGTTTCTGCGGGAGCTCGGCATCGACGTCTGGTCCTTCACCGCCGAGGTTGGCGGCGTCGCGCTCGACCCGGCGAACGCGACGCGCTCCCGCGAGGACGCGGACGCTTCCCCGCTGCGCTGCCCGGACCCCGACGCGGAGGCCCGGATGATCGCCCGGATCGACGAGGCGCGGGAGCGCGGCGACACCATCGGCGGCGTTTTCGAGGTCGTCGCGACGGGCGTCCCGATCGGGCTCGGCAGCTACATCCAGTGGGACCGGCGGCTCGATGCCGCCCTGGCCGCCGCGGTCATGAGCATCAACATCGTGAAGGGCGTCGAGCTGGGGCTCGGGTTCGAGCAGACGCGCCGCTTCGGGTCGGAGGTCCACGACGTCATCGAGGGCCGTGGCGAGGGCGGTCGCTGGATCCATCGATCGAACAACGCCGGGGGCCTGACCGCCGGCATCTCGAACGGCGAGCCGATCGTCGTCCGCGGCGCCGTGAAGCCGATCTCGACGCTCGCTCGGCCGCTGCCGTCCGCCGACCTCCTCACCGGCGAGGCGGTCGAGAAAGCCCATTACGAGCGCTCCGACATCTCCGTGGTGCCCGCGGCGGGGGTCGTCGGCGAGGCGATGGTGCTGCTCACGCTCGCGCAGTTCGTGCTCGAGAAGACGGGCGGCGACTCGATCGACGAGGTCCGTGAATCCATGACGCGGTGGCGTGACCGGCTCGCGCGCTCGCGCTCGCGATCGCGGTCAGCTCCTGGGGATGGGGCCGGCGGCGCTCCGGCCGGCGAGGAAGCGGCCGCGGTCGGCAGCGGCGGCGACGACTGATGGAGCGCGGCTGATGGAGCTCGTCGTCGTCGGCCTGCCCGGGAGCGGCAAGACGGCGATCGGGCGGCGCGTGGCTTCGCGCCACGGCGCGACGTTCGTCGATCTCGACGAAGAGATCGAGGCCACGGCGGGCGCCCGGATCCCGGAGATCTTCGAGCGCGAGGGGGAGGCGGGCTTCAGGAAGCGCGAGCGGGCCGCGATCGGGGCGCTCGGCGAGCCGGATCCGTCCGGGAAGCTGACTCGGGTCATCGCGCCGGGCGGCGGCGGAATCGTCGACCCGCGCAACCGCTGGCGCCTCTTCCGCGGCCGGCGACCCATCTGGCTCGACGTCCGCCCGGAGGTCGTCGCGCAGCGGCTCCGCCGCTCCCTGATCGTGCGCCCGCTCGTAGCCGGCCGCGACCCGATGGGCGCCGTCCGCGACCTCGCGAGCACCCGCAGCCGGTTCTACGCCGCCGCGACTCGGGTCCCCGGCGTCGCCGAGATGGCGTCGGTCGTGGATGCGGTGGATGCGGTGGTGAAAGCTCCCGCGAGGGCCGGCACGGTACTGCTCCGGGCCGAGACAAGGCTCGGGACGCTGGTCATCGGCGACGGCATCCTCGCGCCCGAGGTGGACGCCGCGCTGCGCGACCTCGGTGCGCGTCGGGCGATCATCGTCTCCGAGCCGGGTGCCTGGGGTGCCGTGGGATCCCGGTTGAGCGGCGACCTTGCGGGCCTCGGCTGGCCGGTGGAGCGGGTGATGCTGCCGCAGGGCGAGGCCGCGAAGCAGCTGTCGATCGTCGAGACCGCCGCCAGCGAGCTGGCCCGGCTCCGGGTCGAACGCCGCGAGTCCCTGGTCGCCGTCGGCGGGGGCGCCCTCGGCGACACCGCGGGGTTCCTGGCCGCGACCTACCTGCGCGGCGTGCCCTTCATCCAGGTCCCGACGACCCTGGTCGCGCAGCTCGATTCCTCGATCGGCGGCAAGACCGGCGTCGACCTGTCCGAGGGCAAGAATCTCGTCGGTGCGTTCCACCAGCCCGCGGCGATCGTCGCCGACATCTCGGTTCTCGCAACCCTCGACGTGCGGCAGCGGCGCGCGGCCCTCGCCGAGGCCGTCAAGATGGCCGCACTGGGCGACGAGCGGCTGTTCCAGGCCCTAGAAGCCGAGGGCGCGGCGATCGCCGCCGGCGATGTGTCAGCCACCGACTCCGGCGCGCTGGCCGAGGCCGTCGAGCGAGCGGCCTGGGCGAAGGTCGAGGTCGTCCTGGCGGACGAGAAGGAGGCGGGCGCGCGAATGGCACTGAACCTCGGGCACTCGCTGGGGCACGCGGTCGAGGCGGCCGCCGGCTTCCGCGACCTCCTCCACGGCGAAGCGGTCGCGTATGGCCTTCGCGCCGCCACACGGCTCGGCGTCGCGCGCGCAGCCACGCCGCAGGAGCGCGCCGACCGGATCGAGCGACTGCTCGACCGGCTGGACCTGGGGATCGCGCCGCTCCGGCTCGATCTCGACGTCGTCCTCGACCACCTCGCCGCAGACAAGAAGCACGAGGGCGGCGCGCTGCGCTGGGTCCTTCCCACCGCCGACGGTCACACGATCGACAAGGAGGTTCCGTTGGCACTCGTGCGCGATGTCGCAGCCACCGTGCTCGCCGGCCGAGGCGCGGCCGTCGCCGCAGCGTCCGCCCGATGAGCCGGATCCTCGTCCTCCAGGGCCCGAACCTCAACCTCCTCGGGACGCGCGAGCCCGACCTCTACGGCAGCGAGACCCTCGACCAGGTCCACACCCACATCAGCCGGCGCGCCCTCGACCTTGGGCTCACGATCGTCTTCTTCCAGTCGAACCACGAGGGCGAGCTCATCGACCGGCTGCACGAGCGGGACTTCGACGGCGCCCTCGTCAACGCCGCGGGACTCACGCACACCTCCGTGGCGCTTCGCGACGCGCTGCTGGCGGTCGACCGGCCGTTCGTCGAGGTCCATCTCACCGACCCGTCGAAGCGAGAGCCGTTCCGGTCGGTGAACTACCTCGAGGACCTCGCGCTCACCTCGGTCGTCGGCAAGGGCGCGGCCGGGTACTCCGAGGCGCTGGACTTCCTCGCCCGGCATCTCGACGGCTCGGCGGGCGGATGACGGCGAGTCGGGCCGGCGGGTGTGGCGGTGGTGGTAGGGGTCGCAGTGGCCCTCGCGGTGGCCGGTCGAGCCCAGAGCTGGCCCGGCTCCGGACGGAGATCGACGAGCTCGACCGCCGGATCGTCGCGTTGATCAACGAGCGCAACGAGCTCGTGCGCGCGATCGGCCACGAGAAGCTTGCAATCGGGCGGCGCTACGTGCGCGACCGCGAGCGAGAGCGCGAGGTCCTGCTGCGCGTCTCGATCGCGAACTCGGGCCCGACGCCCCAGGCCGACCTCCTGTCGATCTTCCGGCGGCTCATCGCCTCTGCCCGCGCGCTCGAGTCCGCCGAGCGGGACCGCCTTCGCCGTGACGAGGAAGGCCCGGCCGAGCCACCGAGCGCGTGACCGCGGATTTCGTCGCGGACGACGAGACGACGCGCTTCGCGGCGACGCGGTTCGCACCGGCGCCGACGGGGCGCCTCCACCTCGGCCACCTCGCCAACGCGATCTACGCCTGGGGCCTCGCCCGCCGCTTCGGGGCGCGCGTCCTCCTCCGAATCGAGGACCACGACCGCCAGCGCTGCCGGCCCGAGTACGAGGCTGCCCTGGTCGACGACCTCGACCGGCTCGGCATCGCGGCGGACGAGCCGTCGACCGACGACCTTCGCGCGGGGCGCTCGTCGTACCGCCAGAGCGACAATGGCCCCGCGTACGACGCCGCGGTCGCGCAGCTGTCGATCGTCACGGATGTCTACGGCTGCGAGTGCTCGCGCTCGACGTTCGGCGCGTGGCGCGAGGCCAACGGTCGCCCGTGGTCCGGGCCCGGCTGCCCGAGCGGCTGTCGCTCCCGGGCGCTCGATCCACCTCCGGACCTCGGGCTGCGCGTCGCGCTGGGTGCCGGCGACGAGGCCTGGGAGGACCTCCTCGTCGGACCGCGAGCCGGCGCGGTCGCGGGCGAGGGCGACCTCCTCGTCCGAGATCGCAATGGCAACTGGAGCTACGCCTTCTGCGTGGTCGTCGACGACATGCGCCACGGGGTCGACCTTGTCGTGCGGGGCGAGGATCTCCTCGAGGCGACGCCCGCCCAGATCCGGCTGGGGCAGCTCCTGGGCCGAGAGAAGGCGCCGACGTTCGCCCACCACCCGCTCATCCGCCGCCCGGACGGCACGAAGCTCTCGAAGGCCGATGGGGCGACCGCTCTCGGCGAGCTGCTCGACGGCGGCCGGACGCCCGCGGACCTCTTCGCCGAGGCAGCACGCGCCGTCGGCTGGTCGACGTCCGGCCTCGAGCTCCCGTTCGGCCGTTGATCACAACCGAACGAGACAGTCCGCCGGATCCTCCTGGACCGTTGCTCGACGCGCCGTCGGACTAGTCGACCGCCTCCGCGGCCTGCTCGTCGAAGCCGGCCTCGAATGCCTCGGCCAGGACGAGGAACGTCGTTGCGCCGCTTCGCTTCGCCGCCGCCTTCGACTGGCGCAGGTAGCGCCTCGCCTCCCGGATGCGGCCACGCTCCCGGGCGACCTCGGCGAGCGTGAGCAGGCCGGCGGCGACGCCCGGCCAGAATCGCTCGGCCCGGCGCAGGGCCACCGATTCCTCGAAGCCGCGCCACGCTTCGTCATGTCAGCCCGCGTTGTCCCAGGCGAACGCCAGGTGGCGGACCGCATACGACGCCAGGAGCTTGCTGCCCTCCACTTCCGCGGCGTAGGCCGCCTCGAAGTGCGGCACGGCGGTACCGTCGTCGCCCCGGACGACCTGGTGGACGATCCCGATCCAGAATCTCGCCCAGCCGCGCAGCAGCGGGTCGGCGGCACGTTCAGCGGCCGCGAGCGCCGCCTCGAAGTGGGCCAGCTCACGCGGGTCCTCACGAGCCCGGTCGACGAGGAACGCCGCATGGAGCACGCGGCCGCGTCCCGCCTCGAGGCGCGACTCGACTCGGTCCAGCTCCCTGGACGCGGCGGTTCTGGCCGTTGCAGATCCGGCGAAGAGCGCTTGCTCGTTCAGCACGTCGGCCCGGAGGAGCGGGTCGTCGCCGGCCGCGTCGAGGGCCTCGTCCCAGCGGCCCAGGCCGCGCAGACGGTCGACTCGATCGAGCCGAGGCGCACTCATTCCGAGCGATCCTCGATCTCCCAGGCGTGGTCGAGGGCGTGCCAGGCGATGCGGCGCGCGGCGTACCGCTGGGTCCAGGTTCGATCCGCGAGTGGCTTGCCGTCCGAGGGGCGGCCGAGGACCTCCAGCACGGCTTCCCGGCTCGCCTCAACCGCTGCTCGGTCGCCGGGCTGCGGCGCTTTGCCCTTGATGACGAGCTCGCGGGCGTAGTACCAGTCGGCCTCGACGACGTGGCCGACCATCTTGTCGCGGTCGCGGCCGCCCCCGCGCGGTCCCTTGCGGAGCTCCGCCGGCGCGCCGCCGGCGACGCGATCAAACGTCGTCCAGGCGGCCGCGACCAAGGCGGCCAAACGCTCGGCCTCCGTGGCAGTCACGGGCCGCGTGTCGGGCTCGTGGATCCGGCTCGGGACGCCGAAGTCGGTGCCGGAGCCGCCCGGCAGCCGCTGTGCGACGTCGACGTCGAAGGCGTCCGGGAAGTCGAGCCCGGCCAGCTTCGCGACCGGGGCGTAGCGCGGGGCGTACTCCAGGAGCCGCTCGATGGCCTCCTCGCGCGTCTTCGCGGAGCGCGACCAGCCCGGCCAGTCGACCGCGGAGGCGAAGACCTTCTTGTCGCCGGCCTCGATGACGACCTCGAGGCGGGCCTGCTTCCCGCCGGACGTCGGAGTCACGCGGCGAGGGTAGCGCCGGCCTCCCGAAGGCTCCGGACCAGCTTCGCCAGCGCAGCGACGTCGCGGCCGTCCTCTCCGAGCGCATCGACGAGGGCGGAGGCGACGATCACCCCGTCCGCGCCTGCCTTGGCGAGGGCCCTGACATGGGCCGGGGTGCTCACCCCGAAGCCGACGCAGACCGGCACGGGTGAGACTGCCCGCACGTCCCGGACGAGCTTGGCGACGTCGGTCGGCAGGCTGGTGCGCGCTCCGGTGACGCCGACGAGCGAGACGCAATACAGGAAGCCCCCGGAGCGCTCGGCGATCATCCGGCGCCGCTCGACGGGGGTGGTCGGCGCCACGAGGTAGACGACCGCGAGACCCGCCTCGGCGGCGACGGCTTCGAATGGGCCGCCCTCGTCGGGCGTGAGGTCGGCGACGATGATCCCGGCCGCCCCGGCCTCGGCGAGCCTGCGGGCCGCGGCCGCTCCGTCGCCGCCGCCGATGACCTGGTTCGCGTAGCACATGGGCACGAGCGGGACACGAGGGCGAGATTCGGCGATCCGCCGGACGAGCTCGATGGAGCCGTCGAACGTTGCGCCGGCCTTGAGCGCCGCGGCCGATGCTCGCTGGAGGGTCGCACCATCGGCGAGCGGGTCGGAGTACGGCAGCCCAACCTCGAGGACATCGGCGCCGCCGTCGATGCACGCGAGGGCGGCCTCGTAGCTCGTGTCCGCGTCGGGGTAGCCCGCGACAACATACGGGACCAGCGCGGTCCGGCCTTCGCGGCGGGCTGCCTCGAAAACCGCCCTGATGCGGTCGCCACCCGCGGTATCGCTCATCGGCCGGTGTCGCTCATCCGCCGGTCCCTGCGGCCGAGGCCTGGCCGGATCGTTCACGCCACTTCCCGAACGACGCGAGGTCCTTGTCGCCCCGCCCGCTGAATCCGAGGAGCACGAGGGCATCCTTCGGGTACGCCGCGCCACTCCCTTCCACCCCCGCAAGCAGCCGCGGCAGCGCCGCGATCGCGTGGGCCGTCTCGAGCGCGGGCAGGATCCCTTCCGTCTCGGCGGTGAAGGCCATCGCCGCGAAGGCATCATCGTCGGTCGAGGCCGCGAGCTCGAGTCGACCCGCCTCGAAGAGCCCGGACAGCTGCGGTCCGACGCCGGGATAGTCGAGGCCCGCGGACGCCGAGACCGCCTCGACGACCTGCCCGTCGCGGTCCTGGAGCATCATCGACCGAGTCCCGTGCAGGATGCCTGGCGTGCCGCCGGCGAGGGCCGCGGCGTGCCGGCCGGTCGCGATGCCATCGCCGGCCGCCTCGGCCACCGCGATCCGGGTCGCCGGCTCCGCGATGAACCGCTGGAGCAGCCCGATCGCGTTCGAGCCGCCACCGACGCAGGCGACGGCCAGATCCGGCAGGCGGCCTTCCGCGCGAAGCAGCTGGACCGCCGCCTCGTCGCCGATCCGCCGCTGGAGGTCGCGGACGATCGTCGGGTACGGATGCGGGCCCATGGCCGACCCGAGCACGTAGTGGGTCGTCCGGACGTTCGTGACCCAGTCGCGCATCGCCTCGTTGATCGCGTCCTTGAGCGTCGCGCTGCCGGAGTGAACCGGCCGGACCTCGGCCCCGAGAGCGTGCATCCGGAGCACGTTCGGCTGCTGCCGCTCGATGTCCTCGGCGCCCATGTAGACGACGCACGGCAGGCCGAGGAGCGCGCAGGCGGTCGCGGTCGCGACGCCGTGCTGGCCGGCGCCGGTCTCGGCGATCACCCGGGTCTTGCCGAGGCGTTGCGTGAGAAGGGCCTGCCCGAGGGCGTTGTTGATCTTGTGGGCCCCGGTGTGTGCGACGTCCTCGCGCTTGAGGTACAGCCCCAGGCTCGCCGGCACCTGCGCCCCGGTGGCTGCCCCGCGCGCCCGGTCGAGGATGAACGCCGCGAGGCGATCCGCTCGGTAGATCGGTGTCGGTCGACCGACGAACGTCGAGAGCAGCTCGCGCAACTCTGCCCAGTAGCGCGGGTCGTGGCGGATCGCCGCGTACGCATCCTCGAGCTCGACGAGCGCGCCCATCAATGTCTCGGGGACGTACCGGCCACCGAAGCTGCGCTCGGCGCCCCACCAACCCTTGGCATCGGCGTCGAGGAGTCCGGCGTTGACTGGCGTCGGGCGGGTCGGGAGGTTCGGACGGTCGATACGCGCCTGGCGCGCGCGCTTCGCGAACAGCGCGACCTTCAGCGCGTCCTTGCGAGGCCGCTCGCTCTGGACGCGCGGCGCCTCGACGCCGGAGGCGACGTCGACGCCGACCGCGGCCGACATCCGCAGCGCGTGCCCGACGTGCATCGGATCGAGGCCGCCCGCGAGCGTCACCTCGATCTCGCGCGCGACCGAGGCCACGGCGTGCGGGTCCGCACGGCGGCCGGTCCCGCCCGGGTGCTGACCGCCGGACGTGTCGAGCAGGATGCGCTGGGCGCCGGCGCTGATGAAGCGGTTGGCCGCACCAAGCGCCTGCGCGGCGGTCTTCGCGGGCGGGCGGGCGCCGTTCGAGGGGGCACCCGGTGCATCCTCGGCCGGCGGCAGGTGGATGACCTTCCAGGCCGGCCGATCCAGGTGGGCGAGGAGGCTTGCCGGCTCGTCGCCGCTGAGCTGGATGGCGTCGGCATCGAGCGCCGCCGCGATCATGCGGAGGTCATCCGCCGATCGATCGACCGTGATGGGCACGATCAGCGGGACCTGACCCGCGGGCGCGATCCGACGTGCGTGCGCAGCGAGCTTGACCGCCTCGGAGAGCTCCAGGGCGCGCGGCGTCCCGGGGACAAGGTTGAGCCCGATCGCATCGACGCCGGCACGGACCGCCGCCTCCACGCCGGCCTCGTAGACGATCCCGCAGATCTTCACGAACGGCGCGCGGGCCGCCTCGACCGGGTCGTCGGGCAGCCTGCCGGCCGCCACGAAGGCGCGAACCGTCGCCGTCGGGTCACCGGCGCGGACCAGCGTCTCGCCGACGAGCGCGGCGTCGAAGCCGAGCGCCCGCCAGCCGCGGATGGTCGATGCGTCGCGGACGCCGGACTCGGCAATGGCGAGTCGATCCTCCGGGATCAGCTCGCGCATGCGACTGGCTGCCTCGGGGTCGACCTTCAGGGTCCGCAGGTCCCGGTTGTTGATGCCGATCACGCGAGCCCGCGTGGCGAGCGAGGCCTCGAGCTCCCGCTCGTCATGGGCTTCGACCAGCGGCTCGAGCCCGAGATCGAGCGCTTCGGCGACGAGACCCGCGAGCACCTTGCTCGGGTGGAGGACCGCGAGGAGGAGCACCGCATCGGCGCCCTCCGATCGAAGGATCGCCAGCTGCCGGCGGTGGACGACGAACTCCTTCGCGAGGACGGGCAGGGCGATCGATCGGCGCACCAGCGCCATGTCCTCGACGGAGCCGCCGAACGAATGCGGCTCGCAGAGCACGGAGATCGCGGCGGCGCCTCCGGCCTCGTAGGAACGGGCGCGCGCGACGATGTCCTCCCGCGGCCCGGCGATGGCTCCGGCCGACGGCGAGCGGCGCTTGATCTCCGCGATCAGGTGCAGGCCCGGATCGGCGAGGGCCGCAGCGAACGGCCGCGGCGTCGGGGCGGCCGCCAGCTTCCGCGTGAGCTCGGCGTCGGTCATTGCGTCGAGTGCAGGCCCCAGCTCGGCCAGGCGGCGATCGGCGATCTCGCGCACCACGCCGCCGCGCCCGCCAGCGCCGCGAGGCTTGGGCGCACGAGCCGGTCGCGGCCCCTCGAGGATCGTCACGCTGGCACTCCGGCGGCAGCCGAATCGGCTCCCTGGGCCGTGGCGGCCTCGGCGGCCTGGCGCTCGGCACGGAGGCGAGCGAGGAGGTCGCGCGGCAGGCCGCGGTCGATCGCGTCTCGCGCGGCGGCGATGCCGTCGGCGAATCCATCGGCGACCCCGGCGACGACCAGCGCCGCTCCGGCGTTCAGCAGCACCACGTCCCGCCGCGGACCCGTCTCGCCAGCGAAGATCGATTCAAGAATCGCCGCGTTGTCCGCGGCCGTCCCGCCGGCCAGCGCCGACATCGGTGCGTGACCCAGGCCCAGCCCTTCGATTTCGACCGTGAACGACAGCATCGACCCGCTGGTCACGTCGTGGACCTGCCCCGTGCCGTCGAGCGGCAGCTCGTCGACGCCCGCGCCATGGACGACCATCGTGCGGTCGGTCCCGAGCAGTGCCGCGACCTCCGCGATCTTCGCGGCGGCGGCGGGATCCCCGACCCCGAGCAGCGCCCGACGCGCTCCCGCGGGATTCGTGAGGGGCCCGAGGAGGTTGAATGCCGTCCGAACGCCGATCTCGCGGCGCGTCGGGCCAGCGTGCTTCATCGCGGGGTGGAAGTTGATCGCGAACAGGAACGCGAACCCGTGCTCGCGAAGGGCCACGGCCGCCGACTCGGCGGTGTGGTCCATTCGAACCCCGAGCGCGTCCAGCACGTCGGCCGATCCGCACAGGGACGTGATCGCGCGATTGCCGTGCTTGGCGACCGGCACGCCGGTGGAGGCGACGACGAGCGCCGAGGCGGTCGAGATGTTGAAGGTGTTCGAGCCGTCGCCGCCGGTGCCGACGACATCGACCGTTCCCTCGGGCGCATCCACGCGGAGGACCCGCTCGCGCATGGCCGAGGCGAACCCGGCCAGCTCCTCCACGGTCTCGCCACGCATTCGCAGTCCCATCAGCAGCGCCGCGAGCTGGGCCGCGGTGGCCTCACCGTCCATGACCGCGCCCATCGCGTTTCGGGCCTCGTCCATCGACAGGGTCTGGCCCTCGACGATCGCGGCCAGCGCGGCGCGAACTGCGTCGCTCATCGCTCCTCGACCTCGGTCGTCGCCGCGGACGCGGCCGCGCCAGGCGCGGCATCCGCAGGAGTCGCCACCACCCCCGCCTCGGCCATGCCCGCGGTCGCGAACGACCCGGACACCGCATCGAGCCTGGAGGCCTCGCCCTCGCCGGCGAGCCGCAGGAAGTTCGCGAGCAGGTGGGGCCCGTCGGGCGTCAGCACGCTCTCCGGATGGAATTGGACGCCTTCCATCGGCAGCGAGACGTGCCGCAGGCCCATCACGACCTGGTCCTCCTCGCTCATCGCGGTCACGCGGAGCTCCGGCGGGAGCGTCGCCGGGTCGACGCACAGCGAGTGGTAGCGCGCGGCCATGAACTCGGGCGGCATGCCCTCGAGCAGGCCCGCGCCGTCGTGGGTGACCGCGGCTGCCTCGCCGTGCACGAGCGTCGGCGCCCGGACGATCGAGCCGCCGTACGCCTGGGCCATCGACTGCATGCCGAGGCAGACGCCGAGGAGCGGGATCTCGCGTTCGGTCGCGACGCGGACCGCGTCCATCGAGACGCCCGCGTGGTCGGGATCGCTCGGGCCCGGCGAGATGACGATCCCCCGGAGGTCGGCAGCCTCGTCGTCCGCGAGCCCTTCGATCCCCGGTCGATCGATCGCGTCGTTCCGGATGACCCGCACGTCGGCCCCCGCGGCCTGGAGCGCCTGGACGAGGTTGAACGTGAACGAGTCGTAGTTGTCGATCACGAGAATCATCGGTCCGGCTCGCCGGCGGCAACGCCGGTCTCCGTATCGGCGCGGGAGCCCTGGCGGCGACCGGTCGGCGCGACGGCCTCCTCGATGGCCCGACGCAGCGCCGCGGCCTTGTGCTCGGTCTCCTCGAATTCCTTCGCCGGCACGGAGCCCGCGACGATCCCCGCTCCCGTGTGGACGTGCGCACGGCCCTCGCGCAGGACCGCGGACCGGATCGTGATCGCGGTGTCCATGTTCCCGTCGTAGCCCAGATAGCCGACCGCGCCGCCGTAGAGCCCGCGACGCTCGTTCTCCGCCGCCGCGATCAGCTGCATCGCGCGGACCTTCGGCGCGCCCGACAGCGTGCCCGCGGGGAAGACCGCCCGCAGCGCGTCGAGCGCGTCGGCGTCCGGCTTGAGCTTGCCCTCCACGTGCGACACGAGGTGCAGGACGTGGCTGTACTTCTCGACGTCCATGTACTTGCTGACGGTCACCGTTCCGGGGCGCGAAACGCGGCCCAGGTCGTTGCGCCCGAGGTCCACGAGCATCACGTGCTCCGCGCGCTCCTTGGGGTCCCGCTGAAGCTGCTCGGCCAGGATCTGGTCCTCGGCCGGCGTGGCGCCACGGGGGCGCGTGCCGGCGATGGGGTGGGTGGTGAGCTTGTCGCCGTCGACCTGGACGAGCAGCTCCGGGCTCGCCCCGACGACCTCGAACGCGGGCACGCGGACGAAGAATAGGTACGGGCTCGGGTTGACGCGGCGCAGGCTTCGATACAGCCCGATCCCATCGAGCTGCCTGCCCGTGGCGGGGTCGAGCGGGAGGTCGAACGACTGGCGCCGCGCCAGCACGACCTGGATCGCCTCGCCGGCGGCGATCGCGTCCTTGGCGGTCTCGACGGCCCGAACGTACTCATCCCGGCCGAGCGACGCGTCGGCTACCAATGCCGAGGAACGGCGGTTGGAATCGAGGGTGCCGTTGGTGATGACAGTGGGATCATCGCCAGGGCGCCGGGCGGCTTGAGCGGCTTGAGCGGCTTGGGCGGTGCCATTGGGGCCCGCCAGCTCCGAGGCTGATGGCCGCGACGTCCGCTCCAGCGCCTCGAAGATCGCCTCCTCCGCGATCCGGTACCGGCCCTCGAGGTCCGGGGTCTCGGTGTGCAGCGACGCGATCGCCGACAGCGTGTGGGTCAGGTGGTCGAACACGAGGACGAGGTCCGTCTCGATGAACGCCGCCGTCGGGACCCCGACCGGGTCGGCCTCGGGCATCGGGACGGACGGCTCGAAGATCGAGACCGCGTCGTACGACAGTGCGCCGACGGCGCCGCCGGTGAAGCGGGGCATGCCCTCGGTCGGCTGGACGCGCCGCCGGCCGACGAACTGCCGCAGCGCGTTCAACGGATCCGGCGCATCCACCGTCTTCGACGGGAGCTCGGGGTCGTAGCGATCGATGGTGACCGGGCGCTCCTGGATCGTCGCCCTGCCGTCGCGGATCTCGAGCAGCCGCCGCGGCCCGATCCCGAGGAACGAGTACCGACCCAGGCGCTCGCCGCCCTCCACGGACTCGAGCAGATACGCGGGGGTCGTGCCGTCGTCGAGGCGAAGGAAAGCGCCGATCGGTGTCTCCAGGTCGGCCGAGCGGGTGGCGCGCAGGAGCAGCGTGTCCGCGTTCGAGGCGAGCCGCTTCGCCTGCGTCAGGCTGAGCGGATCGGTGGTGGTCACGTGCGGCGCCTCCGGTGAATCAAAACGACCTCTCGTCCATCCGGGACGAAAGGCCGAGCCTTCCGCGGTGCCACCCTCATTCGGCGATGCCGCACTTTCCTGACCGGCGGATCGTCATCGACGATCGATCGGCGCTACCCGCTAACGCTGGCGCTCTGCGCCGGAGCCTACTTGCGCCTGCGGCTCTCGCCACTGCTCGTTCGGTCCGGAGGCTCCCGGGTCCATTCGCCGCCGTCGTCGCCCCGGTTTCCACCAGCCACCGGGTCTCTCTGCCAACGCTCGACGGGTACTCGTCCCGTTCATCGCCCGTATTCGATTAGGGGCGGAGTCTAGGCATTCGACGCGAAACGCGTCAACCGGTCGCCGTCAGACGTAGCGGTTCTCCGCGTAGCACCAGGTGAAGCCATTGCCCGCGGGCATCTGCAGGATCACGGGGTGCTGCTGGGCGAGCGCGTGAACGCGGCCGTGGCCGGCCTGCGATTCGCAGCAGCCGACGTGGCCGCATGTCGCACAGAGGCGAAGGTTGAACGTCGAGCCGCATTCCTCGCATGCTTCTCCCGAGGGAGCGGCGATGACCTCGGGCTCGTGCGCACACCGCGGCCCGGCGCGGGGAGGCTCGGGAACCTGGCGAAGTTCCATCACCGGAAGCGTACGCCCCGAACGCCCTGTGGCTGCCGGTCCTGGAGCTGAACGGGAGCGAGTTCGCTAACGGTCTCCCGCGGCAAGTTAACGACGCGTCGAGGCTTCAACAGACTCCCGGAGGGGTGGTCTGCGTCGAGGAATAGCGCGATCAGAGCACGAATACGGCCGCCCGACGAGCGTCCTGGTCGTTTGCCTCCAAGACGTGACCGCAGTCGAGCCGTTAGGTGCCCGGTGGTGATCGTTGGCGAAAACCTCTCGCCTCCCGGGTGTGAGAATCACCGCGAACCCCGGAGGTGCGAGTGGCGCTCGAGAACGCGAACCCCGTCATCGCCGTCGTCGGCAGCCTGAACATCGACCTGATCGTGTACACGCAACGCGTGCCGAACGCGGGCGAGACCCTCATCGGCGATGACTTCCAGATGGGCTTCGGCGGCAAGGGCGCGAACCAGGCCGTGATGGCGGCGCGCCTCGGCGCCAGGGTTTCGATGGTCGGCGCCCTGGGCGACGACGTCTACGCGGCGATGACGTTCGAGAACCTCGAGCGACAGGGCGTCGATGCCAGGCACGTCGCGCGCGTCGACGGCTCGAGCGGCGTCGCGCCGATCTGGGTCGAGGCCGACGGCCAGAACCGGATCATCGTCGTGGCCGGCGCGAACGATCGAGTCGACCCGGACGCGGCGGCCGAGGCCGTCCGATCGATGTCGGGCCTCAAGGTCGTCATCGGACAGCTCGAGATCCCGCAACGCGCCACGCTCGCGGCCTTCCGCGCCGCGCGGGCGGTGGGGGCCACGACGATCCTGAACCCCGCGCCGGCTGCGCCTCTCGACCCCGAGCTCCTCGCCCTTGCGGATTGGCTCATTCCCAACGAGCACGAGCTCGCGCTCGTCGCCGGCGGCGCGATCGACCTCGAGGACGATCCGGCGCTGATCGCGTGCGCGGAGCGGCTTGGCCCCCGGATCGTGGTGACACTCGGGGAGCGCGGGGCGGCGGTGGTCGGGGCGAATGGCGTCGATCGCGTGTCCGCCACGCCCGTGAAGGCCGTCGACTCCACCGGTGCTGGCGATGCTTTCGTTGGTGCGTTCGCCTTCGGGCTGGCGTCAGGGCTCGACGACAGCCAAGCCGTTCAACTCGGGATCGCGTGCGCGTCCGACAGCGTGACTCGACAGGGAACGCAGAGCTCGTACGCGACGCCGGAACGCGCGCAGGAGATCGTGGAGCGCATCGTCAGCGCGTGACCTGTAGGCGCCGCTGCGCCGCGGGCTATTCCTCGAAGAGCGCCCAGCCGCCCTCGTCGCCGGGGATGAAGAACGCGTTGTCCGGGTAGCACCATGCCCACTTCTCGCCGGGCTGCGCCGACTGGATCAGGGCGTGCCCGGTCTCGTTCGAGTGGGTCGTCGCGTGGCGGTTCGGGCTGTTGTCGCAGCAGCCGGTCCTGCCGCAGACGAGGCACTGCCGCAGATGGACCCAGGTCGAGCCGAGCTCGACGCAGGTGGGGCACTCGGTCGCCGCGTCGGGCAGGTCGGCCATCGCGGTCGAGAAGTGGGGACACGGAAGGCTCACCGCTCGAAGGGTAGCGGGCTGCTCGATCGGCGTGCACCAGCAGGCCAAAATCAAGGCTCGAAGCGGACCGAGATCCTCGACATGTCGGCGGGCTGTGCGAGCTGGATGAGTACGGCCCGCGGGATCCCGATCGCGTCGCAATCTCCGGGCTTGACGGTGGTGACCACCGCGAAATCCACGACGCCGTTTCCCGTGGCGTTGATCGCCACGCTGGCGTCGCAGGCGCCGCCAATCCAGTGGATCACCACGGCATTCGAATTCGCGTTGATCGTCGCGATGCCCTCGTCGATGACCGCCTGGAAATCGGCCGCCGCATCCACGTCGACGACCGTCCCGGTCGCGTCGGTCAGGAGGACCGGCAAAGCATCGCGGTTGCCTTCGGCCGGAAACGCGAACCCGAATGTTCGAGTTCCGAACAAGGAGCACCCGGCAAGGAAGAGCAAGATGGCGACCAGGCCTGTTCCAGCGGCCGCCCTCACGTCGCCACCTCCAGCTCGAGGAACACCCTGCACTGGCCGATCCCGGGTAAACGCGGTGGAGCGGCCAGGGCGTGGCGGAGAGGGTGGGATTCGAACCCACGGCACTTTCGTGCGCCTGTTTTCAAGACAGGACCGTTCAACCGCTCCGGCACCTCTCCGCCGGTGAGGATATCAACGGCCATCGGCCCGACCGTCAGGTCCGCGCCTCGATGACGGGGACCCGGAGATACCGCTGCAGCACCTCGGGCACATCAATGTTGCCGTCCGGGCGCTGGTAGGTCTCGATGATCGCGGCGACCGTGCGGGCCATGCCGAGCGCCGAGCCGTTCAGGGTGTGGACGAGCTCCGGCTTCGCGCCGGCCTCGGGTCGGTGGCGGATCGCCATCCGTCGCGCCTGGTAGTCGCGGAAGTTCGAGCACGAGCTGACCTCCAGCCAGCGCTCGACGCCGGGCGACCAGACCTCGAGATCGTACTTCTTGGCCTGGACGAAGCCCATCTCCTTCGTCGACATCAGGAGGACCCGGTAGGCCAGCCCGAGTCGCTGCAGGATCGCCTCGGCGCAGCTGGTCATCCACTCGAGCGCCCCGGCGGACGCTTCGGGCTTCTCGAACAGGACCATCTCGACCTTGTCGAACTGGTGGACCCGGAGGATTCCTCGGGTGTCCTTGCCGGCCGCGCCGGCCTCGCGGCGGAAGCACGGCGTGTAGGCGCAGTACCGGATCGGGAGCTCGGCGGGCTCCAGGATCTCGTCACGGTGGAGGTTCGTGACGGGCACCTCGGCGGTCGGGACCAGGTACAGGTTGTCGCGCGTGACGACGTACATCTGGTCTTCCTTGTCGGGGATCTGCCCGGTCCCGCGCGCGCTGTCCTCGTTCACGACGACCGGCGGCCAGACCTCGGTGAACCCGAACTCGTCCGAGAGCGTGTCCATGAACCACGCGATCAGGCTCCGCTCCAGCCTCGCGCCGAGGCCCTTGTAGACCGGGAAGCCCGAGCCGGCAATCTTCGCGCCACGGACGTTGTCGATGATGTCGAGTGACTCCGCGAGCTCCCAGTGAGGCTTGCGCTCCCACGTTGCGCCACCGGGCACGGCATCCGCGCCGACCTCGCCCTGCAGCGGCATGACCCGCGGCAGCACCTCGCCCCACGTTCGGACGGTGACGTTAGAGTCCTCGCCGCCGATCGGCACGTCGGGGTCGGCGGGGTTCGGGATGCGCAGGAGAAGCTCGTCGACCTCCTTCTCGCGCTCGTTGAGCTCCGTCTCGATGGCGGTCAGCCGGCTGCCGATCTCCGTCGACTTCGCGCGGAGCGCGGCCACCTCCGGGCCATCCGGCGTGGCGCCGGCCTTGATCGACTCGCCGATCGACTTCGATGCCGTGTTGCGCTGCGCCCGAAGGCCGTCGGCCTCGCCCTGGAGCTCGCGCCGGCGTGCATCGGCGGCGAGGGCCGCATCAACGATGGACGGATCCTCGCCCTTGTCGATCGCACCCTTGCGGACGGCGTCCGAGTCCTCCCGAAGCCGTTGCAGCCCGACGCTCATGCCCGGAGTGTGGCGCCCGCCGCGGCCTCTCGCAGGCGCGTCATGACGAACTCCGGCTCGAGCTTGGCGAGGAGCCATCCGGCCCGTGGCCCGTTCGGGCGCCCGAGGAAGGCGAGGTAGATCGCGCGGAACGCGCGGCCCGCCTTCAGCCCACCCTCGGTCGCGGTTTCGAAGATCGCCGCCTGCCAGGCCTCGCCGTCCGCGTTGCGAGACGTCTTCACCAGCTCATCCGCCCGCTCCACGAGGGCGCCCAGCAAGTGGCGGTCCATGTCATCGAGCGCGCCGGCGGCCTCGGGCAGCGAGGGCTGGACCGTGATCTTGGCGTCCTCGGGGGCGAAGGTGTCGAGCCAGGCCCGGGCCGCGAGGATCCGACGCTCGAGGCTCGCCAGCTCGACCTCGTCGAGGTCGCCGCCCTTCTCGTCGCGGGCGATCGTCTTGACGTCGACACCCGGGATCTGGATGAGGGTCGCGAGGTGCGAGAACGGGAAGCGGTGGCGGGCCGCCTCGGCGTCGACGTCGGCCTCGGGGTCCAGCAGCGAGTACCGGAAGACATTCGCGAAGCCCTGCGGCAGGTCGCCCTTCACGTCGCGGCCGGCGACGGCGTCACCGAGCCGGTCGAACTCGTCGAAGAGGCGCGGGATCGCGTCCGTCCCGAAGGGGTCGAACTCGATGGCGTGATTCGGGCGGGGCCGGAGGAAGAGCAACCGGAGCTGCTCCGGCGGCACGACCTCGGTCATCTGCGTCGCCGACGCCCCGAGTCCCTTCGAGGTGGACATCTTCTTGCCGCCGATGTTCAGGAACTCGTACGGGATGTTGATGGGCGGCTCGCGCTCGAACACCTCGCGCGCGATCGCCTCGGAGCGGTCGCGGGAGCCGCCCGCGGTCGCGAGGTCCTTGCCGTTCGGCTCGATCGTCACGCCGAACAGCGACCACTGCGCCGCCCACTCGAGGTTCCACGGCAGCTTGGCCGCGCCGCCGAACGGCGAGACCCAGCCGCTGACCCCGCAGCCCTTGGCCCACGTGACCAGGTCTGGCCGGCACTCGAAGAAGACCTTCTCGCCGTCCCACTGCGTCACGATCGTGGTGCCGACGCGCCCGCAGTTCGGGCAGATCACCGAGACCGGGTGCCAGGTATCCGGATGCCGGACGTTCGCGACCCGCTGGTAGACCTCGCGCACCACGGCCGCCTCGCCGAGCGCCGTTCGGATGTACGGGTCCATGTCGCCGGCTGCGTAGTGCTCGGACATCCAGTAGTAGCGGTCCGGGTACACGCCGAGCCCGGCGAACGTGTCGATGAAGCGCTGGGCGTGGTGCCGCGCGTACGAGGCGTGCCCGTCGTCCTCCTGGTCCTGGATGTGGGCCAGGGGGCGGCCCATCGCCGTTTCGATGGCGTCGGGCGTGAGGAGCGCCTGGGCGTCCATGGGGTCGAGGTCATCGACGCCGTAGAGGAGCGTGGTCTCGTGCCCGGCGGCGCGCAACGCGCGAGTGATGACGTCGAGGATGACGGGCCCGCGGAGGCTGCCCACGTGGACCGTCCCCGACGGCGTCTTCGAATCGTTGACGACCTGCGGACCCGAGACCTGGGCCGCCAGCTCGTCGGCCCACTCCATCTCGGCGAGCCTTTAGGTGATGGAGACGATCTTGTAGTCGAGATCGCCTGCGGGCACGGACACGGTGATGCTCTCGCCCTTCTTGCGGCCGAGCAGCGCGCGCCCGACAGGGCTCTCGTTGCTGATCCGTCCCTCGGCGGGCTTGGCCTCGGTCGACCCGACGATCATGAACGACTGGCTGCCGTCCGGCCCCGAGACCTTCACGGTCGAGCCGATCTGGACGTGATCGTTCGAGTGGTGCTCGTCGATCAGGGTGGCGTTCTTGATGAGCGCCTCGAGGGTCTGGATTCGGCCCTCGACAAACGCCTGCTCGTTCTTGGCGTCCTCGTACTCGGCGTTCTCGGAGAGGTCGCCGTGCTCCTTCGCGTCGTGGATCCGCTGCGCGATCTCCGGGCGGCGGAGCGAGACCATCTCCTCGAGCTCACGGCGGAGCTTCTCGAGCCCGTCCTTGGAGATGTAGGTTGGCTTGTTGTTCATTGGATTCTCGATCCCCGATAAAGGAAGAACCCCAGCCCCGCGAAGTCTTGTTGGGCGGGCTGGAGTCCGAGTCGGCGGGTAGCCTACTGCGGCCCCGGAGGGGTGTCAAAGGCGGTGTCATCGAACGCCGAGCGCTCGCTGGAATGACCACTCCGGATCGTGATTGATGGGGCCGATCAGTGTGAGCCGGCGAGGCTGACCAATCGATCGCGGAGGCGGCGCAGCGAGGGGCGGTCGGCCGTGGCCACAAAGACCGTATCGTCGCCGGCTAGGGAGCCAACGATCTCCGGCCAGCGCGTCCGGTCCAGGGCGGCTGCGACGGCGTGCGCCGAGCCCGGAAGGGTCTTGATGACCAGGAGGAGATTGGCGATCCGGAACTCCACCGGCACGTCCGAGAGCAGGCGTCGAAGGCGGTCCTCCCCGGAGACGTCGGCGTCGCGGAGGCGCGGCGGGAGGACGTAGGCCTGGCGGCCCTCTCGGGTGGCCTTGCCGAGCCCCAGCTCGGCGACGTCGCGGCTGATGGTCGCCTGCGTGGCACGGAAGCCGCGCTCGCGGAGGGCGGCGGCCAGCTCCTGCTGCGTGTGGATCGGGCGCTGCTCGACCAGGTCGCGGATCGCGCGCTGGCGGAGCTGCTTCATCACCTCCACGGCGCTAGCGGTCCCACAAACCCAGCCAGGCGACCACGACGAGGGCTGCGAGCCCGAGCCGATACGCGACGAAGATCCCGACGCCATGCGAGCGCAGGTAGCGCATGACGAACGCGATCGCGAAAAGACCCGCGATCAGCGAGGCGAGCATGCCCGCCAGGAGCGGCACCAGCGGCAGGTCGACGCCGGCCTCCCCGGCGAGGATCTTGCGGGCCTCCCAGATGCCGGCGCCGGCGGTGATCGGCGTTGCCATGAGGAACGCGAAGCGCGCGGCGGCCTCGCGATCGAGGCCCGCAAACAGCCCGGCCGAGATCGAGATCCCCGAGCGGCTCACGCCAGGGATGAGGGCCAGCGCCTGGGCCGCGCCGATTCCAAGTGCGGACCGGAACGTGAGCTGGTCCATGCCACGGGAGCGAGACCCGACACGGTCCGCCAGCCACAGGATGACGGCGCCCGCCACGAGCATCATCGCTACGAGCCGGGGCTCTCGGAAGGCCGTCTCGATGAGGTCGTCGAGCGCCAGCCCGACGATGACGGCCGGCACGGTGGTCACGGCAAGCAGCCACGCGAGGCGCCGGTCCGGATCGTCCTTGAAAGAGCGATCCCGGAGCGCCGCGAGCCCGGCCGGGATCAGCCGGACCCAGTCGCGGGCGAAGTAGATCAGCAGCGCACCCAACGTCGCGACATGGAGCATCACGCTGAACGCGAGGCTCTCGATGAACGGATCGTCCCAGCCCAGGAGGGCCGGGACGACGATCAGGTGCCCGGAGCTCGAGATCGGCAGGAACTCCGTGAGCCCCTGCACGATCCCAAGAACGATCGCCTGAACGAGCTGTTGGTCCATCTCAGGCGCTGTTGCATGGCTGGATCAGCCGGCGTTCCATAGAACGGAGGAAAGCGCCCGGACGTCGGGATTTGATCGACTCCTCCGCCTTGTGGACCACGTGGCGCACCAAATGATGAAGGAGCGACCCACGAGTGGTCGCTCCTCCGACGGATGGAACTCCAGGCGTTCCGGCGGCCGATTGCACGGGATCCGCCAGAAGCCTTGAAGGTGCCCCGCTACCGAATGAACAGTGGGGCGAGGACCAGCGTGATGGTCGCGAGGAGCTTCACGAGGACGTGCAGCGACGGGCCGGCGGTGTCCTTGAAGGGATCGCCGACCGTGTCGCCGACGACGGCCGCAGCATGGGCATCGGAACCCTTGCCGAGGACGTTCCCGTCGTCGTCCTTGAGGTTGCCGGACTCGATGTACTTCTTGGCGTTGTCCCACGCACCGCCGCCGTTGTTGAGGACGGTGGCGAGCATGACGCCCGCGATCGTTCCGACCATGAGCATCCCGGCAACCGCCTCGGCGCCGAGCAGGAGGCCGACGGCGATCGGCGTGGCCACGGCCACGATGCCCGGGGCGATCATCTCGCGCAGGGCCGCCTTCGTGGTGATGTCGACCACGCGGGCGTAGTCCGGTCGCTGGGTGTAATCCATGATCCCGGGCATCTCCCGGAACTGGCGGCGGACCTCGACGATGATCGACTGGGCCGTCTTGCCGACCGCGCGGATCGCGAGCGAGCTGAAGAAGTAGACGAGCATCGCGCCGATCAGGGCGGCGATGAAGACATTGATGTTGGCCAGGTTGACGGACTCGATGAGGGCAGCCCCGGGGACGCCGGCCAGGATTCGGCGGGCTTCGATGAGATTGACCTTGTCGATGTAGGCGCTGAACAGGAGGAACGCGGCGAGTGATGCCGAGGCGATCGCGTAGCCCTTCGTGAGGGCCTTTGTCGTGTTGCCGACCGCGTCGAGACGGTCCGTGATCTCGCGCGCACCGGCCTCGGCGCGACTGAACTCGGCGATGCCGCCGGCGTTGTCGGTGATCGGGCCGAACGTATCCATCGCAAGGATGTAGGCGGTGGTCATGAGCATCGCCATGGTCGCGACCGCCGTCCCGAAGATACCGCCGACGTCGCGGCCCTCGGCGTTGACGATCCCTGCCTGCGTCCCGAGCCAATGGCTGGCGAATAGGGCGACGCTGATCGTGATCGCGGTCACGAAGGTCGTCTCGTAGCCGACCGCGGTGCCCGAGATGATGTTCGTCGCCGGGCCCGTCTTCGATGCCTCCGCGATCTCGCGGACGGGCCGGAAGGACCCGGCCGTGTAGAACTGGGTGATGTAGACGAAGGCCACGCTCGTTGCCAGGCCGACGACCCCGGCGCCGAAGAAGTACAGCCAGACCGGTACGCCGGAGGGCGCGTTGCCGTTGGTCTGCAGCATGATGTTCGTGGTGACCAGCAGGGCAACGACCGACAGGATCGTCGTGACCCAGTAGCCCCGATTGAGCATGTTCATCGGGTCCTCGGTCTCCTTGCCGCGGACGAAGAAGATCGCCACGATCGTCGACAGGAGCCCGAAGGCGCGGATCACGAGCGGGAAGAAGATCCAGGCGGCCGGGTTGGGCCAGCCGGCAGCGTCGGCGATCGTGAAGACGCCGACGCCAAGGATCATGGCGCCGATGTTCTCGGCGGCGGTGGACTCGAACAGGTCCGCACCACGGCCGGCGCAGTCGCCGACGTTGTCGCCAACGAGATCCGCGACGACACCCGCGTTCCGCGGATCGTCCTCGGGAATGCCCTTCTCCACCTTGCCGACGAGGTCGGACCCAACGTCAGCGGCCTTGGTATAGATGCCGCCGCCCAGCTGGGCGAAGAGGGCCACGAACGAGGCGCCGAAGCCGAACCCCACGATCAGGAACGGCGCGTCCTTCGTTGCCTGGCCGCCATCAAGGCCGCCGAAGAGGCTGAAGATGCCGTAGACGCCGAGGAGCGACAGGGCGACGACGAGGAAGCCGGAGACGGCACCCCCGCGCATCGCGACCTGGACGGCCTCGACGAGGCTCCGCCTGGCAGCGGCTGCGGTTCGGACGTTGGCCTTGACGCTGATGTACATGCCGATGATCCCCGACGCCATCGAACAGATCGCGCCGACGAGGAATGCAAGAGCGGTGCGCCACCCCAGATCGAGCCCGAAGATGTCAGTCTCGGCGACCTCCTTCGTCTCGAAGAACGTGATGACGCCCCCGATGACCACCGCGCCGACGACTGCGAGGATGCCGATCGTCGTGTACTGGCGTCGGATGAAGGCGACCGCGCCCTCGAAGATGGTGCCGGCGACGTCCTGCATCGCCTGGGTCCCGGTATCGCGCGCCAGCACGTCCCGTGCCAGGTAGACCGCGAACAGCACCGCAATCAAGCCGGCGGGCAGGATGATCAGTTGGAGCGTGGTCGCATCCATTGGGGCCGTGGGTCCTCCAGGTTGTGTTCCGGGCACGGACGCCGATGGGCAGGGCGTCGCAGGTGCGGATTTCCTCGGGGTTTGCCATGGCCGGGCGACTCGATCGACGGGGCTCAGCCCACGACTCGACAGGCCCGCTCCGGACCGGGCCGGAGTCTAGCACGGGCCCCGCCCGTATACTCCCCGACCAGTGAGCCAGCGATCCCCCCGGTGAGTCAACGCCCTGCTCTCGGCTGCCTCTTCGAGGTCGTCGAGACGCTCGTCCTCACCGTCCTCATCTTCCTGGGGATCCAGACGTTCGTCGCTCAGCCGTACCGGGTTCAGCAGAGCTCCATGGAGGTCACCCTCCTCCAGGACCAGTACGTCCTCGTCGACAAGCTGACGCCGCGCTGGGCGCCCTACAACCGCGGCGACATCATCGTCTTCGACCCGCCGGAGTCGTGGTCGCCCGCGGGGAGCGTGCCGTTCATCAAGCGGATCATCGGCCTGCCCAAGGACACCGTCGAGCTGCGGAACGGGAACGTCTACGTGAACGACATCGCACTGGACGAGCCGTACATCAACACCGACGGCGGCGAGCCGGGCGATGAGGCCCAGACGACGGACCCGCAGCCCGGGGGCGCCACCGAGTGGATCATCCCGGACGGGCAGCTCCTGGTGATGGGGGACAACCGCCAGAACTCCGCGGATTCGCGTAGCTTCGGGCCCATCGAGGTCTCGCACGTGATCGGCCGGGCCTGGCTGCGCTACTGGCCGATCGATGCCTTCGGCGTCCTGCCGACGCCCGAGCATCCGGAGCTCGACTCCACCGCCGCACCCGGCGCGACACCCCTCCCGGTCGCCAGCCCAAACACATGAACCTGGCGCTGATCGCGATCGTCCTCGCGATCTGCGCCGGCGCCGTCGTCGCGGTGTCGACGCGCGAGTCCGGCGCCGCACCGATCGGGCTGGCCGTGGCGCTGGTCGCCGCGGCACTCCTCGCCGACCCACTCCCGTCCGCCACGATTCTGGGCGTCCGGATCACCGCCGCCCTGCTCGCGGCGACGCTCATCCGCTGGGGCGCGCGCGGCGGCCCGCGCCAGTACTCGCCGCTCGGCTGGCCGTCGGAGGCGCTGCTCGCGACGGCTGGAGCCGTGGCGGGCATCGGCGTCGCCGTGGGACTGGCGTCGATCGCCGCGGGCGCGGGCGTCGGGGCCGGGCCGTTCGGGGG
>JBKKDM010000023.1:0-5469 GCA_046707905.1 Candidatus Limnocylindrales bacterium
GTTCGTTGTCGTGTCGGTCGCGTGGCGACCGTCGGGTGGTGCTAGGGGTTGACCGCCACGATCGTGTTGCCGATCGACGTTCCGCCGCCGTTCTGGAACTCGATCTCGCCGAGATACCGGGTATCCGCGGCAAGACCGCTCTCGCCGTCACCGTCGCCGGAACGGCGCTTGTGACGGATTGCGAGCGCGGCGTCGCGGTCAGATTGCTGGCCGCGACCGGGACCACGAACGCGTTGTGATGGGTGTCGAAGGCGCCCGTGGCGCCGCCGGGTTGCGCGAACAGGACGACATAGATGTCTGGTCAGTCAGCTGACATTGCAGCTTCGTAAACCAGACCGAAATCGATCGGGACGCCCCGGCTCCACTCGGGCCGCAGCGGTCAAGCCGCTCGGATGTGGTGCACGCGGTCACCGGGCCCGACTCGGCCTTCCTCGACGACGCGGGCGTACCAGCGGGCATCCTCGGGGTGCTTCCGGTGCGAGATCCGCCCCGTTCTTCCCCCGACGAACCACTGGGCCTGGGTGTCGCACGGGGTGGCGTAGTCGGTTAGCTCCAGAAGCGGACCGTGGTCCCCGATCCGGAGTCGGTCGCCATGGCGGAGGCCGCCCCACTCCAGCCCGGCGATGGTGAGGTTTTCGCCGTAGGCCCCGGGGAACGCCTGGTGGCCGTCGGCGCGGATGCGCTCGATCGCCTCGAACGCGAGAAGGCAGGCGGCCTGGGCGACGGTGCCGTGCATCGGCTCGGGCTGGCGATGTCGGTCGCCGTCGACGCCGCGCCAGCCCATCCGGCCGGCGCCGATCGGTCGCTTGGGGACGCCGCCCAGCGAGGTGTTGACCGACAGGAGGAGCCCGGTCGACGGGCCCGCGGGCACCGGCGTGGGACGAGACCAATAGACGTGGACCACGTGCGGCAGCTCGATGGTCTGCACACCGGCGGTCGCGGGGTCCGTTGAGAGCAACCGGCGGACGTCCGCCAGGACCGGCTCGCGCTGCTCGTCGGTCATCGCGGCGATGTAGCTGATCGAGGTCACCCGATCGACGATCGCCTCCGGCGAGGCGCGCTGGACGGAGTGGAGCGTCGCCTCCTCGAGAGGCCCGAAGAGGGCTGTGTCTTCGAAGGCCGCGCGCCAGGCGCCGCTTCGGAAGCGGGGATGGCCGTCGTCGGCCGCGTCGATGATCTCGTTGAGCCGGGCCACCCACGGCACCGAGGCGTCCCGCGCCTGCCAGATGAGCCCGAGCCCGCCACCTGGCCGGAGCACGCGGCGAATCTCGCTCAGCGCCCGGAGCGCATCGAACCAGTGAAATGCCTGCGCGACGAGGACGGCATCGACCGAGTGGTTCGCGAGCGGCAGGTCCTCGGCCGTCCCGCCGAGCGCCTCGACCTGCGGCAGGGCCGCCTCGAGGTGCGCCCGCATCTCGGGGATCGGCTCCACGGCGATCACCTCGGCGCCCGTCGCGACGAGCTGGCGCGTCAGCTTCCCCGTGCCGGCGCCCAGGTCCACCACCCGTGATCCGGGCCCGAAACCCAGCTCGCGCGCGAGCAGCTCAACACTCTCGCTGGAGTGCTCGGGTCGCCCGCGCTCGTACGCGTCCGCCTGCGCGGCGAACCCCTTGGCCGCCTGCTCGTTGATGCTCACATCCGGAACACGCCGAACTTCGTCTCCGGGATGGGCGCGTGGAGGGCAGCCTCCAGCCCGATCGAGAGGACCCGCCGAGTGTCCAGCGGGTCGATGATGCCGTCGTCCCACAGCCGCGCGGTCGAGAAGTACGGCGAGCCCTCGCGCTCGTACGTCTCGAGGATCGGCGCCTCGAAGGCCTCGCGCTCCGCCTCGGTTCGCCAACGACCGCCCTCGAGCGACGACTCGCGAACCGTGGAGAGGACCCGCGCGGCCTGCTGGCCGCCCATCACGGAGATGCGGGAGTTCGGCCAGGTCCAGAGGAAGCGCGGCTGGTACGCCCGACCGGCCATCGCGTAGTTTCCCGCCCCGAAGCTGCCGCCGATCAGCACCGTGAACTTGGGAACGGCAGCGGTCGCGACGGCGGTCACGAGCTTGGCCCCGTCCTTCGCGATGCCGCCGGCCTCGTACTCCCGCCCGACCATGAACCCCGTGATGTTCTGGAGGAACACCAGTGGAATCCGGCGCTGGCAGGCCAGCTCGATGAAGTGGGCGCCCTTGAGCGCCGACTGGCTGAACAGGATCCCGTCGTTGGCGAGGATCGCCACGGGCCAGCCGTCGATGTGGGCGAAGCCGGTGACCAGCGTCTCACCGTAGAGCGGCTTGAACTCGTGGAATCTGGAGCCGTCGACGAGCCGGGCGATGAGCTCGCGAACCGGCACGGACCGGCGGGTGTCGCCGCTGATGGCGGCGTACAGGTGCGCCGCCCCAGCGTCGCCCCAGGCCGAGACGGCCGGCTCCTCCGGGGCGTGGCGATCCCACGGCGGGCTGGGTGCTTTCCGTTCGAGGTGTCGGACGATCGATCGACCGAGGGCGATGGCGTGCTCGTCGTCGAGCGCCTCATGATCCGCAACGCCCGAGACGCGGGCGTGCACCTCCGCGCCCCCGAGATCCTCTGCCGAGACCTCTTCACCCGTCGCGGCCTTCACCAGCGGCGGGCCGCCGAGGAAGATCGTGCCGGTGCCTTTGACAATCACCGTCTCGTCGGACATCGCGGGGACGTAGGCCCCGCCGGCGGTCGACGAGCCCATCACGAGCGCGACCTGCGGGATGGCGGCCGCCGACATCCGGGCCTGGTTGTAGAAGATCCGGCCGAAGTGTTCGCGATCCGGAAACACGTCAGCCTGCAGCGGCAGGAACGCGCCGCCACTGTCGACTAGGTACACGCACGGCAGCCGGTTCTCGAGCGCGATCTCCTGCGCGCGGAGGTGCTTCTTGACGGTCATCGGGTAGTACGTCCCGCCCTTGACCGTGGCGTCGTTGGCCACGATCACGCACATCGTGTTCTCGATCCGGCCGACGCCGGTCACGATCCCGGCGCTCGGAGCCTCATCGTCGTACAGGCCGTCCGCGGCGAGGGCGGAGAGCTCGAGGAAGGCCGACCCCGGGTCGAGGAGGTGGTCGATGCGCTCGCGAACCGGCAGCTTGCCGCGCTCCCGATGGCGGGCGATGGACTTGTCGTCGCCACCAGCGCCGCGATCGCTGACGGCCGCTGTTCGCTCGCGCAGGTCGCGGACCAGCTCGGTCATCCGCTCAACGTTCGCGCGGGCATCGTCGCTCGCCGGATCGATGCGCGATCGAAGGACCGTCACGCGGGTGAGGATAGCCACGCGAGCCCGTGGAACCGGCGACGCCGGGGGATCGTCTCGCGGGCCATGCACCCAACGCTGGCTCGGCCCCCCGAGCGCCGGATGATCTCCCTCCGCATGCGCCTTCGGGCCCGGCTGATCCGATTGGCAATGCTCCTCTCCATCGTCGCGCTCGCCGCGACGTTCGGCGCCTGCAATTCGGCGGCCACCAACGAGATCGTCCCCGGGACCGGGCCCCTGATGACCGTGCAGCTGCGTGGTGGTATGTGCCCGGAAGGCGCCTGCGACAGCAGCGTCATCCTCGAGCGCGACGGGCGTGTCCGCAGCTCCGCCAAGCCGCCCAACGACCTTGGCGCCGTCACGCCGGTGAACATGTCGGCGCTGAATGCCGCGATGGCGGCGACCGACTTCGCGGCCCTCAAATCGAAGCCGTTCACCGGCGAATGTCCTGTCGCCTTCGACGGCCAGGAGCTCATCTTCGAGTTCGCGATCCTCACCGGGACGCAGCGCCTCGCGTCCTGCGAGGTCGACATCGATTGGGGCCATCCGCTGTTCATCGCGGTGGCGGCCGCGCTCGGGGAGTGGATCCCGCTGCCGCTGACGTAGCCGGCGAGAATCCGCCGACTAAATCTGCTAACCGCAGGTGGCAAGTTCCTTGGCCTGCGGTATCCTTCCGCGGTGACATCCGCATCTTCCGCGGCGCGCCCTCTCAACCCGGAACCGGTCGCCGACGCGGCGCCTCCATCGCAATCCGCCGAGGCAATCCGCATCCGCCTGGCCGACGCCTGGGGCGAGATGGGCGCCTCGTGGGGCGTCGCTCCCGCGATCGCGCGGGTGCAGGCCTACCTGCTCACTCGGCAGGAGCCGCTCACCGAGCGCGAGGTCCGCGAGGCGCTGAACCTGTCGCATCGGGCCGCGAGCCTGGCGCTCGCGGAGGCCGAATCGTGGGGCCTGATCGAGCGCGTCGCGGAGCCGCGACGGGTCGGTCGGCGCGGACCCGCGGGTGCCGCCTACCAGGCGGTCGGCGATCACTGGCGATGGTTCGGACGCGTGGTCGCGGAGCGCAAGTCCCGCGAGGGCGACCCGATCGTCGGCGTTCTCGAGCGAACGGCGACCGAGGCCGCCGCGGAGCTCAAGCAGCACCCGGCGGACCGCGAGCTCGCCGCGCTCCACGAGTGGCTCACCACGTTCCTCGTGTTCGTTCGGCTGTTCGACCGGGCGGTCGGGCTGGTCCCACGGCTCCAGCCGCGCGAGCTGGAGCGAGGCCTGCGCTTGCTCGGCGAGGTCGACGACGACACCTTTCTGCGCCTGGTCGGACTGCTGGAGGGACTCGAGGACAAGGACGTTATGGACCTGGTCGATGCGCTCTCCCGCCTCTCGCCGACCACCGTTCGCCGCGCCACGAAGCTCATGTCGGGGGTCGTCCGCACCGTCGTCCGCTGATCTGGGGCGGAACGGAACGCGCGACGCACCAAGTGGCGCACGAAGTGGCGCACGGCGGGCGAGACCAAGGCCGAACCAATCCACAACCGATGCGCTACTCGGATAGTCCAAATCGGCGTGCGATAATCGCCCGGGCGCGTGCGGCCCGAGGACCCGAACGGGCATGACCCCGGGGCCGGCGATCGGCAGGCGACACGCACCGAACATCCGAGGTTCCACGAACACATGAGCCCAGAGACGTCCACCTGGACGACCAAGAAGGGCCTGGCCCAGATGCTCAAGGGCGGCGTCATCATGGACGTCGTCACGCCCGAGCACGCCAAGATCGCCGAGGACGCCGGCGCCGTGGCCGTCATGGCCCTCGAGCGCGTGCCGTCCGACATCCGGGCCGCGGGCGGCGTTGCCCGCATGTCCGATCCCTCGATGATCGAGGGGATCATGATCGCGGTCACAATCCCGGTGATGGCGAAGGCCCGGATCGGCCATTTCGTCGAGGCCCAGATCCTCGAGGCGCTCGGCGTCGACTACATCGACGAGTCCGAGGTCCTGACCCCGGCCGACGAGGCAAACCACATCGACAAGCACGCCTTCAAGGTTCCGTTCGTGTGCGGCTGCCGCAATCTCGGCGAGGCACTCCGGCGGATCAACGAGGGCGCCGCGATGATCCGGACCAAGGGCGAGGCGGGCACCGGCAACGTCGTCGAGGCCGTGCGCCAGCTGCGTGCCGTTCTGTCCGAGATCCGGCGGCTCCAGGGCATGCGC
>JBKKDM010000024.1:0-3322 GCA_046707905.1 Candidatus Limnocylindrales bacterium
GGGCTGGCGTGGCGCGGGCGGTCCGGGGGGGCAGCGCGTAATGCTAGCGGGCGACGGCGGGACCTGCCGCCGTCGACGGTTCCGTTTTATGTGCCCCTGTTAGCGGGCCAGCAGCCAGGCCGATGCCGCCTTGCGGTAGCGGCTGATGCCTTTGTACTCGGCCATGTCCTCAGGGAGTTCGGCGAGCAAATGGCCCAGCCTCTCCCGCCAGGCGGGTACCCGGGCAATGTCCGAAAGTGGCACGAGGTGGGTCCGGACCAAAAACAGCACGGCCCCGGAGTGGGGGAGGCGGATGAGGTGCTGAACCTCCACTCGCAGGTGGAGCCTGTCCGGCATGGCCGGGTCTTCGGCGACTGTTGCGCGGTCCCGGGCCCATTCGGGGTAGGTTTCGGTGGACGTGTCCAGGCGGCGGTCGACTGTCATGGTCCAGTTGGTTCTGCGGTATTTTTCGCCTGGCTGCAGACGCATGAGGAATTGCTGGGCCCGGGCTATGATCTGTTCTTCGTGTACGCGGGGAACGGGGCCGTGGACTTCGAGGAACTTCATGCCGACGTCGAAGCCGAAGGACCAGTCGGCAGCGAACGTGACGAGTCCGGCATCGAGCCAGAGCGCATCCTCGCGCTGGTCCAGGACTGCTATATCGTCCTGGATTTGGCTGCCCAGGAACCGCAGGGGACCCATAGGTAAGGAACCTGCGTCGCCGAAGGTGAACTCCAAGTCGAGTCCCTGCAGGGTGTTCCGCCAGCGGCAGGTATTTCCTTCCCGGTGGAAGAACATGGTGCCCGGGTGTTCCTCCGCCATGATGGGCAGCAGGGTGGAGATGGCGTCCCACACGGCAGGCCGCATGTGGGGAAGGACCTGCAGACGGGTAGGGTCCCGTGTCAGCACGTCGTCGCGTTCCTTTAGCTCTTGAAGGTAGTGCTCGTCGACGTCCAGGAGGCGGCCGCCCCAGGTGCCGGCTTCCGTCTGCACTGCCGTGAGGGCGGGTTCGACGTTGGTGCTGTAGCGGTAGGTGTCGCCGGAAAAGGGGAACGGAAAGCGCCTGAGCCGCTCCGGGAGGAGGGCGCTTTCGGGGCGGTTGTCGATGACGTTGGTGCTCAAAGGTCCAACTCCAATTCCTGGTCCAGGCTGCGCGAAACGCAGCACATCATGGTGGTGTTCGAGGCCTTTTCCTGGTCGCTCAGGTAGAGGTCCCGGTGCTGGGGCGCCCCGTGCCGGACCGGGACGGCACATTCGCCGCAGACGCCTTTGCGGCACATGTTCGGAATACTTTGTCCTGCTTTCTCGAGGGTCTCCAGCAGCGAGACGCCTGCCGGGACTTCCACAGTGATTCCGCTGCGGGCAAGTTTCACGTTGAATGGCTGGCCCTGGTCTAGCTCGACGGCGCCAAACGGTTCTGAATGCAGCCTGCCCTTCGGCCATCCGAGCTCCCGGGCCTGACCCAGTACCGTGTCCATGAAAGCAACGGGTCCGCAGACGTAGAGGTGTGTGCCGAGACTCTGGTTCGTCAGCCTTTCCGTCAGTTCCCTCTGGAAGCTGCCGCGCTCCGTGCATTCTGTGAGGGCCGGTCCGAGCAGTTCCCTCGCGTCCCGGACATGCGCCCCTTCCCCCGGCCGGTGTACGTAGATCAGTGATGCCGCCGTGTTCCATTCGGCCGCTGCCCGGGCGTGGGAGAGCATCGGCGTGATTCCGATTCCTGCCGCAATCAGCAGGTGATGCGTGGCTTTTGCCGCAGGGGCAAAGGCGCTGCGGGGCCGCGAAACACGGACCCGGTCACCCACCGAGAGCCGGTGCATGGCCAAGGATCCGCCGGCACCGTCTTCGACCCGCAGGACGGAGACGGTGTATTCCGAGGGGGCTCTGCCTGAACCGGTAAGGGAGTACGCGTTGGCGCCGTCGCCGCACTGGACCACGAGGTGGCTGCCCGGCACGTATTCAGGCAGCGGCGCCCCGGACGGGTCGCGGAACGTGATGCTGGCGACGGAGCCCGTCTGCGCACTGACATCCGTCACCGCCAACTGCAGGCCTCCCTTCACCGCCGGGTGGGCATTGGCCTGGAGAGCCGTCGCGGTCATGCTGCCTCCTGGGCATGTGCTGCGTAGCCGAGGTAGCCGCCGATACGCCGGGAAAAGTGGCCGGAGAAGGCCAGCGTGGTGGCGCATCCTGGGCAGTCCTCCTCCGAGCCGGCGGCCTGAACGGTTTCCGTTGCGGTGCGGCAATGAGCGCAAAAGAGGACGCGGGGCCCGTCTTCGTCACATCGGAGTGTCACCTCCTCTTCCAGCAGCCCGCATTCTGCAGCTGCTGCCGCGGCTGCATGGACGTGGGCCGGGGGACCGGCGAGCACGAGACGGACCCCCACGCATGCTTTGTTGAGCACGGACTCCAGGTGCGTGAGGTTTTCCGGGGCTGCGGATTCGTAACGCAGGTGGCGGCTGGGCCGGCCGCCGGTTGCTGGATCCCCGAGGGCCTCTGCTGAGCCGAACGACGCACAGATGACGCCGCGGAAGCGTGGACCGGGTACAGTGCCTGCGGCCGGCGTCATGATCGCGGATCGCATGTTGGCCCTACGGCGCGAAGGAGCGGTGACCGGTGTAGAAACCCAGGGCATAGTCCGGGGTCTCAAACTTGACCGTGGTGCCCTTGGGGAAGAACAGCACGTCGCGCTCCTTGGCGTGTGTCACTTCCCCTGTTGAGTGGTCGGTGAGCATGTACTCGCCCTGCACCACCACCTTCATTTCGTCGTAGGTGTACTCGTACACCAGGGGCTCCGACGCTTTGAGCTCGAAGAACCCGGCGCTGATGGCCGAGCCGCCAGGGTTTGAGAGGGAATCCCCGATGGCGGCATCGCAGCCGGGCTCGTTCATGGACGGCAGGCCAATGTAGCCGCCCTGTACTTTGTGGATAGCGCCGGCTTGGCTGAGTGTGCCTGTGAGGGTTTCCATGGTTTCTCCTACGAATAGTGTGGTGAAACCATGATTCAGCACAGTAAACGGAGCTGGGTTTCCGGCCCGTTAACTTCCCGTTCCAGTCCCGGGTCGGCCGCGTCATCCAGATTTAACACCGGGAGCGCGTGGGGCGATGGTCGGTGTGACCGGCGGGATGTGCTTGGCGAACTCTGCAGTCTGGGGCGGATAGCCGCTGGCGAGCACCCACAATCACGACGGCGCCGTAAAAGTTGCACCCCGAAACATCTTGCATTATGAGCTGAGTCCCATAATATAGGTTTAGTGATGTGGCCTCCCTCACGGTGCACATCTGTTCCCAAGCCTTCAACGTGGAAGGCCCAACGATCGGATTCCCCTCATGTCAGACATAGCTGTAC
>JBKKDM010000025.1:0-21016 GCA_046707905.1 Candidatus Limnocylindrales bacterium
GCCGTCGGCGAGCGTCTGCGCCACCCCGGCGCCGTCGCGGATCTGGGTGGTCGTATGGTTCGTCGCCGAGACGATGGAGCTGTGGTACCCGGTCGTCCACGTGTCGGGATCAACGCGGGCCTCGAACTGCGGGTTGCGAGCCGGGATGAACGGCTGGACGTGGCCCTGCTTGTTCGGTGCGGCTTCCCAGGCGTTGAGGATCGACTGGTCGCTCGTGAAGATCCTGTTGATCGTGTAGATGACGCCGCTCGTCCACGACTGGGCGATGACGGTCCGCGCGCCGGCCTTGATGAAGCCGGAGGCGAAGTTGTCGACCCGCTCCCGCGCGACGGCGACCGTCGGCTCGGGTGCGCCACTCTCCGACGAGCCCGCCGAGTAGCAGAGGTGGTTCAGGAGGACGATGGCGTCCTTCGCGAAGCGGATGTCGCTGGCGACGAATTGCTCGCCGTAATACTTCTTGTCGCTGTCGGTGGTCCCGGTCGGCGTGTTCAGGCCCAGCCCGTTCTGGACGTCGGGGCTGAGGACGGCCCGATAGGGCGACGGGTAGCCGTAGCCGTGGCCGAGGTAGACGAAGATGCTGGCGCCCTGGGCCGCGGCTTTGACCTGGGCCCACTTGGCGTTCGGGCTGTACAGCTTGATGACGTTCGGCGTGTGCTTCAGCGCCTCGGTCGCGATCTTGTCGGCGTCGGACCGGTAGCCGGCCGTGTGACCCTCGGTCGCCCCGACCACGATGACGACCTTCGGCGGTGTCGCGGCAGGATCACCGACCGCGGCCGCGGCCGCCGTGCCCGGCGCGTCCGTCGACGAGGCGAACGCCGGAAGGACGGCGAGGGGGGCGAGCGCGAGGACCGCGATGAGCGCGATCGCAATCGGGGTGCGATGCCGCAAGACGAGACTCCGGTGAGCTGAGACCGATGCGCGGATACGCGCGCGGATGTGTGCCCGGCAAGGGTCCGGCCCGCCGCTGGACCGCTCAATGCAGAGATAGTCCGGGGTACCGGAGCCACGCCCGTGGCGGCTCGGTGGGGAGTGGACGGGAACGAGCGGCTGCGGTGCGGTCCAGGGTGCGGCGAGTGCTGCGCAGGCGCAACGGTTTGCGCGTGGACGCGATCGGTCAGGGCGCCTCGGAGGCGCACGGCTGGTCGGAGTCGGGCAGCGTGCCGCCGTCGGTCGGCTCGCACGGGACGTCCGTCTCGATCGGGCCGGTGATGCCGCCCTCGTAGTCGGTGATGACCAGGACGTACTCGAGGCGGTCGAGCGGCGCGGCGGGCTCCAGGATGACGGTCTGGACGACCTCGTTCGGGTCGTGGTCGACGTCGACCACCCGGCCGATCAGGAGGCCCTTCGGGTAGGGCGAGCGGATGCCGCCGCCGAGCTGGATGCCCGCGGTGAAGACCTCCTCGCCGTCGGTCACGTCGGCGGTGGCGTCGACGTCCTCCATGACGAGCTCGCCGCGCTCCTGGCCGGTGCCGGTGACCTTGCCCGTTACGCCAGCGGCCGAGAGCTGGCCGATGACCGTGGACGTCGAGTCGCTGATGAGCGCGATGTGGGCGTAGCTCGAACCGACCTCGACGATCCGCCCGGCCAGGGCGCCGCCGCGGGTGATGACGATGTCGCCGATCTCGAGCCCATCGACGGAGCCTCGATCGATGACGACCGTGTGCCGGATGTCGTTCGATTCCCGCGCGATGACCGTCGCAGAGGTCGTCTGGTACTCCAGCCCACTCCGGAGCTGGAGGAGCGCCGTGAGCTGCTCGTTCTCGCGCCGAAGCTCCTCCGCCGTCCGAGCCTCGGCCCCGAGCTGCTCGTTCTGCTCCCTGAGGACCTGGTTCTCGTGTCGGAGCTGGTCGATCTCGACGATCGTCGTGAAGATCGAGTTGACGTTCGCGGCCACGCCATCGACCGCGACGGAGAACGGCTTGAACGCGAAGGCGACGCCGTGCTGGAGGTCACGGACGAGCGGGTTCGACGACAGGGCCAGCAACAGGACCGAGACGACCAGGAGCGCGACGTACGCCGCGGCCTGGCGCCGGGCCGACTTGGTGGCGAGCAGGGCGCTCATGCGAGGAGCCTCCGCGGGCAGGGATCCGGGATGGAGCCGGGTGACGGGTTAGCGCAGGGGTCGAGAGTACGTCTCGGTGACAAGCACCCGGTTCATCCGGTCGAGATCCTGGAGCACCTCGCCGGTCCCGCGGACGACGCAGGTGAGCGGGTCGTCGGCGACGTGGACCGGCATCTGGGTGTGCTCGGCCACGCGACGGTCGAGGCCCGCGAGCAGCGCGCCGCCCCCGGCGAGCACGATGCCCTGGTCCATGATGTCGGCGACGAGCTCCGGCGGCGTCTCCTCGATCGTGTCGCGGATCGTGTCGACGATCTGCTGGACGGACGGCTCGATGGCCTCGCGGATCTGGTCCGCGCCCACCTCGACGCTCCGCGGCAGGCCGGTCAGGAGGTCGCGGCCCCGGAGGTTGACCCGGCCCGCGTCCCACTCGCCCGGGTAGGCGGAGCCGATCGCGATCTTGATGTCCTCCGCGGTCCGCTCGCCGAGGTAGAGGTTGTACTCGCGGCGGGCGAAGTTGACGATGTCCTGGTCCATCTCGTCGCCGCCGATCCGGATGCTCCGGCTGACGACGATGCCGCCGAGGCTGATGACCGCGACCTCGGTGGTGCCGCCGCCGATGTCGACGATCAGGCTGCCCGACGGCTCGCTGACCGGAAGCCCGGCCCCGATCGCGGCGGCCATCGGCTCCTCGATGAGGCGGGCCCAGCGGGCCCCGGCGTTTAGGGAAGCGTCGAGGACGGCGCGCTTCTCGACCTCGGTGACGCCCGACGGGATCCCGACGATCATCCGCGGCCGCGGCAGGAGCCCGATCCGATCGTGAACCTTGTCCACGAAGTACCGGATCATCTGCTCGGTCACGTCGAAGTCGCTGATGACGCCGTCGCGCAGGGGCCGGATCGCGATGATGTTCGCGGGCGTCCGGCCGATCATCCGCTTCGCCTCTGCACCGATCGCGAGGACCCGCTTGGACCGGGCCTCGATGGCCACGACGGACGGCTCGCTGATCACGATGCCGCGATCGCGGACGAGGACCAGGGTGTTGGCGGTGCCGAGGTCGATCCCGATGTCACGGGAGAACAGGCCGAGGATGCGGTCGAGCATTCGGAAGCGGGGCCCCTCTGTTGCCGGTGATCATTGGGCGGCCGATCGCGGCGCCCTGGATCGTGGGCGCTGCCGCGCGGCCTCGTGCGCGGGAACGGCAGTATAGCCTCGGGTCCCCGATCGCCCGTCAGGCGGCGGGCGGCGGCCGCAGCCCGGCGCGATCGAAGTTGACGCCGCGGTCGCGAAGCGAGACATACGCATCGTGGCCGATCACGAGGTGGTCCAGCAGGTCGATGTCGAGGAGGCGGCCCGCCGCGAGCGCCTCCGCGGTCAGGTGCAGGTCGTCCGGGGATGGAGTCGGGTCGCCCGACGGGTGGTTGTGGACGAGGATGATCCCGGCGGCATCGAGGCGGACGGCGTCCCGGAAGAGCTCGCCGACCCGGACCAGCGAGGCGCTGACGTTGCCCTGGTAGGCCGTGACCACGCGCAGGACGGCGTTCTTGGTGTTGAGGATGACGACCCGGAGCTCCTCACGCTCGAGGCGGCCCATCTGGAGCACGAGCCGGTCAGCGACGTCCCGCGGCGACCGGATCGACCATCGCCCTGCGGGCCAGTCCGCGAGCAGCCGGCGGCCGAGCTCGAAGGCCGCCTGGAGCTGGCTCGACTTGGCGCTCCCGATCCCGGGGACGGCCTCGAGCTCGAGCGACGAGGCGCGTGCGAGCCCGGAAAGGCCGTCGAAGCGGGCGATCGCCTCGGTGGCGACATCGATCGCCGAGCGGCCGGCGGTCCCGGAGCCCCACAGCAGCGCGATGAGCTCGGCCGCCGTGAGGCCGGCGGCGCCCCGGAGCTGGAGCCGCTCGCGCGGCCGCTCGGCGGCCGGGAGCTCGCGCAGCGCCCGACCTCGCGCCACGGCGAGCTCGAACGGGATCGGCCCTTCGCGGCTGGGCATGCAACCTCCGGGATGCAGTGGTCAGGCGCCCCCGAGCCCGGACGACGGAAGCCCGCCGATTCCCCCCGCCATCCGGACCCGGAGACACGACGGAGACTACGGAGGGAGGCTCACCTGCCGGTCAACGGACGCTCACCCGGGGCTCATCGGGCAGCGCACCGGGTACGCGTTTTGCGGGGTGCGGATCAGGCTGCGTTCGCGCCGAGCTCGGCGAGGGTGATGAGGATGCCGTTGAACGTGGCATGCAGCCCGATCGAGGCCCACAGCGAGCCGGTCCGGACGAAGATCCAGCCGAGAGCCAGGGCGACCGGGATCCGGACGACCCCGGCGACGAACGCCAGCTTCAGCGCGTCCTCGAAGCGATCCCCGCCGACCAGGAGGACGTGGGCCAGCACGAACACGACCGACGAGCGCACGATCGCGGCTCGCGTCCCGGCCGTCCGTCGCCAGGCCGTCAACGCGAAGCCCCGGAACAGGAGCTCCTCGGCCATCGGTGCGATCAGCGCGCCGGCGAGGAGATGGGCCAGCAGCCCTGCGGCGGTCCCTGTGGGCGGCAGCGGACTCTCGGGCACGACCTGGACGAGCGCGACCGCGGCGAGCGCCACGAGGCTGGTCACGAAGATCACCGGCCCGGCGTAGATGGCGCCGGCCAGCGCCGCGCGCCCAGCCGTTCGGCGGTCGCCGACGAGGCCCATCTCGCGCCACGTCAGCGCGCCCGGCCCCACGACCATCAGCCGAACGACGCCCACGAACACCAGCGCCTGGATCGACACGGCGAGCAGGTCCCCGACCTCGCGCGGGATCGAGGCGCCGACCGCCTGCAGCGGCAGCCCGACGGCGAACCCGGCGACCTGCGTCACCGCGACCGCCGCGAGCAGCACGAGCATCGGGGACGGCCCGGCGTAAGCAGCGCCGGCGGCCCGTCGCTCGAGGCTCTGCGAGCCGCCCAGGAGGATGAGGCCGACGGAGGCCCCGGTGAACGTCAGGAGCCAGAAGATCGAGCCCCCGGTCCCGCTGCTCCCGAACAGGGCCAGCGAGGCGAGCCCGAGCGCGACGACGATCGCGAGCCAGCCGACGACGAACAGGGCCGGCGCGCGGCGGCCCTCGATGGTGAACTCGGTCAGGCCCCGGGCGCGGGGTGCGACGGCCGCGTCGGCGGGGAGATCCTCGGAGGGCCCGGCGCCCTCGGAAGTGGAGGGCCCGGTCAACCCTCGGCGCGCTGGTCCGAGGCGGCGCGGCGCGGGGCCCGCACGGTGGCGCTGATCCGCTCGTTCACGGTTTCGAGCGTGGACTCACCCGACGGGAGCGCCTCTCGCGTGGGCAGCGACACGATCGGTGAGGCGGAGCTGGCCGCGAGCTGGTCGTGGCGCTCGAACTCCCGGCCGCACCAGGCGCAGAGCGGCCAGTCGAGGCCGACGAGGCGCGTGCAGTTCGGGCAGACCCGGTTCAGCCGGGTTCGGCACGAGGGGCAGATGATCCAGGCCGCGTCGACGCGCCGATCACAGCTCGGGCAGTGCGGGATCGCCTCGATCTCCGCGAGCATCGCCTCCTCGGCGAGATTGCGCTCGTAGACGTCACCGATCCGCTCCTGCGGCCGGATGATCCGGTAGGTGAACACCGCCAGCGGGAACAGGATCGGCGTGAAGATGATCACGAACGCGGCCGCCAAGTACGGCGCGAGGGGATTGTCGCTGCGCGCCTGCATGTCGCGGAACGCCCAGTACGAGGCCGCGAGCCACAGGATCACCCAGTAGATGACGGCCAGCTGGATGCCCAGCTTGATGACCGGGTTGTCGAAGATCGAGCCGATTGCATCGCCGATCGCTGTGAAGATCTGGTCCATGCGGCGAGTGGTCGCCTCCGTCTGGGGGAGCCTTCGGCGCGCCTGGCGCGTCGACCGGCGGGATCATAACAGGGGCCGATTCGGCCTCAACGTGAGCGTAGCGACGCTCGGAGTTCCGGGCGCGTGACGGTCGCGCCCCCGTACTTCAGGCCTCGGCCACCGTACCGGTGGCGGGTTCGAGGCCGGCTTCGAGGGTGGTCGAACCGCGTCCGGCGACGGGCTTCGCGGCCGGCGCGACCTCGGCCGTCCAGGCGGCGGTCCGCCACGCCAGCGCCGCCCCGGCAGTCGCCAGACCCAGGATCCAGGTCGCGACCAGGACCAGCAAGGCGGCCCCGATGAGCGCCGGGTGCGCGCCCTCCAGGAGGACCTCGCGAAGGTGAGCCCACGACCTGGCCGCCACGACCAGGAAGGGCACGAGGACCGTTGCGACAGCCAGCGTCGTGACGCAGAGCGTCGCCAGCCCGCGCCGGCCGGCCAGCTGCCGCGCCGAGCGCGCGAGGGCCTCGCGAAAGCTGGAGCCCGCGGCCGTTCTCCGGGCCGCCAGCGCGCCGATCGACTCGCCCGCGAGCCATGTCAGGGCGACGGCGAGGATGGCATCCGGGGCCCGCTCCACGATTCGGGCGACCAACGGGATCGCGGCGTCGCCGGGCGACAGGAGCTCGTCGTAGGTCGCGCCGATCAGGCGGAACGTGGCGTAGGCCACGGCGGCGAGGGTCGGCAGGTGGGCGGCCAGCCGGAGTGCCAGGGCATCGCGCAGGGACGCCCGGGCCGGGGTCCAGCCGAGCTCGAGGTCCTCGTCGGAGCCCGCCTCCAGGAGCTGCGCTCGATCGAGCCAGGCGCCCGTCAGCCCGATGACGCCCAGCATGACCAGCGCGACGAGCAGGACCCCGAGGATCGCCAGGAACACCGCCGGCGTGAGACCGCCGAACGCGAGCGCGCTGATGGTCGGGGAGAGGACTAATGCGAGCTCTGCGGGCGTCGGGAGGGTCAGGATCGGAAGGAGCAGGAGAAGGATCCCGCCGCGGACCAGGAAGGCCGCGAGGGCCATCGACCACCAGGCCGGGCGGGCGAGCGTCGCGGCGAGGGCCGCCACCATCGATCCCCGCCATGTCCCCACGCGCCGAGGATACCTAGCGCTTGCCGAGTCCCTCGACAGCCCGTCGAAACGACGTCAGCACGTCGGTCGCCAGATCGTTCGGCCGCATCGAGGCGGCGCGCGCTGGCTCCCACCGGAACGCCGCCCGAACGATCGCGGGGGCGCGCCACGGCCGGTCGGGCGACTCCGGCGGCACCACCGAGCCGAGGCGGATCTGGAGCCGGCCCGCGTCCTCCAGAATCAATCCCGAGAGCCCGCCGGCGAGTGCGGGCCCGAGCCGGGCGAGGGGCGGCTCGGGCGGGGGCCCGGCCGCAGGCGCGAGATCAACGAACGAGACGAGCCGGTCGGCGTCGTCCGCGATCCACAGGATCGCCGTCCACCAGTCCTCGGTTGGGGTCGAGGGGCGGCTCATGCCCGCCCGCAGCAGTCGGTCCTGGACGCGAAGCTCCTGCTCGCGCAGGAACGAGGGCCCGGGTGCCGGGAGCCCCGCCGTGGGTTCTGGAGGCAGAGAGATCAGTCGGCCTCGTCCTTCGGCGGGTCGACGGGTGGGTCGACGGGTGGGTCGACGGGCGCCTCCACCGCGGCATCCGTGGCCCCGTCATCAGGCCCAAGCTTGCTCTGTGCCTCGGCGAGCGATTGCTTGGTCTCGATCTCCGCGTCGATCGCCGCGAGCTCGAGTCGCAGCATCTCCTTGCGGACCTCCTCCGAGGGCGGCTCGATCCGCCCGCTGAGCTCCGGGTTCTCCGTCGTCCGCTCAGCGCCGAGCCACATCGCGACCCGACCCGGCGGCTTCAGCCTGGCCAGGCGCGACGTCGCAGCCAGGTCGACCTGGGTGACGCCCGGGACCTCGTCATCGACGCCGTCACGAAGGGCGGCCCCGCAGGATGGGCAACGCGACGCCTCGGCCGGCACCGCAGCCGAGCACCACGGGCAGATCGACGCCTCTTCGGACGATTGCTTCTTCGCTGGGCCCATGGGTCCGCTACTCCCACTCGATCGTGGCTGGCGGCTTGGATGAGATGTCGTAGACCACGCGATTGACCCCCGGAACCTCATTGACGATTCGACTGCTGATCTTGCCAAGGACCTCGTACGGCAGCTTCGCCCAGTCGGCGGTCATGCCGTCCTCAGAGGTCACAGCACGAATTGCTACCACGTTCGCGTACGTCCGGCCATCCCCCATCACGCCCACGCTGCGGACCGGGGTCAGGATCGCGAACGACTGCCAGACGTTGCGGTACAGCCCGGCCGCCTTGATCTCATCGATGACGATCCAGTCCGCCTCGCGAAGGGTGTCGAGGCGCTCGGCCGTGACCTCGCCGATGATCCGGATCGCGAGCCCCGGCCCGGGGAACGGCTGGCGATGGACCATCGCCTCGGGCAGCCCGAGCTCGAGGCCGACCGCGCGGACCTCGTCCTTGAACAGGTAGCGCAGCGGCTCGATCAGCTTGAACCGGAGGTCCGCGGGCAGGCCGCCGACGTTGTGGTGGGTCTTGATCTTCTGGGCCGCCTTCGACTCGGAGGTGGCTGACTCGATGACGTCCGGGTAGAGCGTGCCCTGGGTCAGAAAGTCGATCCGGCCGAGCTTCTCGGCCTCCTCCTCGAAGACCCGGATGAACTCGTCCCCGATGATCTTCCGCTTCTGCTCGGGGTCGATAACGCCGGCGAGCCGCTCGAGGAACCGCCGGCGGGCGTCGACCATGACGAGGTTCATCCCGAGGCTCTGCGCGAACGTCGCCCGCAGGAGCTCCGACTCGCGCTTCCGCATCAGCCCGTGGTCGACGTAGATGCAGGTCAGGCGATCCCCGACGGCCCGGTGGACAAGCGCTGCCGCGACGGCCGAATCCACGCCGCCCGACAGGGCGCAGATGACCTTGCCGTCCGACCCGACGCTCGTTGCGTGCTCGTCGACACGGCGGCGGATGTCCGCGACGGTTGATTCGATGAATCCGGCCGAAGTCCAGGTCGGGTTCGCGCCGGCGACACCCACGACGAAGTTGCGGAGGACGTCGCGCCCGCGCGGCGTATGCGCGACCTCCGGATGGAACTGGATCCCGTAGAGGTGGCGCTTGTGGTCCACGAGACCCGCGTAGGGCGTCGAGTCGGTCTGGGCCGTCGCCGAGAAGCCCTCGGGCAGCGCCGTGATCGAGTCGCCGTGGCTCATCCAGACCGGCTGCGTCCGATCGAGCCCCACGAACAGGCCGTCCTCGGTCCCGATCGTGACGGTCGCCGGGCCGTACTCCCGCTTCGGTGTCGGCTGGACGTGGCCTCCGAGCTCGCTGGCCATGAGCTGGGCGCCGTAGCAGATCCCGAGGACCGGGAGGCGGCCGCTCCAGATCGCTGGATCTGGCTTCGGGGCGCCGTCGTCATAGACCGAGTTGGGGCCGCCGGAGAGGATGATCGCGCTGGCCCCGCGGCGCTCGATCTCGGCGAGGGGCGTGTCGTGCGGCAGCAGCTCCGAGTAGACGTGGAGCTCGCGGACGCGACGGGCGATCAGCTGCGCGAACTGGCTCCCGAAGTCCAGGACCACCACGACGCCATGGGGGGCGCCGGCGGGCTGATCCGTGGCGGTTCGCTCTGGACCGGGCGCATGCAGCGCCGTCTCGAGGTACGCCTCGACCTCGGCGTCGTCCGGGGCAAGGACGCGGTGACCCGCGTTGGCGGCCTCACCGTGGACGGTCTTGCCCTTGCCCGACACGCGCGATCCAGAACCTCGTAGCTGGCGTCCTCGGCGGCGGCCCGCCGGCGCCTCCAAGTCTAGCCCGCGAGGCCGGCCCCACGAGCGAGCACCAGGGCGGCCAGCTGTTCCAGCATGAGCGAGTTGTTCGGACCGCCGGGCGCGGCGATGGTGAAGACGAGCTTGCCCTTGCGGACGACGATCGAGGCGGGCTGGTCCCGCTGGCCCGCGATGCCATCCGATGCCGCCGCCTCGTCCACGCCCGGCATCTCGACGGGCGCCACGCTGCCGATCTCGCCGAGGATCGTCTGGAAGGTCCCCGCGGCGTCGTCGTCGACGAACACGTCGAACTCGACCCCGCCGTTCGCCGCTGGCGCGCCGGTGTAGGAGCAGTAGGCCGATCCGGGCCCGTCCGAGTTGACCGTCGGGGCGCCCGTGCTGGCGATGCCAACCTCCTCGAAATCCCCGGGACCGAGCAGGTCGCAGAGCTTCGCAACGTCCGTCACCGGCGCGCCGGTCGGGAGGCCGACGCCACCCGGTTGCTGGCCCGAGCCGCCGCCCGGCGGCGTGGTCGTCGCGGCGCCGCCGCCACACGCCACGAGCAGGCCCCCGACGGCGATCGCCAGCGCGACGGCCGGGATCGATGGTCGATGGTTTCGCATGCTGCCTCCTCATCGTGTCGACGGAGGATATGTCGGTCCATGCGCGTCGCGAGGGCGCCCGGCGGGCTATCCTTCGCGGCGGCATGAAGGACGACCGACGGGGGCACGCCAGCGTGCCGGTCGCCGCCCCGCTCGCGTTCCTGGTGAGCGCCTTGCTCGCGGCGTGCGCGACCACCCCGACCGTCCCGCCCCCGATCCCGACCACGGCCCCATCGGCCGGCCCCGTCACGGCGGTCCCGAGCGTCGCGCCGGCCACGGCTGCCCCGACCGCGGCCGCGGCATCGACGACGACGGGCGCTCCGGCCTGCACCGCGGCCGACCTCAAGGCATCGCACGGGCTGGTCGAGGGCGCGGCCGGCTCGCGCCTCACCGAGATGGTGCTCGTGGCGGGCGTCACCTGTTCCATCGACCTGTTCCCGACGCTGGGCCTGCGTGACGCGGATGGCGCCGCCCTCGTGGGGGGCATCGCCGGCGGCGACGGGCGGCTGGACCTCTCCCCGGAGGTCTCCTATACCAGCAACGTGCGGGTCGCCAACTGGTGCGTCGCGGAGCCGCCGTTTCCCATCGCGCTGGAGATCCGGCTCGGAGCCGAGGAGCTGGCGGTCACGGGATCGTCGTTCCCCGAGGAAGGTGACCTGCCGCCCTGCAACGGCGACGGCGGCCCGATCCTCGAAGCTGGGGCCTGGACGCCAGGCTCCTAGCCCCGCGGCGCCGGCAACGTCATCGTGGCTCGCCCGGAGATTCCTTCCTGAGGATGAACGCGGGGCCGTGTCCCAGCCGCTCGGCCGGGGTGCCGTAGCGGAGGATCAGCTCTCGGATCGCGCGGGCGGCATCTGCGCCCTCGAGGAGGACGGCGGTGGCCGGCCATCGCTCGTCGCCGATCGAGACGATGCAGCGCGGGTCCGCATGGAGGTTCCGCGCCCAGTCGCTGGCCTCGCTGCCGGCGGCGACCAGGAGGTTGCCGTCGGCGTCCTCGACGTACCCGACCGCCACCTCGAGGGCGCGACCTGAGGTTCGGCCCCGCGTCTCCAGTCGGACGACCTTGCCCCACCCGACGAGCTGCTCGCCGATGTCGTCGATCACGGAGCCAACGCCGGCTACTCGCGCAGGGCCCGACCGGTGGCAGCGAGGGCCACGCGCAACGTCGCGATCCCTGTCGGTCCGACACCGTGGAGCCGGAGCAGCTCCTTCGCGCTCGCGCCGTCGAGCCGCTCAAGCCGGTCGTAGCCGGCGAGCGTCAGCGCAGCTGTCGCCGGCCGGCCGATGTTCCGGGGGAGTGGTGTGCCCTCGGAGGCTCGTCGTTGGCTTGTCATCGCCGGGCGGTGAGCCCAGGCGGCTGCAGCGCAAGGCGGCGTCGAGAACCGAAAGCGAGCGCACGCAAACGTGCGTGAGCGCGGAGCGCAGACGCCAACGCGGCGCTGCGGCTGAATGGGCTTATCGTCCCCGTTGCCAGGACTTGCCTTCGGTCTGGACGGCTGGCGCGTAGACCATCTCGACCCGCTGCATGTCGCGGATCGTCCGCGCGCCAAGGGCCGCCATCGACTGGCGCAGCGCCCCGACCAGGTTCTGCGATCCGTCGCTGACGCCGGCAGGCCCGAACAGCAGCTTCTCCAACGTGCCCACTGTCCCGACCTTGATCCGGGTGCCGCGCGGGAGCACCGGTGACGGGGCAGCCATGCCCCAGTTGACCCCACGACCGGGCGCCTCCTGGGCCCGCGCCAGTGGCGACCCCAGCATCAGCGCGTCGGCGCCGGCCACGATCGCCTTTGCCAGCTCGCCGCCGCGCCGCATCCCACCGTCCGCCACGATCGGCACGTAGCGACCAGTCTCGCGGTGGTACGCGTCGCGGGCCGCGGCCACGTCGGAGATCGCGGTGATCTGCGGGATCCCGATGCCCAGCACTTCGCGGGTCGTGCAGGCAGCCCCCGGTCCGACGCCGACGAACACGGCCGCGGCGCCCTGGTCCATGAGGAGGTAGGCGGCCTCGGCGCTGGTGGTGTTCCCGACCGCGACCGGGATCGGCATGAACCGGGTGAAGTCGGCGAGGGAGAGCGGGTCGTAGCCGGTGGCGAGATGTCGCGCCGAGCTGACCTGCGATTGGACCAGGAAGAGGTCGGCGCCGTGCTCCGCGCTGAACGGGCCCCAGCGCCGTGCGGCCCCCGGCGTCGCGGCCACGGCGGCCTTCGAACCGGCGGCGTGCAGCTCCTGGATCCGGCGCGCGACGAGATCCTCGCGGATCGGTGCGGCGTAGGCCTCGGCCAGGATGCTCTGGACGTCGTCATCGGCGGCCGTCGCGATGCGCGCGAGGACGTCGGCGGGATCCTCGTAGCGCGTCTGGACGCCTTCGAGATTCAGGACAGCGAGCCCGCCGAGCCGGGCCAGGGCGCCGGCAAACCCCGGATCGACGACCGCGTCCATGGCGGCCGCCAGGAGCGGGATGGCGAGGTCGATGCCGCAGAACGACTGGCCCAGCTCGACGTCGTTCGGCTCGATCGTCTCGGTGCCGGGCGCAAGCGAGACGTCCTCGAAGCCGTAGGTCGGCCGGATCCGGTCGACCTTCGAGTCGAAGGCCGGGAGCGGGCGCGCGTCAGGGCCTGCCGCTGGTGCCGCCGGGGCGTCCTGCTCGATCACGTACCGGGGAGTTTAGCCGCTGGCGGTGCCCACGGGCCGGCAAGGAGCCAGGGGGCGTGCTGCGGGTGCGAGACGAGCCACTCAAGCTGCTCGATGGCCGATCGATAGGCCGGCCAGACGACCGCTTCCCGAGCCTCCTCGGGCGCGAGCCAGCGGAACGCGTCGTGCTCGTGGGACAGCCGCGGATCGAGCCCGGGTCGGACCCGTGCGGCGAACACCGCCTCGGCCATCAGCGCATCCACGTGGTCGGCGTGGAACAGGTTGACCTGGTCGAGGCCATAGAGCCCCTCGAGGTCAGCCGCCGTGTAGCCGGTTTCCTCCACGAGCTCGCGAAGGGCACCGTCGACGACGTTCTCGTCGCCCTCCAGCCCCCCGGTCACGCACTGCCAGATGCCGGGATAGATCCGGCCGGTTGCGCGGCAGATCAGCAGGATCTCGAGACCGCGCTCCGGTGTCACACGGAAGATCCAGCAGCCGACGAGGTCCGGGCGGAACGTCATCCGGCGAGCGAGGCCTCGATCCCCTGGAGCTGTTCGAGGTGCATGAGGTCGTGGACGCCGGCGAAGAGCAGCCACTCACCGCAGCGCAGCCGCCCGACCGTCGGGTGCTCGAGGGGGCACGGATCGGTTTCGTGGCCCTCGATCGACCGCGCCGCGCGCTCGATCGCCTTCTGGCTGAACGCGACGCGCCGCTTGAGATCCTCCCGCGTGGCGTCGGCCGCGCCGGGAATGCCCGGGACGACCGCCGGCGCGGTGTCCGGCCAGCGGCCCGAGGCGGCGAGCGCTCCCGCGAGCGAGAGGCCGGCGCGGGCGTGCGCGTCGTGCCCGATGGCCTGGGCGACGTTCCAGTCGCCCTCGCCACCCGGCGCCGAGAATGCCGCCTCCGGCAGCCGGTCGACCAACGCGCTGAGGGCGTCGGCGATCGCGGCCAGCTGCCTGACGATCGTGGGCGCAGACCCGAGGCCGGCCCGCCGTCGGACCTCACGCCGAACGGTGATGAACTTCCCGACCTCGATGTTCCGGTAGGTCGCGACGACATCGGGGGCGCCCGCCTCCAGCTCGTCGAGCCAGGTCACGCGGCGCTTCGGCGGCCCGACAGCCGGTTGCCGAGCCAGGCCACGAACAGGCAGACGGCCGCGCCGGCCACGAGGATGACCAGCGAGGTGATCGCCACCTGGCCGTAGCCGCCATGAGCCGGGTCGAGGAACGGGTACGGGTACCAGCCCGCGATCGGGCCGCGGACCATCGTGTAGGCCAGCCAGACCAGCGGGAAGAGGAGCGAGCCCAGCGCGTCGCGCCTGGACAGGTGGACGCTCGGCGGGTCGAGGAGCCAGTCGAGGACGATGACCACGGGCGTCAGCTTGTGGAGCACGAAGTCGACCCACGCCAGCTGCAGCCCGACGTCGACGTTCGACAGCAACAGGATCACGACGATGAAGGTGATCGTCAGGTACACGGTCGCCGCGCCTCGGAGCGACTCCAGCCAGCGGGGCCGGGCCCCCCGCGTCCGCAACGCCACCAGCAGCAGGACCGCGATTCCGATGATGTTGCTGAGGATCGTGAAGTAGCTCAGGAAGTTCACGATGTCGAGCTTCCCGGCATCTGCGAGCGTCCTGGCCTGGACGAGGATGGCCGCGATCACGAGCAGCGCTGTCGCGACTCGGACGAGTCGAAGGACGAGCGGGACCACGGCGCCTAGAGCCGCTCGTACCGGTCGACGGGCAGCACGAACACCGTCGCGCCACCGACCTCGACCTCGAGCGGATAGGGCATGAAGAACTCGCCGGGCTCCATGATCGGCGGCATCGGGTTCACGATCTGGGTCCGAGAAGTGCAGTGCTCGGCGATGATCGCCATCACGTCGTCGACGCGATCGTCCTCGACCCCCAGGACGATCGAGGCGTTCGATTGCTTGAGGAAGCCGCCCGAGGAGTGCAGCCGGGTCGCTCGGTAGTCCTTCTCGAGCAGGCCGTCGACCAGTGCGCCGGCGTCCTCGTTGTGGATGATGGCAAGCACGAGCTTCACGGGCGGGAGTATAGGTCCGCCGAATCCTGTTCCCTGGCCCTCGACGCGCCCATGGGCGTACCCAGCGCAAGGCGGCGGCGAGCAGGCGGGCGAGCGCACCCGAACGTGCGTGAGCCCGCCGGCGCGGCCGCCAACGCCGCGATGGGTGCGCCATGGGCGCGTCGATCGGGTGTTCGATTGACGGTGGTTCCTGCTGCGCTACGCTCGGGCGACCTTGACCCCTGACCCCCTCCTCCTCGCGGCGATCCGGGCGGTTGCCCGCAGCGGCGACCCCGACGCGACGCTCGATGAGCTGCTCGAGATCGGCCTGCGGGCGGCCGGCGGCGATCGCGCCGCCGCGTTCCTGTGGGACTCCGAGGCGGGCGGGCTCGCCCTTGCCGGCTCCCGGGGCTACCCGCTGGATGACGTGCCCTCTCTGGAGGTCGCCAGCGCCGACCACCCGGTCAAGCTGGCCGCGGAGGAGCGCATCCAGACCATCGGCAAGCCGGATGCCAACGGTCGCGTGCTCGTCGCCTGGCCGATCGTGGTCGGTCGCGACGGCATCGAGGAGCCGGTCGGCGCGCTGGCCCTCGAGGTCGACCATGCCCCGGACGCCGATGTCGGCGAGCGGATCGCCGCGCTCGCGGACCTCGTCGCGGTGGTCGTGGACCGCGCCCGCCTCGCGACCAATGCCGCCGAGCGGATCGACTGGGCCGAGCGCGTCTCGAACAGCGACGGCCTGACCGGGCTTGCGAACGGTCGGACCCTCCAGCGAGTCATGGAGCTCGAGCTCGCGCGCGCGGCGCGCCAGGGCCTCGAAATCTCCGTCGCCCTCTTCGACATCGACGACCTCACCGGCTTCAACGCCAACCAGGGCAAGGCCGCGGGCGACGACGCGATCAAGGAGGTCGCCGCGGTGATCATGGAGTCCGTCCGATTCGTCGACACGGTGGCCCGCTGGGGCGGCGACGAGTTCCTGCTCGTGGCCCCTGGGGCGACTGGTACGACCGTCGTCAGGCGGATCGTCGAGGCCGTTGCAGCGCGCCCGATCGGTGCCGAGAGGTGCACCGTTTCCGCGGGGCTCGCGCGGTTCCCGCTGGATGGCTCCACCAGCGACGACCTCATCGCCGCCGCGACCGGGGCGCTCCGCGCGGCGCAGGCCGCTGGTCCCGGCACGCTCGCCGAGGTCGCGCGCGACGGCAACGGGACAGGTCCCGGGATCACCCCGAGCGCCGCGGGCGCCTGACCTCCGAACGCCAGGCCTGCCTCCCGGCGGGCGACCGGCCCGCTAGCTCTCCTGGGCCTGTGCGGCGCCGAGAGCAACCACGACGGTCGGGGTCGTCGCCCCGGCCTGGGGCTCCAGCGACAGCGCGACGGTCACGCCCGGTCCGAGCGAGGCCCGTGCCGTGGTGAACGACGCGGTCCGGCTGTCGTTGACCTGGAAGCTGCCGATCGCGATCGGCGTTCCCTCGGCCCCGATGAGCCAGGCCTCGTAGACCTGCGTCCCGGCCGTCGGCGCGAGGTCGCGCATGACCATCGCGACGCTGCCGTCGGCGCCCACCGCAGCGAGGCCCGTGGGGCCGGGCGCGTTCTCGGGGGCCGTCAGGACGGCGAGCTGGGCACCCGGCCGGGCGGCCTCCTCGAGCACCTCGACGACGCCGTTCCGATAGGCGATGAGGCCGTCGATCCTCGTCTGCTGCTGGAGATTGAGGGCACCGAGCCCGATCGCGATCGCGACCGCCGCGGCGGCCACGCCTGCCCAGATCGGGCGGCGGAAGAGCGCGCCGAGGTCCCAGCCGCGACGCACGGTGTCGGCCGCGCCGGAGGGCTCGACGGTTCGCTGCGTGTCCGCGACCCGCGGGGAGTCGAGCGCGCGCTGCGGTTCCGCGGCGCGCTGCGTGTCGACCGCGCGCTGCCTGTCCGCGGCCTGCTCGGCGGCGGCCGCCGCGAGGATCCGCTCCTTGAGCCCGGCCGGGGCCTCCACCTGGTCGATCGTCTCGAAGAGGGCCGGCACGACGGCGCCGAGCTCCATGACCTCGGCGTGCGTCTCGGGGCATGCCGCGACGTGCATCCGCACGGCGACGGCCTCGTCCGGCGCGATCGCGTTCAGGACGAACGCCCCCGAGAGTTCGAGCACGTCCGAGCAGCGCAGGCCGGCGAGCTCGCGCTCAGGCACGTTCGCCTCCCGCGCGCATGGCGGACGCGAGCATCGCGGCGCGCAGTCCTGCGAGGCCGAGGCGGAGCCGGCCCTTGACGGTCCCGAGCGGCACGCCGGTGCGCTCGGCGATCTCGGTCTGGGACAGGCCGCTGAAGTAGGCCAGCTCGATCGCCTCGCGCTGGACCTCGGAGATGGATGAGAGCGCGGCGCGGACCGTGTCCCGGTCCAGGCGCTGTTCGACCTCGGCCCAGGTGTCGGGCATGGTCAGGGCTTCGGGGAGGTTGCCCTCGAATTCCGGGAGCTCGGTCGTGGGGCGGCGGCGCCGGATGGCGTCGATGGCCCGGTGATGGACGATCGAGAGCAGCCACGTGCGGACCGAGCCGCGCGTGTCGACGTACCGTGCAGCGTTCCGCCACGCGCCCAGGAATGCTTCCTGGACCACGTCCTCGGCCGCCGTTCGGTCGCCCGTGATTCGAAACGCAATCGAGAAGGCCATCACTCCGTAGTGCTCGTACAACCGATCAAGCGAGCCGAGATCGCCGTCCGCGAGTCGGACCATGAGGTCCCGATCGGTCCGGTCTTGATCGGAACCAAGCCCGGCTCGGGTGGCGATCTCGGGATCGCTCATCGGTCTCTTCGCAGGACGGTCGCCCACGGTTCATTCGTCGGGCGTGGAGAGCTCCCGGGCTGGCGCACGGGGCGAGTGTACCGACGACGGAACGTGGGAACCCTGCCGTGGTTTCGGGGGGCGATTGCGGGTGAATCACAACGGCCCGGGCTGGAAGCCCGGGCCGTTGGAAGCTTGGCCGTTTCGCGATCAGGGGATCGCCGGACCGCTGTTGTGGTGGGTGTGCCGGTACCCATTGAACGGGGTTGCGGCAAAGGGGAAGACGTTGAGGAACGACCTGTCGTTCTCGTCGACGCCATCGCCGATCGTGTTGTTCGGCGTCAGGTTCGGGGTCAGGCTCCCGTAGAAGCTGTTGACCACCGGCCCGTAGCCGTCCGCGACCGCGCGAAGCTCGATGTCGACGACGTCGTCGATCAGGCGTCGACCGTTCGGGAAGCCGCACAGGTCGGCCTCGAGAACGCCCAGCCGGCTCGGCTCGCCGCCGCCCTCAACTCCGAAGACGCAGGCACCAGCCGCATTGGGCTTGATCCCCGTGTTCACTCGAAGCATGTCGGCCTTGACGTTGCTGGTCTTGTTGAGGTTGATCGGGCCACCGACATCGCGGAGGTCGAGGCCGGTCAACAGGATCGCGACGAGATCGTCGCGGCCCGATGTCCGCGCGTCCTGCACGGGCGGGCCGTACAGGTAGTTGATCAGCGCCGCGAGCTCCGGGTTGCGGTAGTACTTGACGAACTCGGAATCGCCGGCGGGGTTCTGGCTGTTCCAGTAGTCCTTCTTGACCCGCGGGATGATCACCTCGTTGATGAGGGGATTGCCCAGGCGGGAAACCTGGCGCCAGGCACCCGAGTTCGACACGGTGCCATTGGCGTTCAGGGTCCTGACGGCCTGTCGCTCGGCCGTGGCCCAGATGCCAAGGACCGCGTCCTTGTCGTTGGGACCCGACGGGAGCTTGCGATCGGCCGTGAGCTGCGCGATCGGGACGCGGATGGCGATGGTGTTGACGTTGAAGCCACCGAGGCCGTCGACGCCAGGCTCGGCATTCTTCGGGATCAGGTGGAGCTCGTTGAACGGGCGGAGCCCGCCGAGGTCGAAGATCGAGCCGATGTCGGCGAAGAACGCGTCATCGCGCTGGCCGGCGTAGACCTTCATGCCGTTGTTGAGGACGCGAACCGCGTCTGTGCCGAGGTTGTCCGAATACTGGGGCGTCGATCGCGGCCCGATGTTGGCAGGAGCCGTGTTGATCGGCTGTGAGATCTGATTGCCGTTCCGGAAGACCTTGTATGACTGGCGGGTCAGCCAGTTCGCGTCGCCGGGGCTCGTGATCTGCCCGTCGTTGTAGAGGTACGTCGGGATGCCGAAGGCGTTGTTGGCCTTGACATGCTCGGCGAACTTGAAGCGGTAGGTGACGTCGCTCCGGCCGTCGCCGTCATTGTCGATCTTGATCTTGTAGCGGACGTCGTCGGCGAACGGGAAGAAGTTGGGGCCACCGGCGGGCTCTTCGAATGGGATGTAGTTGGCGATGATCGTGAGGGTGTTCGGGGCATTCGGTGTCACGAACGCGTAGAGGTCTGTATTGTCGGCCTGGGGGTCGCCGGAGATGATCGGCGCCTCACGGTGGCTGGAAGCGAGGACGCCGCCGACCGACGTCGCAGCGATGAGCAAGGCGCCGGTCAGTCCGGCTGCCTTGACGCGAAGAGACATGAAATTCGATCTCCTGGGGTCAGGGTCCGGCGTAGACGACGGATCCTGGCTGGCATGCGGAACGCTGGGTCCCGGGGCAAGGGTTGCCCGATGGCGTCCGGGCGGGCCAGTGGCTCTCGCGGACGGTGGCGCTATGGTGATCGATCGTCGCTAGGCGTCGCTCCCTCTTCGGGCGGGTCGGCTCTCGTGGCCGACGCCTCGCGCTGTTCAGCGCACGCCTCTCATTCGCCCGCGGGTCAGGCGCGGATCACTCGCGACGGCGGCGTTGACGTTGCAAAAGCGCATTGGCCTCGGCATCGCCAGCTAGCGTCGACGTTCGATTGGCTCGTTGGTCGAGTGGGACGTTGCCGCGACTCTGGGCGGTGAAGCCATCAGGCCCGCCCTCGAAAGCGGCCATTGCCTTGCAGGTTTCCGACGCGACTCGCAGGCAGGGTCGGCGCCGGCGGGGCCGATGCGCCGGTCCTGGCCTGGGGCCCGACCCTACCGCCGGGACGCCGCTGTGATCGCGTTGCAAGCCACTGCCTCGGGCTCCCCGTAGCATCACGGAGGGCCCGATCGCTAGGTTGCGTCGCGACTGGTCGGGAGAACATCGACGGAGGTACTGGGTGCGCGACCCAATGGCATGGTCCTCGAGACCGAGGCCAGCCCGGAGGAGGCTGGGCATGGGGCGTCTGCCCCTCGCTGCCCTTTGACCCGAATCGGGCTCACGAACGAACTCGGCGGTGTGGAGATCAACCGCAGCGCTGGCAGTGGGCGCCCTGGCGATACCTACCGTCCAGGCCGCTTTTCGTTTCGCGGCCCGGGCTGGATGCTGGCAGGGGCTGTCGTCCTGGCAATCTTCGCGCTCGCGGGCTGTGACACGGCGCCGGCGTCACCCGGCGCCACGCAGACCACGGGCGCGACGCCGGGGCCCAGCTTGGCCCCCTCGGCCACTCCGGCCGGCGTCGATTCCCCGACGGTCGCCGAGATCGCCCGGCTCACAGCCGCCGTCGAAGCCGATCCAACGAACGCGAATCTCCAGCGGGACCTGGGCTTCGCACTCGTTCAACGGGTTCGTGAAACGGCCGATCCATCCCTGTACGCCCCGGCGATGGCCGCCTTCGACGCCGCGCTGGCGATCGCGCCGGACGACGCCCTGACGCTCGTAGGGATCGCCAGCGTGCAGCTCGGCAAGCATGAGTTCGACGCGGCGCTCGTCACCGCCGAGCGCGCCATCAGCCTGTCGCCGACCTTGGTCTCGGCCCAGGCGGCGAAGGTCGATGCGCTCGTCGAGCTCGGCCGCTACGACGAGGCGGAGGCAGCGGCAGGGGAGCTGCTGGGCCTCCACGTCGACCTCGCGACGCTGGCCCGGGTCTCGTACATCGCCGAGTTGAACGGTCGGTTGCCAGTCGCGCTCGCGGCGATGCGCCGGGCAGCCGAGGCGCCGGGCCTCGCTCCCGAGAACACAGCCTACGTACAGACGCTGCTCGGAAACCTTCTCGTCTACAGCGGCGATCCCGCCGCCGCCAAGGCGAGCTACGACGCCGCGCTCGCGCTCGTTCCGAACCATGCTCCGTCGATCGCCG
>JBKKDM010000026.1:0-2844 GCA_046707905.1 Candidatus Limnocylindrales bacterium
CGAGCGCTGCTGGCTCGGGCTCGGTGACGCCGTTCGAGCGAAGGAACACCCGGATCAGGCCGGTCAGCCCCCAGACCGCCTCGCGGAACGCTTCGAGCGACGCTTCATCGAGGACCGAGACGGGCACGACGGCAAGACTCGGGTAGGCCTCGCGCAGGCGGTCGATGGCCCCCGGCGCGGCTTCGTCCGCGCGGGTCGCGGCGAGGAAGGCCGGATGGTCGATCTCGGCCAAAGTCACCTCCTCGATCACGGGCCGCAGTGCCTCCGTGTCGCCGTCGGCGCGGGTGCAGTACACGAGCGCATCGGCGAAGCGGAGCACCCCGAGGAGCGCCCGGCCACCACCGCGGTCCTCCGTCGCGCCCTCGATGAGCCCAGGGATCTCCACGAGCTGCACGAGGACGCCGCCGATCCGGGTCAGGGCCGGGATCGGGCGGAGCGTGGTGAACGCGTAGTCGCCGGTCTTGATCTGGATCTCGCTGAGGGCCTGGAGCAGCGAGGACTTGCCGACGTTCGGCGGTCCCACCAGCGCGATCTGGGCCGCGCCCTCACGCCGGACCGCGATCGAGTCGCGGTGGACGGCGTTCGACCGGACGCGCGTCTCCTCGATCTCCGAGGTCAGCCACTTGCGGAGGTCCGCGTACGGCCCGTTCCGGTAGTCGGGCAGCTCCGAGAGCAGCTCCCGGACGGTCCGGATCCGCTCCTTGCCCTCTTTTCCAACCAGCCTGCGCTTCGCCACCTGGGCGAAGGTTCGATGCGGCATCGGCATCGCGATCTCCCGTTGCAACCACACGGGCGGCAACGACGCGAGGCGCACGGTCTCACCCGCGCCGCGGCTCGCGTGCGTCCCGCCCCTTCCTCGACGTCACCGTCGGAAGGGGCCGATCAGAATGTCTGGTTGGAGATCCGTGCCGCCCAATCGTCGATCGGGCGCCGGTCCAGGGTCTGGTGCATGGCCGGCACAGGGTACACGGCCGACGCGGAGCCGCTCGTCACTCGGCGGCGGGTTCCGGGCGCAGCACGGGACGCCCGCGCGGGCTCGACCGCGCGACGATGACCCCGGCGATGCACACCGCCCCGCCGGCGATGGCCAGCAGCGCCGGCACCTCGCCCAGCATGGCCCAGGCGACCACGATCACGATCGGCGGCACGAGGTACGTCGTCGCCCCGAGGCGGCCTGCCGGCGTCCGGCTCAGCGCGTAGCTCCACGTCAGGAACCCGATCGACGTCGGGAAGAGCCCCAGGTACAGGAGCCAGCCCAGCTCGGACGGCTGCGCGGTGGTGACCTCGGTGAGCAGCGTCGGTGTGAAGGCCAGGCAGATGAGCCACCCGGTGAGGCACGCGATCCAGGTGACCTGGAGCGGCGAGACGTTGCGGAGCGCCGGCTTCTGGAAGGTGACGCCCATGCCATAGAGGACGGCGGACACGATGCACAACCCGATCCCCAGCAGCGCCGCATCGCCCGCCTGGCCGGGCTCGGAGGTCGCGAGGCCGATCACGACGGAGCCGGCGAACGCGATGGCGATCCCGGCCCACAGGCGCGGCGGCAGGGTTTCCTTCAGGAAGAACGCCGCGAACACCGCGATGAAGATCGGGCCCAGGTTGGTGAGCATCGCCGCGGTGCCCGCGTCGACATGGCGCTCGGCCTCGTTCAGGGTCAGGTTGTAGAGGGCGAACCAGGCGATGCCGGAGGCCACGATCAGCCCGAGGTCTCGCCGCGCCACCGGCTGCCAGCCGCGCCTGAGGACCAGCAGGCCCAGGACCAGCGTCCCAACGCTCAATCGCCCGAGCGCGATCGAGCCAGGGCTGAACACCCCGACGAGGTCGCGGATCCCGACGAACGCCGACGCCCACAGGACGACCGTGATCAGCGCGGCGACCAGCGCCCGTCGATCGATCACCCGACGCAGTCCGCGGCCATCACCTCATCGAACACGGTAGGGCGGCGAGCGGTTACCGTGGCGCGTCGGTTGGGCCGTGTCAGGCGCGGCGTAGGCGGATCACCGGGATGAGCCGGCCCGCGGTCTGGCTCGGGTACTTGCCAAACCAGGGCAGCTGCTGCACGTGCTGGTCCCAGCGGCGGTCCCGCTCCGGTCCCTCGCGGTAGACCTCGGCGGACGCCTGGAACGTCTCGTTGGCGACCTCAAGCTCCACGCCCGGCGTCTTCTCGACGTTCGCGACCCATTTCGGATCTACGGGGGCGCCGCTGGCCGTGCCCGCCACGATGTAGTCGTCGCCGTCGCGCGAGTAGGTCAGGATCGAGCGCCGGCGCTCGCCTGTCTTCGCGCCGGTGCTCCACATGAGCATCAGCGGGTGGCCCGCGAGCGGCCCCTGGCTGGGCGTGCCGCCGTTGGCGCGGAGATCCTCGATGAGGGCGGTCTCCCAGGCGCCGGGATCCCAGTTCTCGGTGGTCATGGTGGGTCTTCCCGTGCGGGTCGTTGCGAGCGCAACTATAGAGGAGGGGCCACGACGTCGCCACCCGCTCGCTCCCCGAACGCCACTCGTCGCGCGGCGATGCGTGTGCCAAACTCCGGGCTCGCGACAGGGGCCGAGCCCGCGTGCGGCCAGGAGGAGACCGAGATGCTGCGAACCCGTTCGGCGGCCGCTGCCGCCATCGTCATGCTGGTGGCCGCCTGCGGCGGCGGGGCGTCGACCGCCCCGACCGCCGGATCCGCGACCGCCGGACCCGCAACCGCGGCGCCGGCGAGCGCCGGGCCGACGGCGGAGGCCATCGCCCCGCCGACGAGCTTGCTCACGCCGGGCAAGATCGTCGACTGCGTCGACATCGAGTACCCGCCAATGGAGTACTTCCCGTCCGCCGACGTGACTGACCCCAACGAGGCGGTC
>JBKKDM010000027.1:0-4553 GCA_046707905.1 Candidatus Limnocylindrales bacterium
GTGCAGCTGCGGGACGCGGCCCGGGGTGTACCCCTTGAGGCGCCCTTGGCCGGGCACCGCGGTTTGGTGAGCAGTGTGGCGTTCAGCCCCGACGGCAAGCGGATCGCCTCGGCCGGTGCCGATGGCACCGTGCGGCTGTGGGACGCCGCCAAGGCTACGTCCATCGGTTCGCCGATGGCCGCGCACCGGGGCGCCGTGAACGGCGTTGCGTTCAGCCCCGACGGCAAGCGGATCGCCTCGGCGGGCGCAGATGGCACGGTGCGGCTGTGGGACTCGAGCAGGCGCACGCCAGTCGGGGCGCCCATGACCGGGCACCGCGGTGCGGTGAAAAGCGTGGCGTTCAGCCCCGACGGCCGACGGATCGCCTCCGGCGGCGCAGACCGCATGGTGCGATTGTGGGACGCGGTGACCGGAGCGCCCGTTAGGGCGCCCCTGGCAGGACACGAAAGTGATGTTAACAGTGTGGCGTTCGCCCCCGACGGCCGGCGGATCGCCTCGGGAAGTGGTGACAGCATGGTGCGGTTATGGGATGCGGCTTCCGGAGACCCCGTCGGTGTGCCCATGGCCGGCCATTGGGACGCGGTGAATAGTGTAGCTTTCAGCCCGGACGGAGTCCGGCTTATATCAAGCAGCAGAGATAGCACGGTGCGGTCCTGGCCCGCCCCCTCGGCCTGGTCAGCGGCTCTGTGTGCCAAGCTGACGCAGAACCTCAGCCATGAACAATGGCGGGAATGGGTGTCTGCCGATGCTGAATATATTCAGACCTGTCCCGGTCTGCCGGTTCCCCCCGACGTCACCGCCCGGACCGGCACATGATTTCGACTGACAATACCGAACACAAAGGCAACCGGAACGCCAAGGGACCGCGAAGGTGAATTGCCTTCTTCGTGGCGACGTACCCGAAGTGTGAAATATACAGGCAGGATAATCCAGTGAGTCCCAAGCAACTGATTTCAGTGGCGGCGGTGACTCTTGGCATCGTGTTGCTCGTCTTGGTCTGCATTGATTGGTCCCCCATCGCCCTTCAAGATCCAGCGCGGACTTTGGGTTTGAACGCCCAGGGCGTGCTGCGGTGGGGCGAGAACCCGGGCCGAATGCCGTTTTCGGTTTTTGAACTTGCGCTGTTTTTGGCCGTAGGTCTTGCTTTCATTGTGGCCGGTATTACGGCTTGGGGGAGCCGGCCGACCCGAAACCCTGGAGTGCTGTTGTGTGTTGCGGGGTGGTTGTGGCTCGCGTCGGGAATTCGCCTCTCCAGCGATCCGGTGGCATTTACGCTTGGCGTCACGCTAACGCTGATGTATCAGCCACCGCTGCTGCAGTTGGCGCTTAGCTTTCCATCGGGCCTCCTGCGCAGTCGAACCGAGAAGGCTGGTGTGGCGTTTTTCTATGCTTCCTGGTTGTTGGCTCCTGTTGCTGGCTGGGCGTTCTTCGATCCCCGCCTGCATGTCAAGGTAGGGGAGTCCACCTCCCGTAATCTGCTGCTTCTCTGGGACAGCCCAGCGCTCATGGACGTTGTCGGGAATGGAATCCGAACGTTTCAAATCTCAGTAGGAGCCGCGATCGTAGCGGTCCTTATTGCCCGCTGGCATGCCCGTACAAAGGCATACCGGTCGGCATTCCTGCCACTATGGCTAGCCGTGATCGTTAAGACTGCGGCCACCGTATGGGTGTCCCTTGCCGTAATCCAGGTCTCTGGATCTCTGTCCACGGAAGCGCTGCTCTGGCAATACCCGGCGACCGCCATAGTGCCGTTGGCGGTGTTGTTTGGTCTGTGGCGCTACCGATTCGCTCGTGGCAGCTTGGGTGACGTCATGGTCGAAGTCGGCTCAGCCCCGATGAGCGACAGACTTATCGGCGCGCTTCGCCGTTCTGTCCATGACCCAACGCTCTCATTGCTGCGTTGGGTCCCCGATCAGGCGTCTTTTGTTGACAGCAAGGGAGTCCCCCAGCCGTTGCCAGACGCTTCCACTGGGCGCGCTTCTATGGTCCTGGAGCGCCACGGCGCACCAGTGGGGGCCTTAATTTTTGACGAAGCACTCCAGGACCAGCCGCAGTTGCTTGCCGCCGTGCGCAGCGCAACGTCCCTGTCGTTGGAAAATCAGCAGATGGAGCAACAGCTCCGGGAACAACTCATTGAGGTCAGGCGCTCAAGAGAACGCATCGTGACGGCTGGAGACTCCCGTCGTCGTCAGCTTGAACGGGATCTTCACGACGGAGCTCAACAACGCTTGGTTGCGGTGTCTATGGAGCTGGCCCGGGCCAAACGGGCGGCGGATCTTCAGGAGGTACAAAGCCTAGTCGGGCAGGCCAGTGCCGAGCTTTCGGAGGCACTTCACGAACTGCGCGAATTGGCGCGGGGCGTATATCCGCCTTCTCTTCGAGAGAAGGGCTTAGCGGGCTCCCTCACCGCGCTAGCGGAACGGTCGTCCCTGCCCGTGGAGCTGGATCTCAAGACGCATGACGGGCTTCCCGCTCACGTGGAGGTGGCTGCCTACTTTATTTGCGCAGAAGCTGTTACTAACGCTACGAAGTACGCCGAGGCGGCCTGGATGCGTATTTGTATCGACGGAAACGAAAGAGAAATGCGTATGGAAATCGTGGACAACGGAATTGGGGGTGCCCAACCGGGATCCGACGGTGGGCTATTGGGGATTGCGGACCGGGCAGCGGCGCTCGGCGGCTCCTTGTTAATCGACAGTCCTGACGGCAAAGGGACGACGATACGTGCCGTTCTTCCCTTCTCCACCGACCCGGAGAGCGACTTGCCATGAGACTGCGAGTCGCCATCGCCGATGACTCGGCTTTACTGCGCCGTGGGCTATCCACCCTGCTGCAGTCGGAAGGACTGGAAGTCGTGGGTGAGGCTTCTGATAGCACACAGCTGCTGGAAGTTATTGACCAACAAGGGGCCGACGTAGCTGTCGTGGACATCCGGATGCCCCCCAGTTACACCATTGAAGGGATCCAGGCCGCCGAAACCATTAAGAGCAGACACCCCGAGATAGGCGTTCTCCTACTATCGCAGTACGTGGAAACGGAAAACGCGATGTCCCTATTGAGGAACGGAGCAAAAGGGTTGGGCTACTTGCTCAAGGAGCGGGTGTCCGACGTTGACGAATTCATTGACGCCCTGCATCGTGTGTCTGCGGGTGGCACGGCCATCGATCCGGAGCTCGTCACACGTCTGGTTACCCGTCCACACAAGGGCCATGATCGAGGAGATGAACTTACCAGCCGTGAGAAGAGCGTCCTTGAGCTCATGGCCGAAGGGCGAACTAACCAGGCCATAGGGAAGGCGCTCTTCCTAGGGGAGCGCACCGTTGAGGCCCATATTAGGAGTATCTTCCTGAAGCTCGAGTTGAGGCCCGAGCCGGAGGACCACAGGCGGGTGCTGGCTGTCCTCACGTATCTTCGCGGGGTTGGACAGAGCCGAGGTTCCGGCTAATCGGCTATGGCCACGGTTCCGGCAGGAGGACGACCTAATTAGGCAGCGATCTGCCCGTCCATCGAAACGCTACCGGCGGCCGCACCGGCAATTTCGGCTGCCTCCAGCGGGGCGAGGAGGAGGGCCCGCTGGGTGGCGGACAGTGAGTGCGGGAAGGTGAGCGCCAGATGTGCCAGGTGTAACGCGGCGACGATGTAGTGCGTGCCCCCAACGCCTCCCAGCGATCGGGCTACGCTAGTCCTAATGCGTTCTAGGTCCGAGTAATTCGCATGATTCGCCAGAGCCATCCGTGCGAGCATGTGCTGCGGATGCCTCTGGACGTTCCTGTCCATCTCGGCCGTAGCCTGCAGCTGTGTTTTGGTCCATCGACGATCCAGGAGTTGGCTGGAGTCCTCATCACCCGTCCGATCTCCTTGGTGGATCGAACTTACCGATTCTGGGGTGGACAACATCGACGGATTCCTTAAAGGCTGCTGAGGTTTGGCAACGGAACTTGTCTGTTGATCCGTGCCATCTGGCTAGCTCCATAATGCCTTCGGGCGTGCGGGGTCAGGATCCGTGCCAGCACGCATTTTGTGGCGGAACGGACAATGCAGTTCTGTCTTCGGTGTCGCCGGCCCCGTCTGTCGAATGAGCCTGGCATGGGGTTCGCCCGTGTGGCCGAAGGCAAACGGGACCCGTACTCTCCGGTTGTCTCCATCGGAGCCTTGACCTGAGCGGCGCGTGGTCGTGGCGGCTACAAATTGACCGGTGAGTGATGAACACGATGCTGGCCATCAAGCTGTTCACCTGCGCACGGCAACAACGCTGAGCGCGCCACCAGACTCGCACGCCCGATCAGTCCAGGAATCGGTTTGCCGACCGACAGTGGTAGCACGGAAGCGAGGGGCGTATGCGCAGTCGCAGACTGGAAGTGCCGGTTCCGGAGAAGAGATTCCCGGTAATGCATCCCAGCAAGTAGGGCAAACTACTCAAATTAAAGTCAATGCCTGCTGCCCCCACACGTGGTCGGCGGCTGTGCAAACAAACCCTTCACATCACTGATTAGGAGCAACGCTGTGTTGATCACAAAAGCAACGAGGTCTCACCGATCCATGCGGTCGAAGAT
>JBKKDM010000028.1:0-20221 GCA_046707905.1 Candidatus Limnocylindrales bacterium
CCCGCGCTATCCGCGACTATCGCCGCCTTCTCGAACCGCCGCGGCCCGCGTGTCTGGACGCCCCGCACGGGCGGGGCGTCAAGCCGCTTCTTCGGCCGCTCGGCGCCGCTCACGCCCCGGCCGCCGCCTTCGCGCGAGCGCCCTTCATGGCCGCTTCGGCCGGGCTGTCGGCGCGGCTCGCCAGCTTGCGAAGCTTCCGCTCCTGGGGATTCTCCGTCCCGACCAGCGTCTCGTTGTCGTCGCCCTTGATGAACGCCTCGACGCGGTTGAACGCGATGTCGTCGTGGATCTGCTGAGGCGGGCTCTTCATGAAGTAGCTCGAGGGCGCGACGAGCGTGCCCTTGAGCCCTCGATCGAGGCCCAGCTTCAGGCAGCGGATGGCGTCGGTGATGACGCCGGCGCTGTTCGGCGAGTCCCAGACCTCGAGCTTGAGCTCGGCGTTGAGCGGCACGTCACCGAAGGTCGTGCCCTCCATCCGGATATAACACCACTTCCGGTCGAGCAGCCAGGGCACGTGGTCGGAGGGACCAACGTGGACGTTGCCCTCATCGAGCTCGTAGTCGAGCATCGAGGTGACGGCGTTGGTCTTGCTGATCTTCTTGGACTCGAGGCGCTCCCGCTCGAGCATGTTCAGGAAGTCGGTGTTGCCACCGAAGTTCAGCTGGTAGGTCCGATCGAGGCGGACGCCGCGATCCATGAACAGGCGGGTCATCACCCGGTGGGCGATGGTCGCGCCGACCTGGCTCTTGATGTCGTCGCCGATGACCGGGAGGCCCTCGTCGGCGAACCGGCGCTGCCAGTACGGCTCACGCCCGATGAACACCGGGATCGCGTTGATGAACCCGACGCCGGCCTGGAGGGCCTGCTCGACGTACCACTTGGTCGCCTGCTCGGAGCCGACCGGCAGGTACGACACCATGACGTCGACTTCGCGCTCCTTGAGGATGGAGACGATGTCGGCCGTGGGGCCGGGGGCCTTCTCGATGACCTGGCTGAGGTACTTGCCGAGGCCGTCGTGGGTCATCCCGCGCTCGCCCTTGACGCCCATGTTCGGAACCTGCTGGAAGACGAAGGTGTTATTCGGCTTGGCGTAGATCGCCTCGGACACGTCCTTGCCGACCTTGTTCTTGTCGATGTCGAAGGCCGCGACGAACTCGATGTCCTTGACGTGGTACCCGCCCAGGTTGACGTGCATCAGCCCGGGGACGAAGTCCGTCTCCTTCGCGTTCTCGTAGTAGTAGCGGCCCTGCACGAGGCTGCTCGCGCAGTTGCCGACGCCGACGATCGCGACGCGGATCTTGCCGTCCTTGCGGCGGTTGCTGCCAGCCCAGGTGTTCTCGGGGGTCGAGCCGTTCTTGCTGCCGTTCTTGCCGTTCGTTGCCATTGGGTTGCTGCTCCTGTTGCTGCTGTGGCGCTGTGGTCTTCGTTTGGATCGAGGTTGTCGTTGGTGATGCCAGTGGGTGCATCAAAGCGCCCGCCGCCGCTAGGGGGCCCTCCGGTGAGGGCGATGGCGCTTCGGGTCAGCCCTCCCCAGCCTGGGAGCGGACGTGGAGGACGCGCTGGATGGTGGTGATGGTGGCGAGCACAGCGATCACGGTGAGCGCGCCCGCGAGGATGAACAGGTTCGGACCGATCGGTTGCTCACACGGCGCGGAGACGCACACGACCGGCACGACCGGCACGAGGCCAGCCGCTAGCAGCCCGACGGCGAGGACCACGATCCGGACCTCGCGCGGCGCGAGGCCGACGCTCGCGAGGCCGCTGCCTGGTGCGAAGCCCAGGCTTTCTGCCTTGGCCCGCGCGTAGCTGACCATGAACGCCGCCGCCATGGCGGCCGCCGCGAGCACGGCTCCCGCATCGAAGCCGAACGCCAGCAGCCCCGCAGCGATCCCGATGTAGACGATCGCCTCGCCCGCGCGGTCGAACGTCGAGTCGAGGAAGGCGCCGAGCTTCGACACCCGGCCCGTCGCGCGGGCGAGCGTGCCATCGAAGAGGTCGAAGATCCCGAAGCCCAAGACGAGCACGCCGGCGAGCAGCCAGAGCTGGCTGGCCGCCGCCCAGGCGGCGATGCACGTTCCGAGGAAGCCGATGATCGTGAGGGCGTTGGGCGTGAGCCCCAACTTCCCGAGGGCGGTGGCGACGGGGGCCGCCAGGCCGCGGACGCGGTCGCGAGTCCCGGCGCTGACGAGGGAGCCGGTCACGAGGCGACGTGCTCCCGGTGCTCGAGCCCCAGGACGCGACGCTCGTACTCGGTGAAGGTCTTGAAGGCCTCGGGCAGGAGCTTCGAAACGGTCTCGCGGCCCACGCGGCGGGTCTGGATCAGCCCCGCGACGCGAAGCCGTCCGAGATGCCACGAGACCAGCGGCTGGCTGAGCCCCACCCGCTCGATGAGCTCCGATACGCTCGCCTCGCCCTGCGCGAGGCGCTGGACGATCCGCAGCCGGTTCACGTCGGCGAGGGCCTTGTGGACGAGGCGCAGGGCGCGCAGCTCGTCGGGCTGGTCGACGACGGACGCGATGGTCGAGCGGATGTGCGCGGGGGATGGGGCCAAGAGGTGCTCCGATGCTGGCGGGTGTCCGGCGGGCCCGAATGTCGGGGTGGGCCGCAGCCGAAGGATCAACGCTGGTTTATATCAATATGCATTGATCCCGCGGCCATGTCAACCCTTGTTGCGCGGGTTCCTCAGGCCTCCGGGGCGGCGCGGGACCAGCGCCAGCCGACCCAGATCGAGGCGATCGCCGGGATTGCCAGCCACAGGAGCAAGCCGACGAGCACGAAGCGCGCGGCATCGACCGGGAGGCTGCTTGGCGACTCGGTTGGCGTGGGCGGCTCGTCGTCGACGCCGAGCGAGGCCTGGAGCTCGTCCAGCTGGGCGGCGAGGACCCGAAGGTCGGCGGCGACCGACTGGCTGTCGGTGATGTTGGTGTCCATGGCCGCCGCCGCCTCGGCGAGGTCGATCGAGAGCGTTCGCGACTGGTCGGCGACGTCCGCGAACTGGCCGGAGATCCCGGCGAAGGGCCTGGCGCCCAGGATGTCGAACGACCCGAGCGCGGCGAGGCTCTCGAACGACGTCGCGAGCCGGGTCATCAGCTCGGAGGCCTGCGCCGCGGCGTCCCGGGTTTCGCCGAGGCTGGCCCCGCCGTTCGCGGCGGTCGACGCCGCGCTCTCGAGGGCCGCAGCGGCGGGACCCAGCATCGCGAGGATCTCGGCCCGCTGCTCCTCGAAGTCGGTTGCCGCGTCGTCGACCGCGCCAAGCGACGCGAGGACCAGCGCGCCCGCGGCGCCGATGAGGACGAGCCCGGTCACGCCGAACGCGATGAGGCCCATCCCGAGCCGGCGTCGCCGCCCGTCGCGGGCCCCGATTCGACGGCTGCTCCGTCGTGCCGTCACCCGGGCCGCATCTCCCGCCACAGGAGGACCCAGCTCGACGCCAGCAGCACCGCCGCGATCACGCCCAGGGCGAGCAGCTGCCAGGCATGGACGATGTTCCCGCCGAGCATCAGCTCCTGGATCAGCGTGATTCCGTGGGTCACGGGGAGCAGATACGCGCCCGCCTGGACGGCCGGCTGGAACTCCTCGATCCGGAGAACGAAGCCGCTGAAGAACATCGAGGCGAGCAGGGTCAGCAGGGACAGCTGGACCGCCTGGCGCTCCGAATCGGAGACGACCGAGATCAGCAGACCCAGCCCGAGCGACGCCACCAGCAGCATCCCGATGACAAGCGCGAGCAAACCGGGTGCGCCAAGGAGCGGAACCCCGAGGAACGACACGAGAAGCCACACGGACAGCGTCGCGATCCCGGCGCCGAGGATCCCGAAGGCCAGAACCTTCCCGATGACGATCTCGCTGGCGCGCATCGGCGAGGACCGGAACCGGTCGAGCGCGCCGCTCTGGCGCTCCCGCACGATCGACAGGGCGATGAGGGTCACGGCCATATGCTGGAGCACCAGCGCCAGCGCTGCCGGCCCGTAGAACCCGACGATGGTCGGGGCCACGGGGGCGAGATTCACGAGAACCGGCTTCGTCGGCGAGGCGATGACCTCGGGCGGGACATTCGAGAGGTCGCGACCGCCGATCGTGATGGCGTACGCCTGGCCCTCTTCGGCGCCGACCCGGTAGATCTCGCGGTTGACGCTCGAGGCCAGCGTCTCGGCGATGAAGCCCGTGTAGGCCACTGCCACGGGATCGGCGATGTTGGTGATGACGGTCAGCTCGGCCTGCCGGCCGGCCTCGATCTCGTCGATCGGGTCGACCGGCGCCACGATGACGACATCCACCTGGTCCGCGCGCAGCTTCGCCTCGGCGGCCGCGCGATCGGGCGTGACCTCGACGACGTTGACGCCCCTGACGCCGAGGCTCCGATAGGCCTCGGCCTCCTGCGGCAGCTCCGACGCGGGATCCACGACGACGATCGCCACCAGGTCGCTCTTGAAGCCCTGATAGCCGACGCCGAACACGGCGAGGATCAGGAATGGCCCGAGGACGAGGCTGAGCACGGCGCCGGGGCGCCGAAAGACCTCGGTGATCTCCTTCCCGACCAGGGCCAGGATGCGGATCAGGAGCTTCAGCAGGCCCATCAGACGGTCTCCGGCTTGGTGGCGTCCGGCTGAGTCGCTTCCGGTTCGGCGTCCGCCACCGGTGCGGCGGCCTCAGGCGCCGGCGCGACGGCGTCGGTCTGGTCGGACCCGGCGGCCACGGACCCGGCGGCCACGGACTCGGCAGCCATCGCTTCCGTGGCGTCAGCCTCGACGACCCCACCAGGCGTGGCGGCGGCGGCCGTGGCCGTGGCCGTGGCCGCGTCCGTCCCGGGAGCGCCGCGCGTCGTCCCGTCGCGCTTCGTCCCTTCGCGCTCCGCGACGCCGCCATCGTCGCCCTCGGCCTCCCGGGCCGCGCGGTCGCGCTCGACCAGGTGCGCGAAGACGTCCTCGAACGTCGGCCGGATCTCCCGGATCGCCTCGACCTGGGCGCCCGCCACGCCCATCGACTGGACCATGTCCGCCGTGGCGGTCCCGGCGTCGTCCACGATCAGCTCGAACGTCTTCGGGCCGGTCTGGCGGATCCCCCGGACCCCCTCCGGGCTGGCGAGCGTCGACGAATCGAACAGCCCCGCCATCGTCACCTCGACGACGTCGCCGCCCAGGGCGTCATGCCGGAGCTGGTCGGGCGTCCCGAAGGCGATCAGGCGCCCTCCGGAGATCAGCGCGACCTCGTTGCACTCCTCGGCCTCGGTCACGTACTGGGTGGTCACCACGGAGGTGACCCCTCGGTCGCGAAGGCGGTGGATCTCTTCCCAGACGGTTCGCCGGAGGATCGGATCCACGCCCGCGGTCGGCTCATCGAGGATGAGGAGATCGGGCTCGTGGACGAGGGCGGCAGCCAGCTCGAGCCGGCGCTGCATGCCGCCCGAGAGCTTGCCCGCGCGGCGCCGGCGGACGGACCACAGGTCGACCAGCTCGAGCACGGCGCGCCGGCGCTTCCAGCGGCGGAAGAACATGAGCCCGTAGAGGGCCGCCGCGAAATCGACGTTCTCGCCTACGGTCAGGTCCGGGTACATGCTGAACTGCTGGGGCATGTAGCCGATCCGCTCGCGCGTACGGCGACTGAACGTGCTCGGGTTCTCGCCGAGGACCTCGACCTTGCCCTCGGTCGGGCCGAGCGAGCCGGTGATCATCCGGATCGTGGTCGTCTTGCCCGAGCCCGACGGCCCGATGACCCCGAGGACGGACCCGGCGGGGATGACCATGTCGAGGTCGTCGACGGCCAGGGTCCCATTGAACCGGCGCGTGACGCCAGCCATTCGAACGGCGACCTCGGATTCGATGGCAGCTTCCTCCTGGGTTGGGCTCGATGGAGCGTGGCGCGCGGGCGCTTGCAGGCAGGCAACGGTTCGCGCGGACGATCACGGCAGCCACGTTGCGGCACACTCCCCGCGATGGGACGCGGGTTGGCGACCGTGCTGCTGGCGGTCGTCGCCATCGGTGCCTTCCTGTCCGGGCTCGAGCTGATGATCACGGCGGTCGCGCTGCCGGCGATCGTGGTCGATCTCGCCGACTGGACCGAGCTCCGGGCGGCGTCCTGGATCATCAACGGCTACCTGCTGGTCTCGATCCTGGTGATGCCGCTGGCCGGCCAGCTATCGGATCGCCACGGCGTCCGCCGCGTCTTTCTCTGGGCCCTCGTCGTGTTCGTCGTCGGGTCCGTGCTGGCCGGCCGGGCGGCCAGCCTCGGCGAGCTGATCGCGGGGCGCCTGGTGCAGGCGGTCGGTGGCGGCGCGCTCGTCCCAGTGGCGACCGCGGCGGCCTCGCACCTGTACGGCGGCCCCGCCAGGGCTCGAGCCCTCGGCGCGGTCGGCGCCCTGACGTTCCTGGGGATGGCCGCCGGGCCGTTCGTCGGCGCCTGGGTCCTCCAGTCGATCCACCCGGGCGGCCTCCTCGATTCGCTCGGGATCGGTGGGGGCCTCGCGGACGCGCTCGCGTCGTCCTGGCGCTACGTCTTCTACCTGAACGTGCCGATCGGGCTCGCGCTCCTCGGGATCGGCTGGGCGGCAACCACCGGCTGGGAGACGCCGCGGCGCGAGCACCGACTCGACCTCGGGGGCGCGACGGCGGTCTCCGTGGGCCTCGGCGCGCTCCTTCTCGGCATCACGCTCGCCGGCGGCGAGCCCATCCCCGGGCTCCCGCTCGACCCGACGGCCATCTCCGGGGTCTTCCTGGGAGTTGCGGCGATCGCGATCGTCGTTGCCATCGTCGCTGCCCGGCGGCGCCCGCAGCCGTTCCTCGATCCGAGGTGGTTCCGCTCCGCGTCGTTCGCGTCCGCGACGGCCGTCTCGCTGCTCACGGGCTACGGCTTCGCGACGGCGATCATCGGCGGCGCGGTCTTCGTCGACCGCGGCCTCTCCGGCGGGCCCGACCTCCAGCGCCTCGCGCTCGGTTCGCGCGCCGCGGCCACGGCCGCGGGCGCCCTGATCTCCGGGCTCGCGCTGCGCACGCTGGGCCTGCGCGTGACCACGCTCGCGGGGCTCGGTTCGGCGATCGCCGCGCTCGCCGCCATGGCGACGTGGACCCCCGCAACCGGGATCGCCGAGGTGGCGGGCTGGCTCGCGTTGTTCGGGCTGGGGTTCGGGCTGACGGTCACGCCCCGCTCCGCGGCAGCGGTCGAGGCCCTGGGCGAGCGGTCCTACGGGATCGCGTCGGCCACGGTCACCGTCGCCCGGATGCTCGGGATGGCCCTCGGGCTCGCGGCGCTGACCGCCTTCGGCTCGACGATCATCGACCGGCTCTGGGCTGCGATCCGCGCGACCCCGGATGCCTACAAGGCGTACATCCCCGAGGCGCTCCGGGATCGGCCGTTCAATGACGGCCTCGTCGTACAGGCCCTCGAGACGTGGGCCAGCGGCGAGGCAGCCCGGATCCTCGTCGGCGTGTTCCTGGTCGCCGCGGCGGTCATGGCCGTCGCGGTCGTGCCGGCGCTGGCGCTGGGCCGCGGCAGCGGCAGATCGCGGGTTGCGGAGGAGGCGCTGGGCTAGGCCTCAGCCGCAGATTCGGGGGCGCGCCGGCGGGTGGGCGGCCTTCGGGTCGGCCTTCTCGGCGGACAGGAAGTCGGCGACCACCTGGAGCTTCGGGATGGTACCGCGGGAGCCCTCGGAGGTCTGGAGGAACAGGCGCTCGGTCGTGGTGTGGAACGCGTCGTCAAGGCTCCGGGTATGGCGCCGGACCTCGGTGATCGTGTAGAGGAACCGCCAGTCGTCCGACGTGTAGACCTCGACCGTCATGCCCAGCATCCGGTCGCCGTCGTTGCGCTCGGACTCGGTGAGGAGCGGCAGGAACATGCCCGGTTGCGCGTGGCCGTACAGGTACGTCGCCCGGCCCTGTCCGGGCTGGCCGAGCTGCGGCAGGTACATCGCGACGTCGCACAGCGGGTACTCGCCGTAGTCGGACGTCTGGAGCATCACCGGCAGGTCGATGGCGAGCCGCTTGACGACGACCCGCGTCGACACCCGGTCGGCCGGGAAGCTAGCGCCCGGCAGCGCGCCGCTGCCGTCGGGCAGGACGACGACCGGCGGGAGCGTCGGCGGCGGCTCGTAGGTCGCGAGCGCCTGCGTCGGCGGGGGCGACTGCACGCCCATCGTGTAGCTGTTGAGGCCGGTCGCCAGCAGCCCGACCCCGAGCGCCGTCAGGAGCGCTGGGATCAGCCGGAAGCGGAGGTTTCGCGAGATCGACCGCACGGGCGGGAGGGTAACAGTGGACCCCGGTGCGCTCGGTCGACGGCCCCGTGACGCGGCGCTAGCCGCCGATCGCGCGGGCGGCCTGGGCGACGATCTCGATGATCGGATCGACCGCGATGCCGAGGAGGACGGTCAGCACGCTGGCGACGGCCAGCCCGCCCCAGGTCAGGCGCCCGGGCCGGATCGTCGTCTCCTCCGATTTCGGTTCGCGCATGAACATGTAAACCACGACCCGGAGGTAGTAGAAGGCGGCCGCGGCGGCGTTGATGACCGTGATCACGGCCAGGATCGTGAGCGACGTCCAGCCCATGTCCCCGGCCTCGATCGCGGCCCGGATGATGTAGACCTTGGCGAAGAACCCGGCCAGCGGCGGGATGCCGACCAGCGACAGCAGGAACAGGGTCATGAGCGCGGCGAGCCACAGGTCCCTCCGCGCCAGCCCGGCGAAGGTGTCGAGGTTCGACGTGACGCCCGACCGTCGCTGGATCGCGGCGACGACCGCGAAGGCGCCAAGGTTCATCACCGCGTACGCCGCGCCGTAGTACAGGAGGCCCTGGAGCCCGGCGATGCTCCCGGCCGCGAACGCGGCCAGGCCCACGAGCATGTAGCCGGTGTGGGCGATCGACGAGTACGCGAGCATCCGCTTGACGTTGTTCTGGGTCAGCGCGACGAGGTTGCCGAGGGTCATCGTCAGGATCGCCAGGATCACGATGACCTGGAGCCAGTCCTCCTTGAGCGGCCCCAGGGCCTCCACGAACAGCCGCAGGATCAGCGCGAACGCGCCGATCTTGGGGCCGACCGAGAGGTAGCCCGTCACGGGCGTGGGCGAGCCCTGGTACGCGTCCGGGGTCCAGTAATGGAACGGGACCGCGGCGATCTTGAAGGCCACGCCGGTGGTCATGAATCCAAGCCCCAGGACCAGCGCCGGACCGACCGCCGTGCCGCTCTCAGCGAGACCGGCGAGGGCGTCGCCGACCCCGGCGATGCTCGTCGTGCCCGTGGAGCCCCATGCGAACGCCAGCCCGAACAGGAAGATCGCGGAGCTGAACGAGCCGAGGAGGAAGTATTTGATCGCGCCCTCGGTCGAGTAGCCGTCGGTCTTGTGGTAGCCGGCGAGCATGTAGCCCGGCAGGACCATGAGCTCGAGGGCGATGAACAGCACCAGCAGGTCGGCCGACGCGGCGATCAGCATCGCCCCGGTCATCGCGAACAGCAGCACGATCGCGAACTCGGCGACCGGCAGGCCCCGCGCCTCCAGGTAGTCGGGCCCGAAGACGATCGTGAAGGCCACGATCGCGATGAACAGCAGGTCCATGAACGTCGTCAGCCCGTCGACGACGTAGGCGCCGCCGAAGGCCGTGAGACGACCGGTGCCGTCGCCGCCGGCGATCGGCAGGCCGGTGGTGATCGTGAGCGCGGCCACGATGGCGAGGCCACCGAGCGCGACCACGAGGGCGGGGCCCTTCCGACCCGGGGCGATGAGGTCGACCACGAGGACCGCCAGTGCCACGACGACGGCCGCGATGAACGGCCCGATGACGACCAGGTCGTTGCCGGTCACGCGGCGTCGCCCGTGACCGTGACGGCGCTGGAGGCATCGTCACCCGGCTTGCGGCCCAGGACCGTCACGAACCGCAGGGCGATGACCGCGACCACGAACCCGAGCCCGATGGCGACGACCAGCGGATCGATCGCGATGGCCGTGCCGGTGCCCGCGTCCTCCAGGGCCACCGCGACCGGCTGCGCGAAGAGGTCGAGGAGGACGCCGGGGAACAGGCCGAACGCCAGCACCAGGGCGCCGAGGGGCGCCAGCGTCAGAATCTCGGTCGCGTTCATGTCGGACAGGTGGTGCTTCAGGCCGAGGAGGAAGGGCGACGGCTCGCCGAGAACCACGCGCTGGAACATCCAGAGCAGGTACGCGGCGGCGAGGATCATCACGAACGTCGCCACCGCGGCGGCCCAGGGATTTGCCACGAACGTCCCCACGAGCGTCAGGAACTCCCCGACGAAGCCGGACAGCCCCGGAAGCCCGGCGGAGGCGAACACGAAGAACCCGAAGGTGACCGCCCACACGGGGGTAAGGGCCGCCAATCCTCCCATCTTCGAGATCGTCCGGTCGTGAGTCCGCTCGTAGATCACGCCCACCAGGAGGAACAGGGCGCCCGTGATGAGGCCGTGGTTGATCATCTGGAGGATCGCCCCGTTCATCGCCTGCTCCTGGAACACGAAGATCCCGAGCGTGACGAAGCCCATGTGGCTCACGGACGAATACGCGACCAGCTTCTTGAGGTCCGGCTGGACCATGGCCACGATCGCGCCGTAGATGATCGCGATCAGGCTCAGGACGATGATCACGGGCGCGTAGGTGTGGGCGGCGTCGGGGTAGAGCGAGAGGTTGAACCGGATCAGGCCGTAGGCACCGAGCTTGAGCATGACTGCGGCCAGGATCACGGAGCCCGCGGTCGGCGCCTCGACGTGGGCGTCGGGCAGCCAGGTATGGAACGGGAACATCGGGACCTTGATCGCGAAGGCCAGGAAGAAGGCCGCGAAGCTCAGGAGCTGGAGGCCGTCGGCGAAGCCGGTCGTGCCGGCGTACTCGCGCAGCGCAACGAAATCGAACGCCCCGGCCCACTCCCCGCCGTGGGCCGCCTGGTAGGTGAAGGCGGTCGCCAGGATCGCCACCAGCATCAGCAGCGAGCCGATGAGCGTGTAGAGGACGAACTTGATCGTCGCGTAGATCCGGTTCTGCCCGCCCCAGATCCCGATGATCAGGTACATCGGGACGAGCACGATCTCCCAGAAGATGTAGAACAGGAACGTGTCGAGGGCGAGGAAGACACCGATCATCCCGACCTCGAGGATCAGGAACGAGATCATGTATTCCTTGACCCGGACCTGGATCGGGGCGAACGAGGCCAGGATGCTGATCCAGGTGAGGGTCGTCGTCAGGACGACGAGGGCCAGCGACAGGCCGTCGACGCCGAGCTTGTACTCGATCCCGAAGGCCGCGATCCAGCTGTACTCCTCCACGAACTGGAAGCCGACCGCTTGGGCGTCGAAGCCGGCCGCGAGGACCAGCGACCCCACCCAGGCCACGAGCGCGGCGCCCAGGGCGAGGAGCCGGGCCCACCGAACGGGCGCGAAGGCGATCACCAGCGCGCCGACGAGCGGCAGGAACGTGACCAGCGTGAGCAGGATGCCCTGGTTCATCGCTCAGCGACCCAGGATCACGAAGTACGAGCCCGCCATGGCGATCAGCCCGAGGGCGATTCCGAGCGCGTAGTTCTGGACGCGGCCGGTCTGCACGCGAGCGAGACCCGTGCCGCTCCGGCGGGTCAGCGAGCCGATCGCGTTGACGGTCCCGTCGACGATCTCGCGATCGAACCAGGCCATGGCCGCGGCCAGGCGGCCACCGATGACGACGAACAGGATGTGGTTGATGTCGTCGAACCACCACTTGTTGGCCGAAGCCCGGTAGAGGAAGTGGAGCCGCCGCGTCAGGCTCTGGACCAGCTTCGGGCGGGCGCCGCCGCGGAGCGGGCCGAGCTCGACGCCGAACAGGCGCCAGGCGATGAGCATCCCGCCAAGGGCCACGGCGACGCTCGCGAGGATCAGGGCGCCGTCGATGCCGGCGATCGCAAACGCCTCTGGGTGGTGTCCCAGCAGCTCCTCGGCGTGCTCGAAGGTGTGGTGGAGCCAGCCGTGCAGCGGGCCCTCGCCGTCGGCGATGCCGAGCAGCGGGCCGAGCGGCGGCCCCGGGAACGTCAGGAGCATGCCGAGGACGACGGACGGGATCGCGAGAAGCCACAGCGGGACGGTCATGACCGGCGGCGACTCGTGGATCTTCGGCTCGACCGCCTTGTCGACCCGGCTCTCGCCCCAGAACGTCATCCCGATGAGCCGGAACATGTAGAAGGCCGTCATGATCGCGACGACGATTCCGATCGCCCAGACCCACTGGAACCCGAGCTTGAAGCTCTCGCCGAGGATCTCGGCCTTGCTGAAGAACCCGGCGAGGGGCGGGATCCCGGAGATCGCGATCGCGCCGATCAGCATCGTCCAGTACGTCTGCGGGATCTTCTTCCGGAGGCCGCCCATCTTCCGCATGTCCTGCTCGTCGTGGACGGCATGGATCACCGAGCCGGAGCCGAGGAACAGCAGGCCCTTGAAGAAGCCGTGCGTCATGAGGTGGAAGATCGCTGCCGTGAATGCGCCGACGCCCAGGGCCGCGAACATGTACCCGAGCTGGCTCAGGGTGGAATACGCGAGCACGCGTTTGATGTCGGTCTGAGTCATCGCGATCGAGGCGGCGAGGATGGCCGTGAAGATGCCGATCGCGGCCACGATGACCATGACCTCGGAGGCGCTCGCGAAGATCGGGTTGGCCCGGGCCACGAGGTAGACGCCGGCGTTGACCATCGTCGCGGCATGGATCAGGGCGCTGACGGGCGTCGGGCCCTCCATCGCGTCCGGCAGCCAGACGTGGAGCGGGAACTGGGCGCTCTTGCCGATGGCGCCGCCGAAGATCAGCAGCGCGACCAGCCACATCGGGATCGGCAGGCTTGCGGCGACGCCGCCGAGCTCGGCGAGTGCCTCGGCGGACGGAACGAGCAGCTCGAGCGAATGGCGAATGTTCAGCGTCGGGTCGCCGAGCGACAGGGTGTTCAGGAAGATCGCCATGATCCCGAGCGCAAACCCGACGTCGCCGACGCGGTTCGTGATGAAGGCCTTCTTGCTCGCCTCCGCGGCGCTGCGCTTGCGGTACCAGAACCCGATCAGCAGGTAGCTGCTCAGGCCCACCAGCTCCCAGGCCACGAACAGCAACAGCCAGCTGTCCGCGAGCACGATCAGGAGCATCGAGACCATGAACAGGTTGAGATAGGCGAAGAAGCGCCAGTAGCCCGGGTCGTGGCGCATGTACCCGATCGAGTAGACGTGGACGAGCATGCCGATCGTCGTCACCACGATCAGCAGCACCGCGGTCAGGTTGTCGACGTAGAACCCGATGTCGACGATGAACTCGCCTGCCGGGATCCAGTGCCACAGCGTGACCGCCAGGCCTTCCTCGCCGAAGGAGCCGCCGAGCGCGGCGGCGATGACCGCGACCGCGGCGAGCCACGACAGCACCACCGCGCCGACGGGGATCCAGAACGCGTTCAGACCCAGCCGCCGCCCGACCAGCGCCGTCAGCAGGAATCCGGCCAGCGGCAGCGCGATGATCGCGACGGTCAGGAGCTGGTAGGTCGGATCCGCGGCGACGGGCCCCTCGGCGAGATTCATCGGCGCATCGCGTCGTACTCGTCGACGAGCGGCGTCTTGCGATTGCGGAAGATCGCGATGACGATCGCGAGCCCTACGGTCGCCTCGGCGGCCGCGACGGCCATGACCATCAGCGCGATGACCGCGCCGTCACCCTGGAGATCGGGGATGAAGGCGCCGAAGGCCACGATCGAGAGGTTGACGGCGTTGAGCATCAGCTCGATCGACATCAGCATCGAGATCGCGTTGCGGCGCGCCAGGAAGCCGAACGTCCCGATCGCGAACAGCACGCCGGACATCGTCAGGTAGGTGTTCAGCTGGTCGGCGAAGCCCATCAGGCGGCCTCGTCCTTGCGGTCGGGCTCCTTCTTCGCGATGAACACGCCGCCGATCACGGCAGCGAGCAGGAGCACGCTCACGGCCTCGAACGACAGGATGTACTGCGGCCGCTCCGGCCCGAAGATCAGCTTGGCCAGGTCCGCGGTGGCGATCCTGACCGTATCCGCGGTGGCGCCCCAGTTCGTGCCGTAGGCGGCCATCGCGACCAGGACGGCCACGATGATCGCGGAGACCGCGGCGGGCGCGGCCTGGGTCTGGAAGACGAGGCGCGACGGCCCGGCCTTGTCCTGGGTGAGCATGATCGCGAACAGGATCAGGACGCTGATCGCGCCGATGTAGACGATGACCTGGGCCGCCGCGACCATCGGCGCGCCGAGGGTCACGTAGAGCCCGGCGAGTGCGAGGAAGCACACGATCATCGCCAGGCCGCAGCGGATGATGTCGCGCATCGAGACGACCGCGATGCCCGCGACCAGCATCAGCGTCCCCAGGCTGGCCACGAGCGCGTCGTCGAACGAGCCGCCCAGGAGGATCAGGACCAGCAGGGCGGGCGTGGTGACGATGGCGCCGGCGACCGCGGCGGCGATGAGGTAGAGCCAGGCTCGCATCGGCTACTTCAGGTGGGCGTGCGAGCCGCCGGCACTGCCGCCGGAGCCACCGGCATCGGCGTCGTGGCCGTGCCCGCCGTGGTCGTGCGACGCATGCCCGTTGCCGTTGCCGTTCACGGAGCCATCGCCGAGGCGCGTGAGGGACGTCGGCAGGACGGTCAGCAGGCGGTCCGACTGGACGAACCGGCCGGCGTCCATGGCCCGCTGCAGCCAGTCGCGCTCGCGGCGAATGTACGTGACCTCGGTCTCGCGGTCGACCTGGGCCATCGCCATGAGGTCGATCATCGGCTCCTCGCGGGAGGTATGGGACAGCTCGAACTCCTGGCCATCGCGGAGGGCGTCGTAGGGACAGGCGTCGACGCAGATGCCGCAGAGGATGCAGCGGCTCTCATCGACCTCGTACTTCTGGAGGACCCTCGGCTTCGGCATCAGCGCGCCCGTCGGGCACGTCTCCGCGCAGCGGCCGCAGGACACGCACGGCGTGTCGTTGAGGCTCATGTCGAGCGGCGTCGTCACGAGCGTGTCGAAGCCGATCCGCATGAAGTCGTAGCAGGCCGCGCCCACGACCTCGGCGCAGACGTTGGCGCAGCGGCCGCAGTCGATGCAGCGCGAAGGCTCGCGGAGGATGAAGGCGTGGCTGTCGTCGCGGACGTAGTCGTGGTTGATGCCGGTGAAGCGGTTCTCGCTGACCGACCGGAGGCCCGCGCCCTGGTGGGGCTGTGGCTCCAGCGTCGTGAGCGTCGTCCCGTACTCGATCCCGAGTCGGCGCAGGTCGCAGTAGCCGATCGCCTCGCAGGTGCACTGGAGGCAGCGGGTGCTCTCGGCGACGATCTCCTCGCGGGTGTACGGCAGCTCGTACTCCACGTAGTTGTGGTTGCGCTCCTCGGCCTCCATGGCCTTCATCCGGTAGCGCGGCTCCTTGACCTCGGAGGTGAAGGGCACGATCGAGAGGAACTCGGGCTGCGGCTCCGCGAGCGTCTGGCGGGTTCGGATCGAGGCCAGGTCGTTGCCTCGGAGGAACGCGTCGACGGCGTAGGCCGCGCGCCGCCCCTCGGCGATCGCCTGGACCACCGTCGCGGCGCCGACGCGGACGTCACCCGTGCCGAACACGCCCGGCCGGGCCGTCTCGAAGGTGACCGCGTCCGCGGCCAGGCGATTGTTCTTGGTCGGCGTGGGCCCGGTGGAGCCGGGGCCGATCCAGTCGAGCTCCGGCCCCTGGCCGATCGCCAGCAGGACGCGGTCGCAAGGGATCGTGAACTCGGTTCCGGGTGCCGGCTCGGGGCGGCGGCGGCCTGACGCGTCCGGCGCGCCAAGGGCCATCCGGATGAACTCGACGCCGGTGACGTTGTTGTCCTTGTCCGTGATCACCCGCGTGGGGCCGGCCTGGAAGATCGCGGTGACACCTTCCTCGATGGCCTCGTGGACCTCGTTGGCCGCGGGCATGTCCTTCATGTCGCGGCGGTAGACGAGGGTCACGTCCTTCGCGCCCTGCCGGACCGACGTCCGCGAGCAGTCCATCGAGGTGAAGCCGCCGCCGATGACGACGACCCGCTTCCCGGCGTGATCCGGGTACGGCAGGCCGAGCGTGGCGGTGCGCAGGTACTCGAGGCCGTCGAGGACCTCTGGGGCGTTCTCGCCCGGGATGCCCAGCTTGTTGGTGTCGTAGCAGCCGATGGCGATCACGATCGCGTCGAAGCCCTGGTACTGGAGATCGTCGAGGGTGAAGTCGCGGCCCAGCCCCTGGTTGCAGACGATCTTGCCGCCGAGGCGGGTCACGCTCTCGTACTCGGCCTCGAGGACCTCGACCTTGGGCAGGCGGTACTGCGGGATGCCGTAACGGAGCATCCCGCCCGGTGCCGGGTCGCGCTCGTAGACGGTGACGTCGTGGCCGGAGAGCAGCAGGTAGTAGGCCGCGGCCATGCCCGCCGGCCCGGAGCCGATGACGGCGGCCCGGCGCCCGGTCGCGGGCTGCTGCTCGAACGGGACCGGCGGGTCGAGGTCCTCGTCGAGCATCGACTTGATGACCATATCGCCGGCGTAGCGATGGGAGTCGCGGATCGCGATCGCCTCGTCGACCTCGTCGCGCCGGCAGTGCTCCTCGCACGGGGCCGGGCAGACCCGTCCCAGCACCGACGGGAACGGGATCGTGCGTTTGAAGATCCGGGTCGATTCGCGGAAGTTGCCCTCGGCGTTCTGCTTCAGGAAGCCCGGGATGTCGATGTGGCTGGGGCACTTGTTCTGGCACGGCGGCAGGCAGTAGGCGTTGTGGTCGGAGAAGATCAGCTCGAGGTTCGTCCGGCGGAGGCGCCGGATCTCCTCGGTCTGCGTCTCGACCTTCATCCCGTCCTCGCAGGTCCGCGAGCACGAGATCGGCGGATGCTCCTCGCCCTCGACCTCGACGACGCACATCCGGCAGGCCCCGAAGCCCGGGAGCTTGGGCTCGTAACAGAGCGTCGGGATCTCGATTCCGTTGTCCCGGCAGACCTCGAGGATCGTCTGGCCCTCGAGGCCCTCGATGACCTTGCCGTCGACCTCGATCCGGATCCGGGGCGTCGTCTGGGGCCGCTGCGGGGTCTGGGTCGTGATGTAGCGCTCCGCGACGGAGTCCTCGAGTGGAACCAGCGTGTCGCGCTTGATCGGCTTGTCGGGGCGCGACTCGGGCCGGCCGTCGTAGCGTTTGTGGCGCGAGCCGCGCGAGTCGTCCGGCGTGGACGGGCCGAAGGCGCTCGAGTCCGCCGGCGGCTCGGGCGGTGTGCGGTCCTTGAGGCTCCGGTCGGCGTCCTGGGCGCGGTCACGCGGCTCGCGCGGGTCGCGCGGCGCGACGTCGCCCGCGGGGCGCTCGATCACGTCGGTCATGCCGTGGCCCCCACCGGCGCGGTGCCGGCGGCGAGGTGGATGGGCCGGCAGACGCCCGCCGGGCACTCCCCGCGGAGGTAGTGGGCGTCGACCTCGTCCCGGAAATAGCGCAGGCCACTCATCATCGGGAGTGTGGCGAGTCGCTCGTGATCGCACAGGGCGGAGCCGACGACATCGGCGGCGAGGTCCTCCAGGAGCTCGAGATCCCCGCCTCGTGACGTACCCGTCGTGAGGCGCTCGCCGATCTCGGCGACGCGTCGCAGCCCGATCCGGCACGGGATCGTCTTGCCGCACGCCTCGTCGGCGGCGTAGCGGGTCAGGAGCCGCCCGAGATCGACGACGCAGGCACGATCGTCCGCCACGATGACCGAGCCGGAGCCGATGTGGGCGCCGACGCCGCGGAGGTCCTCGAACGTGTATGGCGTGCCGAGCTGGCTCGGCGGCAGGATCCCGCCGGTGGGGCCACCGACGACGACGGCCTTCAGCTTGCGGCCGGCTCCGGGCTTCCCGCCGAGGGCCACGATGTCGGTCAGGGGCGTGCCGAGCGGGACCTCCGCGACGCCACTCCGCTCGTGGCCCCGGACGTCGACGAGGATCGTGCCCGCCGCGCCGGCCTTGCCCATGAGGATCGCGGGCACGGCGGCGAGGGTCTGCACGTTCTGGACGACCGTCGGGGCGTTGTGGAAGCCCCGCGTCGCGGGGTGGGGGGGACGCTGCTCGGGCTGGCCGCGCTTGCCGTCCAGGGCCTTGAGGAGGACCGTCTCCTCGCCGAGCATGTAGGCGCCCTGGACCGGTCGAACCTCGACCTCGATGCGGCGCCCGCTCCCGAGCACGTCGTCGCCGATGAAGTTGCGGCTCGAGGCTGCGTCGACGGCCGCCTGCAGGCGGCGCACGGTCTCCGTGCTCGTCGCACGGGTCGAGAGGTAGACCAGCTCGGCGCCGATCGCGAAGGCCGCGATGACCGCGCCCTCGATGACCGAATACGGGTCGGTCTCGATGAGGGTCCGGTCCGTGGCCGCCGCGGGGTCCGCGCCGTAGCCGTTCGCGACCACGAAGCGCTCGCGCGCCGCCGTGCCGGCAGCGGCGCGCCATTTCGCGGCGGTGAGGTGGCCCGCGCCACCGCGGCCGCGGAGCCCGCTGGCCTCGACCTCGGCGATCGTGCCCTCCGGCCCGAGCTCGCGGATCGCCCGGCGCAGGGCCTCGAAGGCGCCCGCCTTGAGCGCCTCGTCGAGGTCCGTCGGGTCCTTGGCGCCAGCGCGTGCCAGCAGCACGGACGGCCAGCCCTTCGGCGTCGGCAGGATGGCGGTCACTGGACGCGCCCCGTCTCCGGCGGTTTCGCGCCGGCGTCGTTCGGTCGGGAGGCGGAACCGCCCAGCGAGGCATCGAGGGCCGCCAGGTAGCCGTCATCCGTCGAGCGCCCGGCAGCCACCCCCACCGGACCGCCGGCCGCGGTCGGCAGCTCGAACCGCAGGTGGCTGTAGAACGTCGCCGTGCCGTAGACGATCGCGTACCAGGCGCCGGTCCGTTCGCTGATTCGCTTGATCGCGGCCACCGGCAGGTAGCCGAACGCGGCCTGCGTCGCCTCGAGGATCTGGAGCATCGCCTTGGGGTCGTGGTCGTAGGCCTCGAGGATCTCGTCGATCGTCGTCAGGTCGAACGGCGCGAAGTGCTCGTAGGCCTGGTCCGGCACGGTCCGGCCGGACCGCCGCATCGCCGATTCCTCGCGCCGCTCGCCGTACGTCTCGGGCGGGCCCCAGTGGACGTGGAAGCGGCCCTTGGTGTCCATGCCGCCCATGTCGATGCACTCGATCGGGCAGGCCTGGGCGCACTGGAAGCAGGTCTCGCACTTCAGGGCGCCGTACTCGTCGTAGAGCAGCTGGAGGCGGCCCCGGAACTTGGTCGCGACGTCCGGCGGCATCTCCGGGTACATGACCGTGGCCTTGGGCTCGAAGAACCGCCGCAGCGTCAGGGCCATGCCCTTGACGATGCCGAAGCCCGGAACGAGGGAGTTGAGGAGGCTCATGCGCCGGGCCTGCCCATGCCATCGAGGACGACGATGGCCGCGGCCGTGACGAACAGGTTCACCAGCGACGCCGGCAGGAGCCACTTCCAGGCGAAGCCCATGAGCTGGTCGATTCGGACCCGCGGCAGCGTGCCGCGCATCCAGACGAACAGGAACACCAGCCCGAACGTCTTGCCGAGGAACCAGAGCAGGCCCGCCACCCAGTCGAAGTTGATGTAGGCCCACAGCCCGAACAGCCCGCCGACGAGGACGTTGAACAGCACGAACCCGAGGATCAGCGCGACCCACCAGCGGGTCTTGCTCCGGAACAGGTAGAACGGCGCCGCCAGGAGCAGCGTTCCCACGAGCGGAGCGAGAAGGACGATGAACAACAGCCCGAAGCCGAGCTCGCCGGGGTCGACGATCCACGAGATCTGGGGCACCGGGAACGGGGCGTTCCAGCCGCCCAGGAACAGCACCGTGGTGAGGGCCGAGATGATGAACACGCCGATGTACTCGGCGAAGAAGAAGAACCCGAAGCGCATCCCCGAGTACTCGGTCGCGAAGCCGGCGACGATCTCAGAGTCGGCCTCGGTCAGGTCGAACGGCGTGCGGTTGGCCTCGGCCGTGGCGGCGATGAAGAAGATGATGAATCCGAGCGGCTGGCGGAAGGCGTACCAGTCGGTGAACCAGCCGGACGCGCCCTGCTGCTCGACGATCGAGTTCAGGCTCATCGTGCCAGCGAGGATCACCAGCCCGACGACCGACAGCGTCAGCGGGATCTCGTAGCTGACGATCTGGGCGGCGGACCGAAGCCCGCCCAGGAGCGAGTACTTGTTGAAGCTGGCCCAGCCGCCCATGAGCAGCCCGACCACCGTCATGCCGCCGATCGCGAAGAAGTACAGCAGCCCGATGTTGAAGTCCTGGGCGAACA
>JBKKDM010000029.1:0-3305 GCA_046707905.1 Candidatus Limnocylindrales bacterium
GAACGTCGAGTTCGGAGGCGGATCGGGCACTGCCGCCTTCAGCCAGTCCAGGACGTCCCCCTGAAGATCGGCCGCGCGATCACAGGCCTCGGCGTTGGACTGCGTTCTGCCGATGTAGCCGACGCCGAGCACCAGCGCCACTACTGCCCCGGCGACGGCCGTCAACCTGCCGAGGTCGGAGCGCCGCCGGAACAGGAGGATCACCGCCATCATCGCCACCGCGTAAATGAGCGTGACGATGCCGAGCGCCGCAAAGATGTTGACGCGATTCTCGCTGCCGTAGTCGAGCGGCAAGTAGGCCTTGTTGGGAACGAGCATGGCGTAGCCGGCCCCGATCGCGACCACCGCAAGCCCGGCCGCCACGAGCCACCAGCGCAGCTGCGCCTTCGCCGGATCCGGTGGCGGAAGCCGCCTCTGGACGATCAGCGCGAGAACGGCGATCAGCGCGAGCACCACGGCCACGAGGAGCACGCCGGTTGTTCCTGCCCTGTGCTGGAAAGGCAGGAGCGCTCCGAAGGGGACGGTCGCGTAGGAGACGACGGCCACCGCCTCGCCAACCATTTTCACCGCATGCCCGACCGGTCCCGCGACCTGGCCGTGCTCGGAGTCGATAGTCAGGGTCACCCATGCCAGGGCCACGAAAACCGCCGCCGCATCGGCGGCAAAGCGCATTCGCGCCTCGCGCCATCGCACACGAGTGAGGTACAGCAGGACCGTGCAAAGGACCGGCGCCGCAACCAGTTCGTAGCTCCACATCGCCAAGAGGTACAGGGCGATGGCGCCGGCGTGAAACACCTTGGCCCGCCGGCCGGTCTCACGCAAACCGTTCAATGCCACCACCGCACCAAGGAGGTACAGGGCCACGGCAAGGGACGCGTGCCCCGGCGTGCCCCACCGGCGGATCGCGTCGGAGAGGGGGAAGACAAGCACCAGTGCCGAGATCGCCCCGGCGTGGATCCGCGCCATGCCAAGTGTTCTCAGCAGCAGGAAGAAGGACGCGGACATGAGCGCGCCGAGTGCGGCGGACCAGGCGAGATGAAGGTGGGAGTTCAAGCCGAGCACCCAGTGGGTCAAGGGGACGTATGGAACGAGCAGCGGGCGGTAGGGGGTGAAGCCCGCGAAGAAGTCGAGCGCTCCGCTCGCTCCGCCCGAATAGCGGGTCATCGCCGCGTTGCGCCAGTCGTCGCTGTAGAAGCCGCCGTGGGAGATATGGGGCCCAAAGACGGCGGCGGCGAGGACGAGCAGAAGCCCGAGCGCGATCATGGCCTCGGCCGGGGACGGCGGGTTCGAGCGGTTTGCGTCGATCTCCCGGCCCCCGCTAGAGCGGATCGCCGCTGACAACAACTGCGATCGGGAAGCGGGCTCTCACGACCGGCAGGGGGACTCGCATCAGGCTTGACTCGACCGAGCCGAAGCGCTTCCTGGTCAGCTCCGCGTAGCCCTCGGGAGTCCGGATGGCGCGACCACGGTCCTTGCTTAGGAGCCACCGCGCCACGGGGCCGGTGTCCGGAGCGTTGGCCGAGTCGCCGGTCAGCAGCCGGCCGTCCTTCTTCAGGAATCTCGCTGCCAGGCGCGTGAGGTGGTCGGCCTGGCTGTCGTCCAGATGGTGAAAGATTCCCCAGGCGATCACTGCGTCGAAGCTCTCCTCGTCGAGGTCGGCATCGACGACGTCCATGCAATGGAACTCACCCTTCTCGCCGAACTGCTGCGTCGCAATGTCGATATATCGCGGGTTCCGGTCGAAGCCCACGTATTGGACGCCGGGCATCAGCTTGACGATCTCGCCTCGCCCGCAGCCGATGTCCAGAACGCGCATCCCCGGCTCGGGCTGGACGTATTCGCTGACGAAGCGGCGCATCCGGGCAGGACCACCAAGCACGAGCTGGGACAGGGAGTACGCCCACGGCCGCTCGAGGACGGAACGAATGCCGTGCCGGACCTCTGTCATCGAGCCGGGCAGTGTAGGGCTAAATGTCTCGTTTGAGTCCAAGGCTCCACCAGACCGGTTGCGGCCAGCGAGGTTGTGCCGAGTCGAGCAGCGGCCCGGGCGGTGTCGCTGCCACCGCGGCCTCGCATTCGGGTTGCGACGTTGGCCTGAGCAGACTTCCCCGGCGAACGTCGAGGAAATAGCCCTTCCCGTAGGGAATCGGCTTGCGCACCGCCACGTGATAGCTGTCGCCGAGGGTGTAGGCATTGTTGGCCGTGAAGCTCTCGGCGCCGCACTTGAAGCGCGTCGCGCCCCGAGACGACTTCGTCCTTGCCGCCTTCGCGGTCTTGAAGGGCCGCCGCGGGGCAACGATCGGGAAGCCCGCGATGCTCCCGTCCCCGTACTGAGCCTTGATCGCTCCGTTCAGGTCGTCGTAAAGAGCGAACGCCGGAACGTATGGCGACGAAAACGTCGGATAGCCGCCGATGAACACCGTCGAGCCCTTGGGCGGGTTTGGCAGTGCCCGCTCGACTTCGTCGAGCACGTCTGCCTGTATCGACTCGGACCGGTTCCACGTGGCCACGCTCTGCTCATCGCGGTAGACGTACCCGCCCCCGACGAGCAGGGCTGCGGCGATTGCCCCCACGAGCTCCCGCCTCGGCCACCATGATCGCCCGCTTGCCGCCAGTGCCGCGCCGGCCTGCACCGCCGCATATACCAGCGTGACGATGCCGACACCGGCGAGCAGGCTAGTGCGCTGGCCGACGCCGAGCGCCATCGGCTCGTTGAACTCAATATCGGGGCCGGGGGCGAGGATCGAATATGCGAAGGCGGTCGCGAGCAGCCCGCCCCCGCCGATCGTTGCCCACCGGATCACCGGGGCCCGGGCGGGATCGCCGGTGGGGAGGCGCCGGAACCAGATCACAACACCCAGCAGCAGCAGCGGCGCCGTGATGAACGCGACGGTCGAGGGGAGGAAGGGAAGCATGGACGCCGCGATTGCAAGCAGCGCCTGGTAGCCGACGTCGAATGCGTGCGTGATCGTGTGTGCCAGGGAGGCCGGGCTGGCCGGGTTGTCTTCGTTCGAGGTGATGAACGCGAGCGTCACGGCAACCGCGAGCAGGTCGAACGCGTAGCGCTTCAAGGCGGGCTTCCACGGCACGTACAGCCGGTACAGAAAGACCGACGCAAGGACCCCGGGAACCGTGAGCTCGTGGTTCCAGATGCCAAGCAGGTAGAGGCAGACCGCAAAGGTGTGCGTTGCCGCGGCGCGCCAACCGCTCAAGCGCAGGCCCTGGAGCGCGACGCTCAGCCCGAGGAAGACGGTGGCAACAGCGAGGGCCGGGTGGCTTGCGGTCGACCACAGCCGGGTGGAGAT
>JBKKDM010000030.1:0-3533 GCA_046707905.1 Candidatus Limnocylindrales bacterium
GGTAACCCCCCGTGGCGAGGACGACGCCCTTCCGGGCGCGGAGGGGCAGGGTCTCGGAGTCTTCGCCAGGCGTGCTGCGAAGAGCGGTGACGCCGGTCACGCGACCGTCGTCGGTAAGGAGCCGTCGCGCCTCGGTATGATAGAGAGCCGTCATCCGGTATCACTCCTCCTCGAACGCGACCTCCCGAGTCCGGCGAAACGAGGGCAATAGTACGACGATCAGCAACAACGCTGCCAGGCCGAGCAGGGTGGCGCTGAGCGGCCGCGTGAGAAGGACAGTCGGATCACCGCGCGAGATCAGCAGCGTGCGGCGCAAGAACTCCTCGAGCATGGGGCTTAGAATGAACGCCAGCAGCAGGGGCGCGGGTTCAGCGTCGAGCTTCCTGAGGACGTACCCAAGAAGACCGAACGCGGCCATCACGTAGACGTCGAAACTGTTGTTGTTCAGACTGTAGGCGCCGATCGCGCAGAACAGGATGATCGCTGGAAACAGAAAGTGGTACGGAATGGAGATCATCTTTACCCATATCCCGATCAGGGGCAGGTTAAGAACCACCAGCATCAGGTTCCCGACCCACATGGACGCGATCAGCCCCCAGAACAGTTCCGGCTGTTCTGTCATCACGCTCGGGCCGGGCTGAATGCCCTGGATGATCATTGCGCCGATCATCAGCGCCATGACCGAATTGGCGGGCAGGCCGAGCGTCATCATCGGGATAAAGGAAGTCTGGGCCCCGGCATTGTTTGCGGCTTCGGGACCTGCGACGCCCTCGATCGCGCCCTTGCCGAACTCTTCCGGATGCTTTGAGATCCTCTTCTCGAGCGCGTAGGAAGCGAAGGAGGCCAAGAGCATTCCGCCGCCCGGCAGTATGCCCAGCACGGATCCAAGCGCCGTTCCGCGCAGGACCGGACCGACGATCCGCACCAGGTCCTCCCGCGTGGGGAACAGACCGGTGACCTTCTTGACCAGACTCGTGCGCGAGGATTCGTGATCGAGATTGGCGACGATCTCGCCTATGCCGAACATGCCCATCGCCAGCGACACGAAGCTGATGCCGTCGAACAGCTCCGGCAGGCCCATCGTGTAGCGCGGCAGCCCCGAATTGATGTCGGTGCCCACCATGCCGAGGAAAAGCCCGAGCAGCACCATGGCCAGCGCGTGGAACAACGACCCATGCGCCAGCACGATCGCGGCGACGAGGCCAAGCACCAGCAACGAGAAATAGTCAGCCGCGCCGAAGCTCAGGGCGAACGACGCCAGAGGCGGCGCGAACAGCGCGATGATGAACGTCGCTATCGTACCGGCTACAAACGAGCCTATGGCCGCGACGGCAAGCGCGCGTCCGGCCATGCCTTGCTTGGCCATCTGGTGGCCATCCAGAGCGGTGACGATCGACGTCGCCTCGCCCGGCAGGTTGATCAGGATGGCCGTCGTCGACCCGCCGTATTGCGACCCGTAGTAAATGCCGGCCAGCATGATCATGGCGGAATCGGCTGGAAGCCCCATCGTGAGGGGCAGCAGCATCGCGATGGTCGCCGTCGGTCCAAGACCAGGCAGCACGCCGATCGCCGTCCCCAGCAGCACGCCAACCAGGCAGTAGAGCAGGTTACCCAAGCTGAGGGCGGTCTCCAGCCCTCCCCAGAGATTCGACAGCACTTCCATGGGCGATGTCTTTCCCTAGGGTCCAGGCGAGGAAGGCAGGAGGGCGCTCAGCCACGGTCCCACCGCCGGCATCGGGAGGCCGAGAGCGTTGATGAAGAGCAGCGCGCAGCACGCGACCAACGCGAGCGCGCCGAGCATCGCTCGCCAGCTAAATCGAAACTGCTCGCTCGCCGTGGCGCTGAGATACAACACTGCCAGCCCTCCCACGATCAACCCGGTGTGCTCGATAAGCGCCCCGAAGGCGACCACGGCCCCGAAGATCAGCGCCATCGCCTTCCAGCCGATGACTCCGAGCGGCTGGCCCTTGAGGACGAGGGAGCGCCCGATCGACACAAGGCCGAAGACGAGCAGAAGGCCCGAAATGATCGTCGGAAAGTACCCCGCCCCCATCCTGGCGCCGGACCCGAACGGATAGTCGCGCGCGATCCACAGCCCGGCCGCGCCGAACAGCAGGTAGATGACGCCCAGCGACAAATCCTTCGGGGAGCGAATGACCGAGCCCATTGGGCGTCCTTTTCTTTATACCGTGGGACTTGCCGGCCTCCTGTCGCCGACCGGGCCTCGTGCGCGTCCAACCCCGAGGATGTCGAGCGCAGGAGATCAGTTCCTGGGTAGCGGAAGGTCGGTCGCTCCCATCAGGCAGGAGCGACCAACAATTCCCCTAGTCGAGCGAGATCTGGTTCGCCTCGGCTATTTCAGCCATGGCCTTCGTCTCCTCGGCCAGTGCCGCGGCAAGCTCCTCAGGCGTGCTCGTGTACGGGGTGAACCCTATGGCGAGCATCTGCTCCTTCACGTCCGGCTCGCTCAGAGCTCGCGCGACATCGGCATTGATCTTGTCGATGATTTGCTTGGGGGTGCCCGGAGGCGCATACAGAGCCAACCAGGACTTGTGCACGAAATCGGGCGGTCCTCCCGCCTCAGCCATCGTCGGGACGTCCGGAAAGGCCGCACTGCGCTCCGTGTCGGCAACCGCGAGATACTTGATCTCGCCCGCCCGCAGCATTGGTCCAGTGGTCGACGCCGAGCCGAAGGCCAGGGAGATTTCATCGTTCGCAATCGACGTGAAGATCTGCGGGGTCTCCTTGACCGGTATGTGCGTCATCTTGATGCCGGTCGCTGCCTCCAGCTTGACGCCGCCCATATGCATGGTGCTGGCGACCCCGGACGAGCCATAGGTAAGGGCGCCTTCCTCCTCCTTGGCTGCGGCGACAACGTCGGCGACGTTGTTCCACGGAGAGTCGGCGGCGACCACCAGGAAGAAGTTCGCCTCGAATAACGGCGCGACCGGCTCGAAATCCTTTACCGGGTCGAATGGGAGGGTCTTGAAGACGTGCGGCTGGAGCGCGAGCATCCAGTTCTCCGTCTGAAAAAGCGTGTAGCCGTCGGGCTCCGCCTGCTTGAAGGCCTCCGCCGCCGCCCAATAGTTCGCGCCCGGCCGGTTCTCGACGGTGACAGGCTGTCCCCAGTACGACTGGAGCTTCTCGTTCACCAGGCGCTGAACCGTATCGGGACCCGTGCCGGTCGGATAGGGCATGATAACGGTGACAGGCTTGTCGGGGAAATCCTGGGCGTTCGCGGAGACCGCGAGGGCAGCGGTCGCCGCGATTGCTGTGGCGATGAGTAGCTTGACTGCTCTCATTGATGTTCCTCCCTTTGTAGCCCGCGCAGCGGGCTTTCTCTAGCTTCGGTCTCGACTGCGAAGCGACCAAACGCGGCATGTCCGTCCGGTCCGCTCAACTCACCCCGCGCTTCGATTCTTGCTGGCCGAACGATAAGACACCGGACCGCACTCACACAACGACCCGGAGGACGGGGTATAAAAGAAAGTTATAGCCGCCGAGACGTGCGTCTTGCGCGTGCGGCCAAACGG
>JBKKDM010000031.1:0-2595 GCA_046707905.1 Candidatus Limnocylindrales bacterium
CCATCATCCCCTTGGTGCCCAGCGGCAACACCAACGCGCCCGCCATCATGATCGGCGAAAAGGCCGCCGAGCGATTCTGGCCGCCGCGAGTGCCTCTCCGGGTTCCGAACGTGCGCTCCTGGGAGCCTCGCTACGATGACGAACCGTCCCTGACGAGCGGATCCCGGCATCCGTGAAGGGACACACTCCGGACTCAGCCGGCGTCCGGCGAAAAAAATCATCCGGCACGGCCGGGGTGCACAGGGTCCGGTTCCCATGTGACTTGAACCGGCCCCTGATTTCGGTCACAGCATTCCGTTCATCCCGCACGGGCGCATCCTGTCCCAGGGCCTCCCGCGGAACCACAGCCCGGTCAGCATGATGTGGCGCTGCACGCCCTCCCGGCCGTAACTGTCCGGGAGGGAGGTGGGCTTATGCAAACGAATGGATTTTTAGCTGTGTTAAGCGCTTTGTTGCGGCTGCGGGCGGTGTTTCTTCTCACCGCCGGCACCCTTGCGGTCATCCTCGGCGCGTCAATAGCGTGGATCGGGAACCTTCGAACGAGCCAAGGACTGATATGCCCGCCCCAGCTGCCACGGATCCCGACACCCTCCCCACGACGAACAGCCGGCCCCCGCTCCTGACACTCCTGAAATCCGGACTTCGCTGGGATCTTCCGGCATCCCTCGTGGTCTTCCTTGTTGCCGTTCCGCTGTCTCTCGGCATCGCTGCGGCGTCCGGGGCCCCGGTGATGGCCGGCCTGATCGCAGCGGCGGTCGGCGGGATCGTGGCCGGCAGCCTCGGCGGTTCGCCGCTGCAGGTCAGCGGCCCCGCCGCGGGCCTGACGGTCATCGTCGCCGGACTGATCGAGCAGTTCGGCTGGCCCGCCACCTGTGCCATCACCGTGGCCGCCGGCGTCCTGCAGGCGCTCCTCGGCCTGGCCCGGGTGGGACGCGTGGCGCTGGCCATCGCGCCCGTCGTCGTCCATGCCATGCTGGCCGGAATCGGCATCATCATTGTCCTGCAGCAGTTGCACGTAATGCTCGGCGCCGAGGCGGGCGAGGCGGCATGGCAGAACGTCACTTCGCTTCCGGCAAGCGTGGCCGCCCTCGACCCGCAGGCAGCGTTCCTCGGCGCCGTCGTCATCGCGCTGCTGCTCGCGTGGAAGCACATGCCGGCGCCCGTCCGCCGCGTCCCCGGCCCGCTCGTGGCAGTGATCGCCGGCACGGCGCTTTCGCTGCCGTTCAACTCCGACGTCGACAGGATCACCTTCGACGGCTCCCTCCTGGACGCGCTGTCCATCCCGCATCTTCCGCAAGGGGAGTGGGGCGCCGTCGTCGTAGGTGTTATCACCATCGCGCTGGTGGCCAGCGTCGAGTCACTCCTCTCTGCCGTCGCCGTGGACAGGATGCATCACGGCAAACGAACGGACTTCAACCGTGAACTCCTCGGCCAGGGTGCCGCCAATGTGACGTCCGGCATGCTGGGCGGCCTTCCCGTCACCGGGGTGATCGTGCGCAGCGCGACCAACCTCGAGGCCGGGGCGCGAACCCGCAAGTCCGCCGTGCTCCACGGAATTTGGGTCCTGGTGTTTTCGCTTCTTTTGGCCGGGCTTATCCAGCTGATTCCGCAGGCCGTGCTGGCGGGACTGCTGATCATTATCGGCGCGCGGCTTGTGAAGGTGGCCGACTTCCAAACCGCCCGGCTGACGGGGGACATGACGGTCTATGCCCTGACTCTTTTCACGGTGGTGTTCGTCAACCTCCTGGCGGGGGTGCTGACCGGTCTTGGCCTCGCCATGTTCCTGGTGCTGTGGCGCGTGGTCCGCGCCCGGATCCACGCAGAGCCGCTGGCCGGGCCGGACGGGCAGCGCTGGCGCGTCGTCATTGACGGGTCCTGCAGCTTCCTCTCGCTCCCGCGCCTCAGCAAGGTGCTGGGCTCGGTGCCGCCGGCCTCACAGGTGACCGTGGAACTCGACGTCGACTTTCTTGACCACCCGGTGCACGACACCCTGGATGCCTGGCGCCTGCGGCACGTGGGCAACGGCGGCAGCGTGGAGATCGCGGAAAGCGGCACCGCGAGGCTCCATGATGCGCAGGCAGGGCCACCCGTTCGCGGTCATTCCAGTGCTGAACGCGATGGCCGGGTGCGTAGTGCGGAACGTTCCGGGTAGTTCCGGCCCGGAAAGACGGGTAGCTGCCTCGCGTGACTTCACTGCACGGCGGGCCGTTGAATGGTCTGGCAGGGCAAGGATTCAAATCGGCGGGGGGCAACACCATGGTCTTTACACAAAATCCGGCCGTGCCCGGGCAGGGGCTCACGGCGCCCGGTTCTAGAGCGTCACGGAACGTGCCATGAGCCCGGGTCTCACCTCGGCCGTGCAATTCGCCGGATCTCTGCCGGGTTCCATCCTGCTGACGCTGGGGCAGGCGCTCGTGGTCGTTTGCGCCTGCTTCGACATGGTCCGGGCGCTCTCCGTTCCCCGTTCGCACCGCCGCTACCTAGCCAACACGGTGTTCCGGACCCTCGCGCCGCCGGCCATCCTGTTTACGGCATTCAGCGTGCTGATCGACGCGGCGAGCGCGGCATGGCCGGACGTCACCGCCGGCATGTTCG
>JBKKDM010000032.1:0-22503 GCA_046707905.1 Candidatus Limnocylindrales bacterium
AGCCAGGCACCCGCCGGGGCGACCGTGAATGCCGAGGCCGTCGGCGCCGCCGGCACCATCCTGGTCGATGGAGCCACGGGCCTGACCCTCTACATCTTCACGAAGGACACGAAGGACAGCGGCAAGAGCGTCTGCTCCGGCGACTGCCTCGTCACCTGGCCCGCGCTGACGGTCGAAGCGGGCGAGACCCCGACCGGCGGCGGTGGTGTCACGGGGACCCTCGGGACCATCACCCGCGACGACGGCGTGCTCCAGGTCACCTACGACGGCCTACCCCTGTACTTCTTCAAGAACGACGCGGAGCCGGGCGACCTGAACGGCGTCTACGAGAACTGGGAGACGGTCGCGCCCTAGCGCACCCTCCGCAGCCGCATCCTCTCCGGGCCCCGGCGCCACCGCGCCGCGGCCCGGATCCATGTCCAGGGCGTGCGAGCGCTACTGGAACAGCGGCAGGAGGTTTGGATCCAGGAGGAGCTGCCCAATGAGATCGTTGCCCTTCTGCGAGGGGTGCGTGTAGTCGCCGGCAAGCAGGTCGCCGGACGCCTTCCTGCCGTCCTCCCCGTTGAACGCCGTCGAGATGTCGGCACAGACGAACCCGCTCTTCTCCGCGGCGCTGCAGATCATGTCGTTCCAGGCTGCGATGACCCTGACGGTTGCGTCCAGGCCCTCTGGCGAGAGCTCGTGGCCCGGCCAGCCGTTCCAGTCGTTGTAGCGATTGATCGTCCGGAGGATCGTCGGCTTGCCGGCCCGGAGCTCTGCCACGCGGGCGTACAGGGCTTCGTAGATCGGCGTGAAGCGCGCGACCTCGGTGGCGATGCACGCGGACGTGAACTTCGACCAGTCGGGGCTCTCGCTGGCGGGGCCGTCACACGCGTCGTCGTCGCGGTTCATGGGCACATCGTTGTGGGCGATCCCGACGATGACAGCGTCCGCGCCCGCCACCGCATCGATCCGGCTCTGCTGCTGGGTCAGCCCTTCGAGCAACAGTTCGACGGTGTTGTTGTTGTGCTCCGAGTTGTTGATTACTGCGACCGTCCTGCCGGCCGCCTTGCCGAGCTCGGTCGCAAAGAAGTCGACGAAGCCAGTGCAGCCAGAACAGTCGTCCTCGCTGTTGTACGGGATCGAGTCGCCGATGGCGACGACCGTGTACTCGGCTCCAACGGTGGGCGCAGCGGTTGCCGCGGTCGGCGGCGTGCCGGTCGGCAAGGCCATGGTTGGCGCCGAGCTCGCGGGTGCGGTCGATGGTGTCGCCGCGCCGCCGCCACAGGCCGTCATGACGAGCATGGCGACGGCGAGTCCCACTCCTAGAGATCGACCGAGCATCGGACCACCTCCTGCGGCGCAGCCGCTACGCCAGACGACAAGCCCAGTAAAAGTAGATCGGGATGTCCGCGGCCGCATGGATCGCCAGCGGGATCGTGAGCGAGCCGGTGCGGCGAGCGACCACACCCGCCACGAAGGCCACCGCGACCATCGCAACCATCACCGGGATCATCCCTTCGAGCCCGCCGAAGTCACGCCCGGTATGCGAAAGGCCGAAGACCACGGACTGGGCGAGGTTCGCGCCCAGGATCCCGAGGCTCGGGGTCAGCCAGGTGCGCATCGCGCCGCGATACGCGAGCTCCTCGGCGAGCGAGTTCGAGGCCGCGAAGAGCAGCGCCGGCAGGAGCGCCTGCGGCTGGGTCAGGTCGAACGTATAGCTGCCGAAGAACAGCGACCCGAGCTGGGAGTCGCCAAAGCGCGTCGCGACGTAGATCGCGATGGGGCCGACGAGGAGCAGGCTCGTGACCGCGATGACCCTGACGGTGCGTGACCCTCGGCGGAAGCCGAGCTCACCCAGCGACGCCTTGCGGTCCCAGAGCAGTGCACCGAGCGCGAGCAGCCCGACGGCGGCCTCCAGGAAGCGCCAGATGGCCGGCGGGGCCAGGAGGTTGGCGCAGTCGGCCCCGAGCGGGCCGGCGACCGGCTGCGGGATGGCCCGCCAGACCAGGATCGCGGCGGCGGGGAGGACGGCGGCCAGCGCCAGCGAGCGATTGCCGAGGCGACGCGCGTAGAGGTATGCGAACAGGATCGCGACAAACACGATGGGTGCCGCCTCGCGGACCACGGCGGCGAGGCCGAGACCTGCGACGAGAACGATCGATGGCAGGCGGGCGCCGAACGGGACCTTGGACCAGCCCTCGATCCGGCCCGATCGCGCCGGGCCTATCACCCCGCCCACGAAGCCCTCCCCTGCCCTGCCGGCCAGCTGCTGGCGCGAAGTGTGCGGGAACGCCGGTCTCGACGGCAGGGCGAAACCGTGCCGGAGACAGCAAAACGCCCGAAGGAACCGCATCGCATCCTGGGTGGGCCACCTGTCCGGTGCAAGCACCAGACCGGCTTGTCGATGCGAGCATCGACCGGTCCACCCTGATTGCTCAGGGCCCCTTCGGGCAAGACGAAGAATATGGGCCGGGCCATTGTTTCCGGAAGCGCCTTATCCACGAGATTCGCACTTCGCAGGTCCATTCCGGTGCTTGCGTCCACAGCCTGTCCACGAAGGTCGGTTAATAACCCGAGTCGCCGCGGAGACCGGTCACCCGCCTCCGGCGTGGTACACCCACGCCATGCAGGTCGAGGTTCGGGGCATCCCGGTCCACTACCAGGCGATCGGCGCCGGGCGACCGCTGGTGCTGCTCCACGGAGGCGGGACGGACCATCGCCTGATGACCCACGCCTTCGAGCCCGCATTCGAGGGCCGGGAGGGCTGGCTCCGCCTGTACCCCGACCTGCCGGGCATGGGTCGAACCCCGGCCGCCGACTGGATCCAGGGCGAGGACGACATGCTCGCGGTCGTCGAGGGGTTCGTCGACGCGGTCGTCGGCGGGCAGCGGATCGCGCTGGCCGGCGCGTCCTACGGTGGCTACCTGGCGCTTGGCTACGTTCATCGCCGCGCCGCCAGCCTCGACGGCTTGCTGCTGGTGGCGCCCGCGGTCCGGCCCGCGGGCGGTCCGACGCGGCTGCCGCCCCATCAGGTCTTCGAGCGCGACGAGGCCGTGATCGCCTCCCTCGCCGAGGACGAGCAGGGCTGGGCGTTGCGATCGGTTGTCCAGACGGCCGAGAACCTCGAGTTCTTCCGGGCTGCGGTGATGCCCGGCGTGCGCCTTGCCGACGTGGCGTTCCTCGAGCGACTGGACTCCGGTGCCAACCTGTCGATCGACGTGTCCGGTCCGCTGCCGGCGCCCTTTCCGGGCCCGACCCTGATCGTCGCGGGGCGCCAGGACAGCGTCGTCGGCTGGGCCGACACGCTCCCGCTGCTCGATTCGTTCCCGCGCGCGACGCTCGCCATCCTGAATCGCGCCGGCCATGGCGTCCGGGCGGAGCAGCGAACGCTCGTCGCGGCTCTCGTCGATGAGTGGCTCGACCGGCTGGCGAAGGAGCCCGGCTAGCCCGGCAACCTCCGCTAGCCCCGAGCGGCGGTGCGCGGGGCACACCGATCGAAATTCTCTAATCGTCGCCCCCGGACAGGTAACGGCTCGCCGAGGTTCTTTTCCTCCTGGAGCGTCCGCGCACACGCGAGTGCCACGCTCAGATCCCGCCTGATCCGACGTCAGCGTGAGCTTCCGCCAGCGATCGCCGGAGATAGCTGTCCGCCGGTGAGAATTGGAGAATGTTTCCCTCCTGCGAACGGCTTCGGCGCTTGAGCCGAGTCAGGCGCTCGGGCCGGGTCAGCCCCGGGACCGGGTCAGCTGCGCGAAGCCCGTCTGGCCCCGAGAATCACGAAACCCGGCCGGCCCACAGGCCGCCGGGAATCGAAACGTCCAGAGGAACCGCCGACTCCTTTGCGATCCCAACCGCGACCGATGCAAGCACCTGTCGCGGAGCTCGATGCAAGCACCGAGCGGGTTCGCTAGGTTTTCGTGGCCCCTCTGGACAAGACGAAGAATATGGGCGGGCACGTTGGCCGCGATAGCCACTTATCCACGAGTTTGGAAGTTCACGCGTTCAATTCCGTGTTTCCGTCCACACCTCGTCCACGAAGCTCGGCCGCCAGGGCCGGCGCGACCTTCCCGTGGATCCTGACGTCGCGGTCGCGGTAGTCGATCTCGATCGTGCCGCGCTCCCGCACCCGCGCGAGCAGCTCGCCCTCCGTGTACGGCAGGACGACGTCGACGTCCTCCCAGAGCGAGGCGAGCAGGGCCGACAGCTCGAGGCGCAGCGTGTCGAGCCCGAGTCCCGTCAGCGCGGAGACGTAGACCGCGCCGCCGACCACGGGCGCGATCACCGCTGGTGACTCCCCTGCCCCGCCGTTGCCGTTCGCCGCGGCGGCCGCTGACGTGAGCAGGTCCGCCTTGTTGTAGGCAACCAGGCGCGGCTTGTCGCCGGCACCCAGATCGTCGAGGACCTGCTGGACCGTCGCGCGATGCTCCGTCGCGTGGGCGTCGGCGGCGTCCACGACCTCCACGAGCACGTCGGCGCGATTCACCTCTTCCAGCGTCGCCCGGAACGCGTCGACGAGCTGGTGCGGGAGCTTGTGGATGAAGCCCACCGTGTCGGTGAGGATCGCGGTCTGCCCGTCGCCGAGCTTGACCTGGCGCGAGGTGGGATCGAGGGTCGCGAAGAGCTTGTCCTCGGCGCGCGTGACCTCCGATCCGACCAGCGAGTTGAGCAGCGTCGACTTTCCGGAGTTCGTGTACCCGACGATGCCGACCGTCGACATCAGGCGTCGATCGCGACCGCGCGCCGCGGTCTGGCGGGCCTGGCGGACGTCGTCGACCCGCTCCTTCATCTTCTTGATCCGGTCCCGGATGACGCGGCGGTCCGTCTCGAGTTGCGACTCACCCGGTCCGCGCGACCCGATCCCGCCCTGGGTCCTCGAAAGGTGGGTCCAGAGCTTGGTCAGGCGCGGGAGCTGGTACTCCAGCTGCGCGAGCTCCACCTGGAGTCGGCCCTCGTGCGTCCGGGCGTGCTGGGCGAAGATGTCGAGGATGAGCCGGCTCCGGTCGATGACCTTGACCTTGACCAGCTCCTCGAGCGTCTTCTGCTGGGTCGGCGAGAGCTCGTCGTCGGCGACGAGCAGGTCGAAGCCTGTCTCGTTCTTCGCCGCGATGAGCTCCTCGGCCTTGCCCTTGCCGACGTACCAGTGCGGGTCGACGTGGCGGCGGTTCTGCCACTCGGCCCCGACGACGTCCGCGCCCGCGGTGAGGGCAAGGTTCGCCAGCTCGGCCAGCGAATCCTCCGCGCTCCAGCCAGCCTCCTCGCCGGTATCGACGGCGACGAGGAAGGCCTTCTCCGCGGGGGTCTCGAGCTCGATCAGCTTGGGTGCCATGACCGCGGAAGGATACCGGGGGTCAGCCGTTGGCCCGTCCGACCACGTAGGTCCGCATCGCGCCGATGCCTTCCCGAGGTCAGGCGTCCCCGGGCTGGATCGTGAGGCTGGAGCGCTTCTCGGTGAACACGCGGCCAAAGCCGACCCAGACCTCGAGGCCCTGCACCACGCCGACCTGCCTGGCGGCGACATCGATGGCATCGCGCAACGTGCGGTCCGCCTTCTCGAACGGTTCGATCGTGATCGACAACCCCTTCGACGTTCGCCGCGAGTCCCAGATGCCCGCAGCTCGACCGTCCACGAGGACGACCGGCGAGATCCAGCCCGCCGTTCGCGAGACCCGCTTCAGGTGCGCCGGCGGGAGCAGCTGGTCCCGCAGGCCTGCGCCCACGATCAACGGATCGAAGCCCCCGACGAGCTGGACGCTCCCCCGCCGCGGCCGCATCGCCATGATCGCGTCGAGGTCCTCGGTCCGGACGTAGCCGACGTCGCCGTCGACCTCGACCTGGGTCACGCGATCGCGGAGTGCCTCGAGGGCGGCCTTGATCTCCTGCATGATCGCGACGCCCCACCAACGAGCGGTCTCGCGAAGCGATGCCGGGCCGTAGGCGGCGAGGTACCGGGCGAGCAGCTCGCGGAGCGATTCGTCGTGGTCTGCCTCGCGCCACTCCGCGATCCAGCGCGACGGCCGCACGAACCGGACCGCCCCGTCCGGCTCGCCCGCCGACTGGCAGACGTAGCCGTAGTCACTCGCGATCTTGAGTGCGGAGCCCCAGCTTCCCAGCACGAGCTTGCCGAGCTTCGGGCCATAGCGGGCGCCGAGGTCCTCGCCCAGCTCGACGCGCGTCCGGGGCCTGCCGTCGTCGAGGATCTCGCCGATCCCATGGACCAGCTGCTCCATCTCCGGCTCGGTGACACCGAACCAGCGAAGCCAGGCCGGCCGCCGCCAATTGTCCTTGCCCCGCATCGCGGCGACGACGATCGGGACGTCCGCGGCCACGAACAGATGGAGCGTGCCGCGCATCGCCCACGACCGGACGAGGCGGCGGTCCCGCAGGGCGGCTGCGACCGCGTCCGTCGCCGGGGCTTTTCCTCGCCCGCGCTGCAACCGGAGCGCGATCGCAAGGGCCGCGGAAGAGCTGACCTGGGCCTGCACGCCGACGAGCGTCCGTGCCACGTCGACCGGCGAGGCCGCCTTCGAGCGCCCGAGCAGATGCCGCTCGATGCGCCAGGCGTGGACGCGGGCGGGATCGAGGACGAGGGCCGGCCAAGCGCTGGCGTTCCCGCGGTGGCCGGCCTTCGCGCGGCTCATTGGGCGAGCAGCTCGTGGGCGATCTCCAGAACACGACGTGACGGCAAGGCTGTCGAGTCGAACCACTCGACGTCCGGTTCCGAGCGGAACCAGGTCGCCTGACGCTTCGCGAACTGCTCGGTGCGGCGGATGTCGAGCTCGAGCGCCTGCTTCGTGGTGAGCGTGCCGTCGAGCACGGCCCATGCCTCGCGGTAGCCGATCGCGGAGAACGCCGGGAGCGTCGGGTCGAAGCGCTCGCGGAGGGCCTTCGCCTCGTCGATGAGACCCCCGTCGAACTGCTCCCGCGTCCGTGCGGCGATCCAATCGCGTTGCACGTCCGGGGCGAGCCGCAGCCCGAACCACGCCACGGGACCCGCGTAGCCCAGCGGCGGCGGCGCCGGGGCATCGCCGCGGAGCTCCGCGATCTCCAGGGCTCGCGCGACGCGCCGGGGATTGGCCAGGTCGATCCGCGAGGCCAGGCGCGGCGCCAAACCCTGCAGCCGGGCAACGGCGGGCTCGAGGCCGTCGCTCGCCAGGCTCGCCTCGATCCGCGCCCGAACCTCGGCGTCGGATGGCAGCGCGTCCGTGTCGAGCCCCCGCGCGATTGCTCGCAGGTACAGGCCCGTCCCGCCCACGAGGATCGCGAGTCCGCCCCGCTCCGCGATGGCCGCAAGGGCCGCCCGCGCATGGCGCACGAAATCGGCCACCGAGAACGCCTCGTCGGGCTCCACGAGATCGAGGCCGTGGTGCGGGATGGCGTCGCGCGTCGCCTGCGGCACCTTGGCCGTGGCGATGTCGAGGCCCCGGTAGACCTGGCGCGAATCCGCCGAGATGATCTCGGCCGTGAACCCCTCGCCGCGAAGCGCCAACGCGAGGTCGACCGACAGCCCGGTCTTGCCCGTCGCTGTGGCGCCGGCGATCACGAGCAGCGGCGGCGCGGCGGTCGGCATCCGACCCACTGTGCCATGTCACGGACCGTCGAGCGTCCGCAACGCGGGAGGCGTTCGCGCAACACCCGGGATCCCGACGCGAACCTACGCTTGTCCACCAATCGCACACGCGCGCAGCGCGGGAGGACGTGCAATGACGGTCAACATGGACACGCTCCAGCAGCTGCTCGGCGGCCAGGCCGATCAGATCGGGGCCAAGATCGGCGCCGATCCGGCCCAGACCCAGCAGGCGATCTCAGCCGCGCTGCCGGCCCTGCTCGCGGGGCTGCAGCAGCAGGCGACGCCAGGATCCGGTCTCCAGGAGGCGATCGAGCAGGACCACGACGGCTCGATCCTCGACGATCTCCCCGGCTACCTGAACGGCACGGCCAACCTCAGTCCCCGAACGACCAACGGCGAGGGGATCCTCGAACACGTGCTCGGTAACCGCCAGCAGCCGGTGGCACAGGCACTCGGCTCCCAGACGGGCCTCAACTCCTCGACGATCATGCAGCTCCTGCCGCTCCTTGCACCGATCGTGATGGGCATGCTGGGGAGGCAGGCGCGATCCGGCAGCGCCGAGAGCGGTGGCGGCTTCGGCGACCTCGGGAGCATCCTGGGCGGTCTCACCGGCGGGACCGGCGGCCTGGGCAGCCCGGGCAGCTCCGGCGGGCTCGGGGACCTGCTCGGGGGGATCCTCGGGGGCAACCAGAACCAGGACCAGAACCGCTAGACGGCCCGCCGCTCCCTCAGGCGATCGCTCAGGTCGCGCTGTCGGCCACCACCTGGCCGGCGGCTAGCTCGATCACCCGGTCGGCGCGCGTTCGGGCGAGGCTGACGTGCCACGCGGCGATCATCGAACGCACCACGCCGGCGCTCCCAGATCAGGCCGTCAGGTCGATGACGATGGGGTGGCAGCCGCCTCGGTGGCGCGGGCGACGCCCCGCAGCGCGTAGGGCCCGGCGTGCTCGACCCGGACGTCGACCAGCGACCCGAGCCACGAGGCGGGGCCGGTGAGGTGCACCAGCTTGTTCTGGCGGCTCCGGCCCGAGAGTCGAACGGTCGCCTCGGTCGCAGGGCGTGGCGCGATCGAGATCGGCTCGTCCGCGTCCTCGTGCTCGTGCGAGCGCGGGGGAACGATCGCGTCGACCAGGACCTCGACCGTGCGGTCGAGCCAGGCGAGGTTGCGGTCGAGCCCGATCGGCTCCTGGAGCGCCAGGAGCTGGTTCAGTCGACGCCGCTTGACGTCGGCCGGGACATCGTCCGGGAGGCGGGTCGCGGGCGTGCCGGGCCGCTCGGAGTAGGCCGCCGCGAAGACCTGGTCGTAGCGAACCGTCTCGAGCAATCGCAGCGTCGACTCGAACTGGGCCTCGGTCTCGCCGCAGAAGCCGACGATGACGTCGGTGGAGATCGCGATGTCCGGCACGTCGTCGCGGATGCGCGCCAGCCGCTCCCGGTAATGCTCGATTGAGTACTGGCGGCCCATTCGCCGGAGCATCGCGTCGTCGCCCGACTGGACGGGCAGGTGGAGGGCCTCACAGACGGACGGGCAGTCGGCCATCGCCTCGATCAGCCGATCCGAGAGGTCCCATGGGTGCGAGGTAATGAACCGGAGCCGCGGGATGGCTCGGGCCCCGTCCGCCGTCCGCAGACCGTCGATGGCCCGGATGAGCTCCGCGAGGTCGGGGCGGCTCCCGAGGTCCAGCCGGCGGCCCGCCCAGCGCTCGGTGCGAACGTGCCCGAATCGCGCCTCCGGGGCCAGGTCGTGTCCGTACGAGTTCACGTTCTGGCCCAGGAGCGTGACCTCCCGGAAACCTTGCGACGCGATGCTCCGGGCCTCGTCGACGATGTCGTCAAACGGGCGGCTGCGCTCGGGCCCACGGCTGAATGGCACGATGCAGTAGGTGCAGGTCTTGTCGCAGCCGTAGATGATCGGCAGCCACGCGCTCACGCTGGAGTGGCGCTGGATCGCTCCGCCGGCCACGGCCTCGGCGCGGGTGCCGGAGAGCGCGTCAGCCACGCCGACGGCCGTCCGACCGACGATCGTGGTGGCGCCGATCGTGCCCATCGCGGGCGGGCCTATAGCGGGCGCGCCGATCACCCGTGGCGTGGTGAGGCCGACCGGCCCCTGCGCGGAGGCAAGCCCCAGCCGATCCACGAGCTCGGGCTCCTGGTCCGGTCGAAGGAACAGGTCAACCGCCGGGAAGCGCCGGTCGAGCCTGTCGAAGTCCATCTCGCGCACGGCGCAGCCGGTCATCACGACCCGCATCGAAGGGTTGGCCGCCTTGAGCTTGTTCAGCTCCCCTTGCCGCCCGATGACCTTGGCCTCGGCGGCCTCGCGGATCGCGCAGGTGTTGATGACGACGAGATCCGCCTGGTCCATCGCCGGCGCCTCGGCGCAGCCGGCCGCGAGCAGCCGCCCGGCCATCTCCTCCGAATCGCTGCGGTTCATCTGGCATCCGAGCGTCCAGACGTAGAACCGCGGCAGGGCGCGCGCTTCGGGTCGGAATTCCTCGACCGCCGTGTCGACGCCGATGGCCTCCCGCGCGGCGCTCGCCGGCGGTGGCGCGACCTCGAGCATCGGCAGCGCGCGACGCGGTTCCCGCGTGATCGTCATGAGGGCCGCATGGTAGCGCCGGGCGCTGCACCGACCAGTCCGGCACACTGAGCGCGATGGAATTCTTTTCCTGGATCACCGAGCCCGACGCATGGGTCGCGCTGCTGACGCTGACGGTCCTCGAGATCGTCCTCGGCATCGACAACATCGTCTTCATCTCGATCCTCACCGCCCGGCTCCCCAAGGAGCAGCAGGCTCGGGCGAGATCGATCGGGCTGGGCGCGGCGCTCGTGATGCGCGTGCTGCTGCTACTCACGATCTCCTGGATCATCGGCCTGACGCAGCCGTTCTTCACAATCGCCGGCCTCGAGTTCTCCGGCCGTGATCTCGTCCTCATCGGCGGCGGCCTGTTCCTGCTCTGGAAGTCGACGACGGAGATCCATGCCGCCCTCGAAGGCGACGAGCCGGCCCATGGCGAGACCGGGCGGCGCGCTGCGACCTTCGGAAGCGTGATCGTCCAGATCGGCCTGCTGGACATCGTCTTCTCGCTCGATTCGGTCATCACCGCGGTCGGCATGGCCGACGACATCTCGGTGATGATCATCGCCATCGTCATCGCGATCGCGGTGATGCTGGTCGCGTCGGGCCCCTTGTCGCGTTTCGTCGAGGCGCACCCGACGGTCAAGATGCTGGCCCTCAGCTTCCTGCTGTTGATCGGGATGTCGTTGGTCGCCGACGGCTTCGACGTCCACGTCCCGAAGGGCTACATCTACTTCGCGATGGGCTTCAGCGTCTTCGTGGAGCTGATCAATCTCCGCCTTCGCCGCCGCCACGATCCGCCGGTCCACCTCCGACCATCAGTCGAAGACCCACGCAAGGGCTGACGCCCGTGCTCGCGTGGCATCACGCTGGCCGAAGCGATGGTCAGGCGGCAACCTCGAGTGAGGTGCGCACACCGTCCCCGATCGCATCGGGGATCCAGAGCTGGGCGTGGGCTTCAGCGTAACTTTCTCGATCGCCGTGGTAGTCGGTGCCGCCGGTCGGGAGGAGCCGGAGCTCGGTCGCGATCTTCTTGAGCGTCGTGACCGTCGGCAGGTTGTAGGCGCGATAGTGGACCTCGATGGCGTTGAGTCCCAGGTCAATCAGCTCACGCAGGAACTCGATGTTGTCCGGCGCCTCGGCGTAGTGGGCGAGCGAGGCGATCCCGCCGGCGGAACGGATGGCCGCGATCGCGTCACGCGGCCCCAGTCCCTCGCGTGGCACGTACGCGGGCCGGCCGCGCGAGAGATGCCGGTTGAAGGCGTCCTCGACGCTCACCGCGTAGCCGCATTCGATGAGTGCTCGGGCGATCCGGGGCCGCCCGAGGGCGTCCTCGTCGGTCGTCACGGGCAGCGTCTCCAGGGCGGCGTCGATCGGAACTCCGGCCTCGCGTAGGCGCATGACCATCTTGTCGAATCGGGTTCGGCGCGCATCTCGCTGTCGCCCGAGCGCCGCCTCGAGCGCATCGTCGTCCGGGTCGACACCGATCCCGAGGACGTGGACCTCGCCCTCGGCGACGTGGTCGCGATCCCCACCGACCACCGTGTTGATCTCGATTCCGGGTACGACCTCGAGTCCCTCCGGAATCTCGCCGGAGCGGCGAAGCTCCCGAACGCCCGCGAGCGTGTCGTGATCCGTGATCGCGAGCAGGCGCACGCCCGCGGCGGCGGCGGCCCGGACCAGCTCGCCGGGGGTGAGGATCCCGTCGGAGCGGAGGGTGTGGGTGTGGAAGTCGGCCAACGAGGGCGTCGGCGGGACAATGCCGCCGAACGGCGGCTGGTGCCGGCCCTTCTTCGCGCTCGGAGCCTTCCCGGGAGCCGCCTCGCTCATTCCTCCCAGACCCGCTGGATCCGCTCGATGGCCAGGGCCCGGCCCGTCGCCGGATCGATGTCGATCTGGGTCGCGTTGAACACGACCGGTCCGTCGCCGACCTCGAACCGCGTTGGGAGCCCGTTCAGGAACCGCGGCAGCACCGTCGCCGGGTTGAACCCGATGATCGACCACGCCGGCCCGGTGCACCCGAGGTCGCTCTGGTAGGCGGTCCCCTGGGGGAGGATCCGGTCGTCCGCGGTCGGGACGTGGGTGTGCGTGCCGACGACCGCCGAAACCCGCCCGTCGAGGTGGACGCCCATCGCGTTCTTCTCGGAGGTGATCTCGCAGTGGAAGTCGACCAGGCGGACGGGCGGCAGGGGCTCGCTGGCCTCGTCGAAGAGCCGGTCCGCGTCGAGGAACGGGCTCTCGATCGGCTGCATGAACGTCCGGCCCTGGAGGTTGATCACCGCGAGGTCCGTGCCGTCGAGCGCCTGGTAGGTCCCCCACCCTCGCCCCGGGACGCCGGTGGTGCCGTAGTTCAGCGGGCGAAGGATCCGGTCATTCGATTCCAGGACCGGGTAGATCTCCTTCTTGTCCCAGATGTGGTTGCCCGAGGTGATGACGTCGACGCCGTGGGCGAACAGGGCGTCGGCGGTCGACGGGGTCAGGCCCATGCCGCCCGCGAGGTTCTCGCCGTTGGCGGTCACGAAATCGATCGAGCGCTCCTCACGAAGCGCAGGGATGATGGCCTCGACCGCGACCCTTCCGGGCTTGCCGATGACGTCGCCGACCATCAGGACGCGGCACGCGCCCGGCGGCCTCGGGGCGTCGCCGTTAGCGGGGTTGCCGAGCCGGACGCGACCCGCGGCGCGTGGCTGGGGTTGGTCAGTCGGCATGCCGGGGGAGGTTAGCATCGGGCGGGCCCGTCGCCCCGACGCACCACCTTGCCCGCCGTCGCGCCCGATCGTGCGCAAGGCCGGTGTAGCGCGACACTGGCGCTTCAGCCGCGTGACTGACATCCGGGGCAACCTGAGGTAGGGTTCTGGAACCCAACCACGCTCGAAGAGGCGTTCTTGCTCGTGCTCGGTCCCGGTTCTCGTCGGATCCTCGCCATCGTGCTGGCGCTCGGCCTCGTGCTGACCGCCGCCGGCACGGCTGCGGCGGCCCCGCCGATCGGCGAGCGCGTGGCGGCCGTGCAGGCCAAGCCGGGCGGGGGCGGGGTCACCCCGAAGCCGACCCGCGGCTACGACATCTCCTACCCCCAGTGCGGCGCTCCGTACCCCGCGAATCCCGCGTTCGGGATCGTCGGCGTGAACGGTGGCCGGGTCTTCAGCGTCAATCCGTGCCTCGCCAGCCAGATCACATGGGGCGGCGGCGCCAAGACGGAGCTCTACATCAACACCGGCAATCCAGGCCCCGGGCTCTCGCAGTTCTGGCCGTCGGGCCAGACCTCGCCCCGGTTCTGCGACCCGGCGAACCTCGACACCGCCGACTGCGCCTACGACTACGGCTGGAACGCGGCCAAGCAATCGTGGGAGACCGCGGGCCAGGCGTACGCGACGCTCGGGCTCACGGCCAGCCCGGCCGCGACAGCCTGGTGGCTCGACGTCGAGACGACCAACAGCTGGCGGTCGAACACCGCGCTCAACGTCGCCGCCCTCCAGGGCGAGGTCGACTACCTGCGCTCGGTCGGGGTGACGAAGCTCGGCTTCTACTCGACGACCGCCCAGTGGGGCACGATCACCGGCGGCTCGAGGACCTTCGCGGCTTACCCGAGCTGGGGCGCCGGCGCGTCGAGCGAGAAGGCGGCCAGGCAGCACTGCGTCTCCACGCCCGGGTTCACGGGCGGCCGGCTCGCGATGGTCCAGTTCATCGTCTCGGGGTTCGACGCCGACATTCGCTGCTAGTCCCGGTTCGAGAGCGCGACCCGGAGCGCGCGTGACACGCGAGCCAACCGAGCACCACCACCCGGCGCTACCTTGCCGCTGATGCCCCCCTCGCTGTCGATGCCCGTCGTCTGGTCCGAGCGACACCGCGGCCACGCCCCCCACGGCGGCTACTGGCTTGGCGTCCACGAGCCGGGCGACGAGGGGCCCGAGCGCGGCGACCTGCTTCGGGACGGGATGGCCGCCGCGGGGGCGCCGATCGTCGCGCCGCCGGATCTCGGACTGGATCCGATCCTCCCCGTTCACGACGCCGCCTTCGTCGACTTCATGTCCCGGGCGTATCCAGCGTGGGTGGCGCAGGGCCATCTCGAGCGTCCCGGCCAGCCGAACGTCACCGGCTACCTCTTCGCGAACCCCGGCTTCGCCGCGCGCTACAGCGGGCGCCGGCCCGCCACGATTCGCGCCGAGCTGGGGCTCTACGCGATGGACACGATGACCCTCCTGAGCGAGGGCACGTTCGACGCGGCGTGTTCGGCGGTGCATGCGGCGGCGCATGCGGCTGACCTCGTCGCCACGGGAGCGAGCGCCGCCTATGCCGCGGTGCGGCCGCCGGGCCACCACGCGGGGCCGGCGTTCTTCGGCGGCTCCTGCTACTTCAACAACGCGGCCGCGGCGGCGCAGCGGCTCGTGTCCCGCGGGCTGGAGCGGGTCGCGATCGTCGACATCGACGCGCACCAGGGCAATGGCACCCAGGAGATCTTCTGGGACCGCGCGGACGTGCTGTACACGTCGGTCCATGTCGACCCGGCCGAGGGCTGGTTCCCGCACATCGTCGGGTACGACGACGAGCGTGGCGGCGGCGCTGGCGAGGGCTGGAACCTCAACGTGCCGGTCCCCGGCGGAAGTGGCGACGACCCTTGGCTGGCCGGCCTCGATCGGCTGCTCGCACGCGTCCGGGAGCACGACTCCAGCGCGATCGTCGTGTCCCTCGGCGTCGACGGCGCCGAGCACGACCCGGCAGCTCCGTTGCGAATCTCTCGGGAGGGCTTCGCCGCCGCGGGTGCGCGCATCGGGGCGATGGGTCTCCCAACCGTGTTCGTGCAGGAGGGCGGCTACGACCTCGCGCGGCTCGCCGATCTGGTGCTGGCGGCCCTCGGCGGGTTCGAATCCGTCAGCGGCTGATGGAGCGGTAGCGCCGGATCGCGAGCGGGGCGAAGACCGCGATCACCACGACCACCCAGCCGAGCGTGACCAAGACCGGCTCCCGCGATGCCAGGCTGTCCGAGGCGAGGGGGTTCGGGTTGCCCCACATCTCGCGAAGCGCCGCGGTGAGCGTCGAGGTCGGGTTCCATTCCGCGAAGCCCTGGAGCCAGTCGGGCAGCGTCTGCGGCGGCACGAAGACGTTCGACAGGAATGTCAGTGGGAACAGCACGGTGAAGATGACCTGGTTCGCGACCTCGACGGTCGGAACGAACATGCCCAGGAGCACGCCCAGCCAGGCCATCGCGTAGGCGAACACCAGGAGCAGCAGGAAGCCGCCGACGAGAGCGCCGAAGTCGTCAACCCGCCAGCCGATCGCGGCGCCGCTCAGCATCAGCACGATGAGGATCCCGGCGTTGTAGATGACCTCCGAGAACGTCCGGCCGACGAGGAACGCGGGTCCCGACATGGGCAGTGACCGGAACCGGTCCACGATCCCCTTCTGGATGTCGTCGGTCGTGCCGATGGCCACGGTGCCGGCAACGAAGACGATCGTCTGGGCGAAGATCCCAGGCATCAGGAACGCGTTGTAATCGCCGCCGCCGGGGATCGGGATCGCGCCGCCGAAGACGAAGGCGAACAGCAGCACGAACATGATCGACTGGATGATCGCGAAGATGGCGAGCTCCGGGATCCGCGGGATCCGCTTGAGGTTCCGCCAGGCGATCAGGAGGCTGTCGCGAAACATCTGGCGGACCCCGCCCGAGCGGGCGCGCCGGGCGGTGGCTGTCGCGGCGGCGGTCACGCGGCCTTCTCCCCAGGGTCGCCCGGCTGCGGCTTGTCCTCGGCGACGTGACCCGTCAGCGCGAGGAACACGTCGTCGAGCGTCGGCCGGCGGAGGCCGATGTCATCGATGGCGATCCCGGCTTCGTCCAGCTCGCGGATGACCATGCCCAGCCGCTTCGCCCCGCCGAGCGACGGCGCGGTGACGTTCCGGGTGTGCTGGTCGACGGTCGCCGCGCCCACCGCGATCCCACCCAGGATCCGCGCGGCGTCGTCGATGCGGACCCGGTCGTGGACGGTCACCTCGATGCGCTCACCGCCGACCTGCTCCTTGAGCTCGTCGGTGGTGCCGCGCGCGATGATCCGGCCGTGATCGACAACGGCGATCATGTCGGCCAGCTCGTCCGCCTCCTCGAGATACTGCGTCGTGAGCAGCAGCGTCACGCCCTCCCGGACCAGGCCCCGAATGACCTCCCACATCCCGATGCGGCTGCGCGGGTCGAGGCCCGTGGTCGGCTCGTCCATGATCAGAACGCGCGGCCGGCCGATGAGGGCGCTCGCGAGGTCCAGCCGGCGCCGCATGCCGCCCGAGTACGTCTTGACCACGCGATCCCCGGCATCGACGAGCTCAAACTGCTCAAGCAGCTCCGCCGCCCGTTGGTTCGCCTCGGCGGAGGAGAGCTGGTACAGGCGCCCGAAGAGCCAGATGTTCTCCCGGCCCGTGAGGTTCTCATCGACGGCGGCGTACTGGCCCGACAGGCCGATGATTCGCCGGATGTCGTCGGCATGGGTCCGGGTGTCGAAGCCGCCGACCGTCACGCGGCCCGCATCCGGCCGGAGCAGCGTCGCGATGATCCGCACCGCCGTGGTCTTGCCCGCCCCGTTCGGCCCGAGGAGGCCGAGCACGGTCCCCTGCCCGACCGTCAGGTCGATGCCGTCGAGTGCCCTGACCTCGTGCTTGCGCGTCTTGTAGACCTTGACGACGCCCTCCGCGACGATCGCGGGCGCGGCGCCACCATCCCCCACTGCCATCGCTGCGACCGTCCTACTTGGCGTACTCGACCGCGCGCGTCTCGCGGATGACCGTGACCTTGATCTGGCCCGGGTAGGTCAGCTGCTCCTCGATCCGCTTGACGATGTCGCGCGCCAGGCGCGTCGCGGAGAGGTCGTCGATCTCCTCGGGCCGGACGAGGATCCGGACCTCGCGGCCCGCCTGGACCGCGAACGACTTCTCCACCCCGCCGAAGCTCTCGGCGATCCCCTGGAGATCCTCGAGGCGCTTGACGTAGGTCTCCATCGTCTCGCCGCGGGCGCCCGGCCGTGACGCGCTGATGGCGTCGGCGACCTGGACGATCGGCGCCTCCTGGCAGGCGTACTCGACCTCCTGGTGGTGGGCGGCGATGCCGTTCACGACCTTGAACGGCAGCTCGAACTTCTGGGCGATCTGGGCGCCGATCGCGGCGTGGGGCCCCTCGACCTCGTGGTCGACCGCCTTGCCGATGTCGTGCAGCAGCCCGCCCATCTTGGCGGCCATCACGTCCGCGCCGATCTCCGAGGCGATCATCGCGGCGAGGTGGCTTGTCTCGATCGAATGGACCAGCACGTTCTGGCCGTAGCTCGTGCGGAACTTCAGCCGGCCAAGGGTCTTGAGGAGCTCGCCCGGGAGCCCCGGAACGCCGCACTCGTAGGCCGCCTGCTCGCCGGCCTGGCGGATCACGAGGTCGACCTCCGCGCGGGCCTTCGCGACGACCTCCTCGATACGACCCGGGTGGATCCGGCCGTCGCCCATGAGCTTCGTGAGCGCGATTCGCGCGACCTCGCGCCGGACCGGATCGAACCCCGAGAGCACCACCGTCTCCGGCGTGTCGTCAATGATCAGGTCGATCCCGGTGGCCTGCTCGAGGGCCCGGATGTTGCGACCCTCGCGGCCGATGATCCGGCCCTTCATCTCGTCGTTCGGGAGGTGCACGACGGTCACCGTGTGCTCCGCCGTGTGATCCGCGGCCACCCGCTGCATCGCGGTCAGGATGATGTCGCGGGCCTTGTCGGTGGCCTCCTCGCGGGCCCGTCGCTCGATCGAGCGCGCGAGCTTCACCGCATCGTGCTCGGCCTCCTCGCGGATGGCCTCGAGGAGCATGCCCTTGGCATCCTCGGCGGACAGGCTGCTGACCTTCTCGAGCGCCGCGATCCGCTCCTGGTTGAGCTTCTCCAGCTCCTCCCGGCCGCGGTCGAGGTCGATCTGCTTCTCGAGGAGCTTGCGATCTCGCTGCTCGAGCATGTCGGCGCGCTGGTCGAGCTGCTCGTCCCGGGCGTGGAGCCGACGCTCCATGTTCGTCAGCTCGCCGCGACGCTCGCGGGCGTCGTCCTCGGCCTCCCGCTGCAGGCGGATCTTCTCCTCCTTGGCCTCGAGAATCAGATCCTTCTGCTGGGTTCGGGCGTCCGCGACGATGCGCGCAGCCTTCTCGTGCGCGACCTTCAGCTCCTGGCTGGCGAGACGGTTCCGGGCAAGGAACCCAACGCCGATGCCAACGGCAAGGCCGACCAACGCCGCAAGGGCGACGGCGACTTCCATCTTCATCCTCCCATCCGATCGAGGGTTCGATCGGACGTGTTGTGTGCGTTCGATCCCGCACGAACCGGATCGGACCGGGTCGGGCGAGCCAAGGCGTAGCCTACTACTGCATCGAGCCGTGCCGCGTCGAGCCGCCTGGGTGGGGCGAGCGGTCGCCTCGGCTACCCGCGCAGGAAGGTGAGGACCGCGAGGACCCGGCGATGCTGGCCGGCGTCCGGCTCCAGGCCGAGCTTGCTGAGGATCACCCGGATGTTCGCCTCGACCGTCCGTTCACTGAGCCCGAGGCGCTCACCGATCGCGTGGTTCGACCAGCCCTCGGCCATCTCGCGCAGGACTTCGCGCTCGCGAGCGGTGAGCTCGTCGAGCGGCCCCGGCGGCCGAGGCCTGCCGAAAAGGGTCGACACGACCTCGGGGTCGACGACGAACCCGCCGGCACCCACCCGTTCGACGGCATCCAGGAAGTCGGTCAGGCGGGCGACCCGGTCCTTGAGGAGGTAGCCGATGCCCTCCGGGGCGTCGCGGAGCAGCCGCACGACATGCTGGGTCTGGACGTCCTGCGACAGGATCAGCACGTTCACCGTCGGCGCGGCCTGGCGGATGGCCGCGGCAGCATCGAGGCCCTCGGTCGTCCGGGTCGGTGGCATCCGAACGTCGAGGATGACGAGGTCCGGCCTGGTCCTCGTCACCAGCTCCACCAGGCCATCGGTATTCCCAGCCTCGGCCAGGATCTCGTGGTTGGCGCCCCGGAGCGCCGTCGCGAGCGCCTCCCGGAACAGCACGGCATCGTCGGCGAGGATCAGCCGCATGGAAGCTCTGCCCGGATGGCCGTCCCCGCGCCAGGTGGGCTCTCGACCGTGAGCGACCCGCCGAGCGCGGCGACCCGGTCCTGGAGCCCACGCAGCCCGGAGCCCCTGGAAGGGTCAGCGCCTCCGACTCCGTCGTCGACCACCTCGACATGGAGGACGCCGTCCCCTGCTTGGACCCGGACGCTCGCCAGCGAGGCCTGCGCCGAGCGGGCGATGTTCGTGAAGGCTTCGGCGACCACGTAGTACGCGGCGGTCTCGACGTCGAGATCGAAGCGTTGGTCGGTGACGTCGAGCGTCACCGGGATCGGGGTTCGCTCGGCGAGCGCCGTGATCGCCCCGCGGAGGCCGTCCGTCTCGAGAGCGGACGGGTGGAGGCCTCGGGCGAGCTCGCGGAGCTCGCTGATGGCCCCTTCCAGCTCGCGCGTCGCACCGTCCAGCATCTCGGTCGCCTCGGGGCTGGCCAGGTCGGCCGCCGACCGGGCCATCTGGAGTCGGAGGGCCAGGGTGACGAGCCGCTGCTGGGCGCCATCGTGCAGGTCTCGCTCGATCCGCCGGCGCTCGGCATCGCCTGCAGCGACGATCCGAGCCCGCGAGGCCTGGACCTCCGCGAGCTGCGCTCGAACCTCGGCGGCGAGGCGCTCGTTCTCGATCGCCAGCCGGACCGCCGCGATGACCGACCGCGTCAGCTCGGGCTGCTCGCCGATCGCGGGATCGTGGACCAGCACCGCCAGGGTCTGCCCGCCGGCCTCGATCCGGGTGGTCGCCCGATCCGCTGTCTCCGGGAGCCGGCGGAGCTGGCCGGCGGCGTCCAGGTACGCCCCGTCCGGCCCGGGATAGAGGAGTTCGACGCTGGGGTCGCGCAGGGCTTTCGCGACGGTGTCGCGGAGCGCCGGCCGGCCGCCCCCGGTCTCCAGCTCGAGCACGAGGTCGGCGACGGCTTGCCGGGCGAGCCGGCCGCGCACGAGCCCGACGACGAAGGCCAGCGCGATGCCGGTCCCGGACGTGGCGGTCACGATGTCACCGAGCGCCCAGGCATCGAAGCGCTGCTCGACGTTCGAGGCGACAGCGAGGGCGCCCAGCTTGACGACGACGCCTGCGGCGATCGCCACGCCCGCGATGAGCATCGGCCAGGCAAGCCGCCGCGCCAGCGTCGACTCGCGCACGATCCGTCGAATGAGCAACAAGAGGACGACCGCCATCAGGCCCGCGATGAGCACCCGGAAGATCGCGTCGCCGGTGTCTCGGAGGGTCATGTCGGCCACATAGCGCTCAACCTCGGACGCCACTCCGAAGTCGAAATCCGTGCTGGTCCGGAAGGTCAACAGCCGGAACATCGAGCGTGCGACGAGGACACCGAACAAGCTCCCGACCACGACCCGGGCACCAAGGCCGGCAAGCTTCCCTGTTGGGTAGGCGAGCGCGAGCCAGGCAAGGATCGGGTCGTAGTAGCCCTGGAACGCATAGCCGAGGCGATCGACGGACGCGTTCAGCGTCGATGTGAGCGTGCCGGAGTACCAGGCGATACCGGCCAGCATCATGGCCAGACCCATGCGCGTGTCGGGCCGCCGCTGCCACGCGACGGCGCCCGCGGCCAAGAGGCACAGGCCGGGGATCATGTCGACCAGCACCCAGCTGACCGGCCAGCCGGCTCGCAGGCGGGTCCCCTCCGCGACCGCGGCCAGCGCGAGGCCGGCGATCAGCAGGGCTGCACGCCCCGGCCAACCGCCGGCCAGGTCAGTGCGTGTCCTCAGGGCGATCGTGCCCACGGGTGCGTCTCGAACTGGACCCGGAGGAGCCGATCGTCCGGCGACAGGATCTTCACCGCGAGGCCGTCGGATCCCTCGGTGAGCTGCATGGACACGATGTCGCCCGCGTACTCCGGCGGGAACGTCGTTCGCATCTCCGCGATGTTCTCGCCGGTAACCGTGTACGTGCCACGGAACACCGGCCATCGCACGGGTTGGCTTGCCGCCTGCGCAATCGTCCACGTCCCTTCGGGCGCAACGGTCATCGTGAACGTCCCGGCGTTCTCCGCCGCGGCGCCCGGGTCCGTGAACCCGGCCGCCCGCAGGTCCGCGTCGGTGAGGGTCATCGTCCAGGTCCCGAGCGGAACGCTGCCGCTCGCAGCGGAGCCAGCCGCCGCCGGCGAGACGGTGCTCACTGACCCGGCAGACGCGCCCGGCTGCGCGGCGCAGCCGGCAACGACCGCGCCGCCGAGCGCCAGAACGAGCATCCCCAGAAATCTCATGTCAGGTTCCCTTCCTCGTGCAGGATCGCACGGACCGCCCCGCCCGAGAGCCGGGCCTTGTTGATGAATCCCGCAATTCCGGGCATCGCGACGCGGCGGCCGTAGTCGACCGACTCCCGCGTCGAGATGAGCACGACCGCCGGCGGCGTCTCGCCAGCCCTCAGGCGCCGAGCCACTTCGAAGCCGTCCATGTCGGGAAGCTGGACATCGAGGAGGACGAGCGCCGGTCGGTGGATCGCCGCTTCCCGCAGCGCAGCGGCGCCGGTGTCCGCCTCCGCGCGAACCACGAAGCCGGCAGCCGAGAGCAGCGCCGAGGCAGCCGCCCGGAACCGGGCATCGTCGTCAACCAGGAGCACCTCGATCGGCGTCATGCCGGGAGCCTGTCGTGACGCGTCCGGGCGCGCCACCGTGCTGCCACGGTGCAGGTCCCAGGAACTCCGGTGGTGACGCGGTATCGGTCCTGGGGCGCGGTCGCGAGTCTCGATGGGGACGCGGGCACTGATCCCGCGACGCAGACAGGAGGCTCTGACATGCGACGAATGATGGTGATTGCGGCTTCGGCGGTCGCGGTGCTGGCGCTCGCGGCGCCCGCTGCCGCGAACGAGACCGTTCGCTGGACCGACACCCACGACATCGACAACGTCTTCACGTGCGGCGTCGTCGAGGACACGCTGGCGACGATCAGCGGGACCGCCTACTTCGCGGCCGATGGGACCTGGCTGAAGGACATCATCCGCTTCTCGTACGCGGCCTCGTACACGGACCCGGCGACTGGCGAGACGATCTCGTACCGGACGCGGCAGGTCGTCGGAGCGAACCCCGATGCCTTGGTGTTTCGCGCCCAAGGGACGTTCGTGCGGACGGCTGGTGAGGGAGCCGTACTCCTCGACGTGGGGCGGTTGGTCATGGACCCGGCCGATGGCAGCACGATCTTCAAGTCCGCCAAGACCCTCGCCTTCGATGACCCGTCGACCTTCGAGCGCTACGACGCGGCGATCTGCTCATTGTTCTAGCTCGTCGCGAACCGACCGGCGCCCACCCTGACCCACCGTGGGCGCATACACATGTCCGT
>JBKKDM010000033.1:0-10009 GCA_046707905.1 Candidatus Limnocylindrales bacterium
CGGATCGCCTTGATCTCGGTCCCGGACAGCACGATGCCCGCCTCCATCGAGTCCTCGATCGAGAACTCGTGGCGGGCGCGGCGGTTCAGGGCGACGGTCTTTTCCTGGGACATCGGGCTGTGAACTCTACCTGCGGTGGTCCGGAAACGAGGTCCGGAAAGCACGAACGCCGGTCCCGAAGGACCGGCGTCCGGTTGCGGCTGCCACCCGCACGAAGTGACCGACTAGACGGCCATCTCCTGCGAGGTGGTGCAGCGACTGTGTTCTGACACTGCACATCACCTCCTTTCGTTCGTGAGAAACCGTAGCCGAACTCGGCGCGGGGCGCAAGACGTCCTTCGACCCAGGACTCCGACCTCAGGCGGCGCGGAGGAGCGTCGTGGGTGCGACCCCGGTCCCGCCGAGGACCTCGAGGGCCCTGTCGAGCACCGGATCCTCCCCGGGTGGCGTGTCTGCCGGCACGGTCACCGCGATGTCCGGCGTGAGCCCGACCTTGTGGATCCAGCGCTTGTTCGGCGTCAGCCACTTCCAGACAGTCAGCCTCACGCCGCCGAGCTGGTCGAGCCCGATCCACTCCTGGACCGTGCCCTTGCCGAACGTCGTTTCACCGATCAGCTGGGCCCGCTTGGTGTCCTGGAGCGCCCCGGCGACGATCTCGCTCGCGGATGCGGTCCCACGATCGATCAGCACGACGACCTGGATCGACGGATCCGTGGCCACGCCGCCCGCCTCCGCCTGGGTCTCGATCTGCTGTCCCTGGGCGCCTTCCTCCCAGAAGACGGGGCCCGACGCGATGAAGTCGCTCGAGACGGAGCGCGCCGCCGTGATGAACCCGCCCGGGTTGCCGCGGAGGTCGAGGACGAGCTTCTTGATGCCCTCGTCCAGCTGGGCCTTCATCGCAGCCCGCAGCTCCTTCGCGCCGGCCTCGCTGAAGCCGGAGAGCCGGACGTACCCGACCGTCCCGTCGGCGAGCTCGCGGGCGGTGACCTCGCGCCGCTGGATCTTGGCGCGGACGAGGGTGACGTCGAACTCCTCGAGGAGCTGCCGCGGTGCCTGGCTCGCAGCCGGCGCCCCGGACGCCCCGGGAGCGGCGGACGACGCGGGCGCCGGGGCGGGCGCCTCGAACCGCTGGATGTGGAGCTTGACCTCGCTGCCCGCCTTGCCCCGGACGCGGTCACGCGCCTCGTCGGGGGTCAGGCCGTCGAGACGCGACCCGTCGACCATGAGGATCACGTCGCCAGGTTTGAGCCCGGCCTGCTCGGCCGGCGAGCCCTCGATCGGCGCGATGATCACCAGGAAGCAGTCGGGCCCGTAGGTGCCGCAGTCGCTCGTGTTGCCGTTCGGATCGACCGACCCGATCTCGGCCCCGATGCCCTCGAACGTGCCGGAGATGTCGTCGAGCGTGGTCGTGTAGTCGGTCGGGCTCAGGTACGACGAGTAGGGATCGCCGACGGCCTCGACGAGGCCCTTGATCGCGCCCTCGATGAGGGTCGTTCGTTCCACCGGATCGAGCGGGTAGCGCTCCGTGATGTTCTTGTACACCGTCCAGAACGGCTTCCAGGCATCGAGCTCGGAGGTGGGGGTTCCGGCGGTGGTCCCGGTGTCGCGCCCGAGCTGGTAGCCGGACAGGAACAGCGCCCCGCCGGCCATGACGGCGACGAGGACCATCGAGACGGCGAAGGGCCAGCCACGGCGGCGCTCGACGGGCGTCGGCAGGACCGGGCTGAGGACCGGCTGATCGATGAGGCCGGTGGGGGCGGGCGCCGGGCCGGCGTAGGGATCAAGGGACGTCGAAGCGCCCGGCCCGCTCGTGGCGGCCGGGTCGGTGGGATCGTTGGGGAGCATCGGGGAGAACGGTTCCTCTCGAATGGACCGGCGCTGGAACCGGGACGGCAAGCCTATCGCTAGCGGATCAGATAGGTCCGAACCGAGACCCAGGCGCCCACGATGCCGAGGCCCATGCCCGACCCGACGACGAGGGTGATGACGTCACGCGAGATCGAGCCGACGTTGATCGGGAGGATCTGGAAGAACCCGACCATGAACTGCCCGAGCGGCTCGGCGGCGCCGAGGAGCACCCCGAGGGTGACGATGGCCCCGAGCAGGCCGACGAGTGCCCCCTCGAAGACGAACGGCCAGCGGATGAACGCATCCGAGGCGCCCACGAGGCGCATGACCTCGATCTCCTCGGCTCGCCCGAGCACGGCCAGGCGGATCGTGTTGATCACGATGAACAGCACGATGGCGCCGATGACGGCGAGCAGCAGGACGCCGAAGGTGCGGAGGAAGGTCGTGATCGAGACGAGGCGCTCGGTCGTGTCCTCGATGTTCTGGACCGCCGCGACGATGTCCTCGGCCTCGAGGTAGTCGGCCACGGTTCGATAGTTCTCCGGTGACTCGAGCTTGACCTCGAGGCTGGCCGGCAGCGGGTTCTCCGCGAGGTACGGGGTGAGGTCGGGCTGGCCCTGCTTCGCGCGCTCGTCGCGGTAGCGCTCGAGCGCCTGCTCTTTCGAGACGTACTGGACCGTGGTCACCTCTGGCAGGGCATCAAGTCGGGTCTCGAGCTCGCGGACCTCGAGCGCCGTCGTCCCGTCCTCGAGATCCGCGACCACCCCGACCTTGTCCTCGACGTACGAGAGGCTGGCGAGGAAGCCAGCCTGGATGATCCAGAAGCCCGAGAGCAGCAGGAGCATGAGCGTCATCGTGGCCGTGGCCGCGAGGCTCATGGCCGCGTTGCGCCAGAAACCCTGCCAGGCCCGACCGACGGAGAAGAACAGGAAGGAGAACATCGCTCAGCCGCCCCGGTGGTAGCCGCCACCGACCTCGTCGCGGATGATCCGGCCCTCCTCCAGCGCGACCACGCGCTTGCGCAGGGCGGTCACCAGGTCCGAGTCGTGGGTGGCCATGAGCACGGTCACGCCGAGCTCGTTGATCCGGAGGAGCAGCTGGAGGATTTCCCAGCTGATCAGCGGATCGAGGTTCCCGGTCGGCTCGTCGGCGATGACGATCCGCGGATCGTGGACGAGCGCCCGCGCGATCGCGGTTCGCTGCTGCTCGCCGCCGGAGAGTTGGCTGGGATACTGCTCGGCCTGGACCGTGAGCCCGACGAGCTTCAGGACCCGCTCCACGGCCGGGCGGATTCGCCGGCGGGGCGTGCCCGTGACCTCGAGCGCGAAGGCGATGTTCTCGCGGACGGTCTTGGTCGGCAGGAGCTTGAAGTCCTGGAACACGATCCCGATCTTGCGGCGAACCATGGGGACCTTGCGACGCGGCAGGCGGGCCAGGTCGTCGCCATCGAGGATCACGCTGCCCATCGTCGCGAGCTCATCGCGGATCAGGAGCTTCATGAGCGTCGACTTGCCCGCGCCCGAGGCGCCGACGAGGAAGACGAAGTCGCCCTCCGGCACGACGAGGTCGACGTCCTTCAGGGCATCGCGCCCGTTGGGATAGGTCTTGGTGACGTCGTTGAGGACCAGGACGGGCCGGCGCGTGTCGGCCGGCGCGCGGCCGTTGCCGCCCGCGGCATCGGCGCCGGGCCAGCCAAGCTGGTCGGCGGACGAATCGAGTCGCTCTGGGGGGCGTTGTAGGGTCAACATCTGGCTCCACGCTCGACGCGCTAGGAAGAGGACCCCGATCGCGGACACGGCGGCGGGAACCACGTCAACATGGATTCTGCCACCCGGTTCCAGAACGCAACAATGGCCCGATCAGATGAGGCCAGGTGACGTTGGTACGTATCTGGTGAAGTCCGCGTAGGCCCGGGACCAGCAGGCGAGGATCGGGAAGCCCTCCAGACGCAGCCCGGCCCGGATCCCGGCGGCGACGGCCTCGGACGCGTGGCCGCCCAGCCAGATCGACGCCGCACCGCGAGGCGGGACGGCCGTCAGCACGTGGGCGATCACCGGAAAGAGCAGCGCTTCGTCGCGGACGGCGATCGGGCCGATTCGGCCGACCTCGGAGGTGTAGCCGTAGCCTGCAAGCCCGCCGCTGGCGTCCCGGTAGCGGAAGAGCGACGGGCGCTCGCGAAGGTCGAAGGCGTGGTCCTGCGGGTGCGACCAACCATTGACATCGAGGTCGAGGGCATCCAGCTCTGCCTGCTCGCCCGCCGCGAGCCGTCCGTTCGCCGCGGGCTCGGCGCGCTCGGCGGTGATCCCGGCGGGCAGCGGCGGCGGCGACCAGCCGTCGCGCGGCCGGCCCAGCAGGTTCAGGAACGGCATCCGCGGGACCATCCCATACGTCGCGTAAAGCCCGTTCGAGACGGGCTGGGCGCTGTCCGTGCAGGTGGCGAGCTGCATGCGGTCGCGATCGCCCTCGGCCGGGAGGATCCGCTCGAGGAGCGCGCTGCCGAGACCGCGGGCCTGCTCCTCGGGATCGACGAACAGCATCGACAGGAACCAGAACGGTCCCCGCTCGACGGCAGAGCCGAAGGCCACGACGTTCGGCGCTCCGGCGCGGCCGGGCCGCTCCGCGACCTGGAAGCGCGTCGGGTCGGTGGCGAGGGTGTGGGCATGGAGCCGGAGTAGCCCGGGGTTCTCCGGCGGCGACGGCGGGAAGCCCATCCGCATCGTGTAGGCGTCGATGGCGATGCGATGGAGCCGGCCGCAGTCGGGCAGGTCCGCCTCCGTGGCGCAGCGGAACGTGACGCCCTCGAGGCCGCGCGACCGTGCGGGGGAGCGCCGAATCTCGCTCACGCCTCGAGGCCGTCGTCGCCGCCGGTGGCGAGCCGCTCGAGCTCGGCCTGCATGAACGCGTCGAGGTCGCCATCGAGCACCGCCGCCGTGTTCGACGTCTCGTGCTGCGTCCGAAGGTCCTTGACCATCTGGTAGGGGTGCAGCACGTAGCTCCGGATCTGGTTGCCCCAACCGGCCTCGACATGCTCACCGCGCAGCTTCTGCAGCTCGGCCTCCTTTTCCTCCAGCTGGCGCTCGAGGAGCCGCGCCTTCAGGACCTTGATCGCCGTCTCCTTGTTCTGGGTCTGGGATCGCTCGTTCTGTGACTGGGCCACGATCCCGGTCGGGACGTGGGTGAGCCGGACGGCCGAATCGGTCTTGTTGACGTGCTGGCCCCCGGCCCCCTGGGCGCGATAGGTGTCGACCCGGATCTCGTCCCAATCGAGCTCGATCGGGGCGTCCTCGTCGGGCTCCGGCATGACCTCGACGAGCGCGAACGTCGTCTGGCGCCGGTTCTGGGCATCGAATGGGCTGATCCGGACGAGCCGGTGGACGCCGCGCTCGGCCCGCATCCAGCCGTAGGCGCCGCGGCCCTGGACGGCGAACGAGGCACTCTTGAGGCCCGCCTGCTCGCCCTCCTGCTGGTCGATGATCTCCGTCTTCCAGCGGTGCCGGTCGGCCCAGCGGACGTACATCCGAAGGAGCATCTCGGCCCAGTCCGTCGCCTCGGTGCCGCCGGCGCCGGCGCTGATGTTCACGATCGCCGGGCGCTCGTCGTACTCCCCGGAGAAGAGGAGCTGGGTCCGCAGGCGCGCGAAATCGCGGTCCAGCTCGTCGGTCGCCTTATCCGCCTCCGCCTCGAGCTCGGCATCGCCTGCCTCCTGGGCCAGCTCGACGGTCGTCTCGAGGTCACCGGCCCGCGCGAGGAGGCCGTTCCACAGCTCCAGATCGTCTCGGATGCCGTCGGCCTCGCGCAGGACGTTCTGTGCCGCGCGGCTGTCGTCCCAGAATCCCGGCTCCGACGCGCGAGCGTCGAGCTCAGTCAGTCGGGTTTGCTTGCCCGGGAGGTCAAAGACGCCCCGAGGTCGATCGGATCCGCTCCACCAGGTCGCGGACGCGTGCGGCGTCCACTAGTTCTTGGCGACCCGGAGGTCCTGGAGCAGGATCGGACGGAGCTCGATCAGCCGCAGGGCCGATTTGCTCCGGACGACCACGGGGTTCACACAGGGGCAGTAGCCGTTGTGGGGGCAGACGCCGCAGTTGCCGTCGCAATCGAGCGCGGCCGCATAGCTGCAGTTGCGACAGTCACGTTCACAGGCGATCAGGTCGACGAAGGTCGTTTCCTCAGCCTGCTTCACGAATCCCTCACGTAGGCGGCGGTTTCGGATTCGAATCGCGACGCCGGGCGCGACCTCGGGCGCGATCCGCCGAGGAAACGTTGGGCCATCGCTGGGGTTTCCGGAAGTATACGAGCCGGTTTTCGATGCGCCAAGAGGGAAAAACGCCCGGCGTTGCCGCGGGGCGTCGGTTTCGTCGATTGCCGTTGATTTGCGGCCTGCGCAGGGGCGCGTTCCGGTTATGGGGCGGATGAGGTTGCGCTGTCGTCGATGAGGCGCCCGCCGCCGACGTAGTAGGCGGCGAGCCCCGCAAGTTCGTGGACGAGGGCCTTGCCGCGGCGGCTCGCGTCGCGGTCGGTCGGGCTGGTGCTGGTCGGCGAGCCGAAGGCCTCGATGCCCTGGTCCGAGGCCATCCGCACCACCCGGAGCATGTGGGTCCGATCGCTGACGAAGATCCCGGTCGTGAGGCCGTGCTGCCGAAAGATCGAGCCCACGGCCTCGAGCGACTCGAGCGTGGTGCGGCCCCGGTCCTCGCTGAGGATCGCCTCCGGCGGGACGCCGTGGGCGATCGCCCAGGCCCGGGCCGTCGCCGCCTCGGTGGTGATGTCAGCCGGGCGCTTCCCGCCGGTCACGATGAGGTACCTGGCGAGCTTGTCGTGGTACAGGGCGACGGCGTGCTCCAGACGCGCCTCGAAGACGCCGCCGGGCGTGCCGTTGAACTGCGCGGCGCCGAGCACCACGATCGCGTCCGCGTCACGCCGCTCGTCGATGGCGCCCTGGGCGTCGATCCGGTAGGCCGCGTACGCCAGCAGCGCCACCGCAGCCGCGAGGCCGGCCACGGCGACCCGGAGGACGGAGCCAAGGGCGGAGCGCCGGGCAGTCACGTCAGGCAACGGAGGGGGCGTGAAGGCGGTGCGGGATGCGGGGATGGTGCGGACCGCGAATCAGCGGCCGTGGCACTTCTTGTACTTCAGCCCGGAGCCGCACCAGCAGGCGTCGTTGCGGCCGATCTTGGCGCCGGTCGGCGTGTAGCCGGGTCGCGCCTGCTGCCCGGCTCCGGCTGCCCCCGCGGCGCCCGCGGCCACGCCGGCCAGGCCAGCGCCAGCCCCAGCGCCAGCGGCCGTGCCCGTGCCGGTCGCCGGGCGAGCGGTGCCCGAGGTCCCCGAAACGCCGGGCCCCGAGAACGGCCGTGGCCCCTGGCGGCCGCTGAGGTTCAGGCCCGGGCCCGGCCCACCCGGACCCCGCTGCCCTGGACCCGGCATGCCGAAAGGGCCCGGCGGCGGCTGGTGCCGCTCGATGTTGACCCGGAAGATGGTGCTCGCGACCTGGTGGCGGATGAACCCCGAGAGCTCCTCGTAGAGGCCGAACGCCTCCTTCTTGAACTCGTTGAGCGGATCCTGCTGGGAGTAGCCGCGGAGGCCGATGCCGCGGCGCATGTCGTCGAGCTCGGTCAGATGCTCAACCCACAGTGTGTCGATGCTTCGCAGGAGCACGAACCGCTCGATCTGGGCCCAGGCCTCGGGCCCGACCTCTGCCTCCTTGGCCGCGAGCATCTCGTCCGCGACGTCCTTGAGGTGCTCCGCGACCGCGCCGGCGGAGTGCCGATCGAGCAGCTCATGCGGATCGACCTTGTCCTTCGGGAAGCCCATCCGGACGAGCTCGACGACGAGCGCGGCGATGCCCTCCTCGGTGGCGGCATCGGATCCGGCGCCGAGGTGGCGCTCGGCGAGCTCCTCGAGGTCGTCGTCGATGAAGACCCGGATCGTCTCGGTCAGGTCCTCGTTGCGGAGGACCTTGTCACGCTCGGCGTAGATCGTCTCGCGCTGGCGGTTGATCACGTCGTCGAACTCGACAACGCGCTTCCGGATGTCGAAGTTGTAGCCCTCGACGCGGGTCTGGGCGCTCTCGATGGTCTTGCCGACCATGCCCGACTCGATGTAGCTGTCCTCGTCGAGCCCGAGGCGCTCCATGAGGCCGGTCACGCGGTCGTTCGCGAAGCGCTTCATGAGGTCGTCGTCGAGCGACAGGTAGAAGCGCGACGAGCCGGGGTCGCCCTGGCGGCCGGCGCGGCCCCGGAGCTGGTTGTCGATCCGGCGGCTGTCGTGGCGCTCCGTGCCGATGATGTGGAGGCCGCCGGCCTCGACGACGCGCTCGTGATCCTCGTCGGTGATCGCTTTGGCCTCGGCGAGGGCGGCCTCGTACGTGTCCTTGTCGACCTCGGCCGGGTTCAGGCCGCGCTTGTGGAGCAGGTCGGAGGCGAGACCCGCCGGGTTGCCGCCGAGCAGGATGTCCGTCCCGCGGCCGGCCATGTTCGTGGCGATCGTCACCGCGCCGGTCTTGCCGGCCTGGGCCACGATCCCCGACTCTCGTTCGTGGAACTTGGCGTTGAGGACCTCGTGCTTCACGCCGCGTCGTTTCAGGAGGTCCCCGAGCCGCTCGGACTTCTCGACGGAGACTGTGCCCACGAGGACCGGACGGCCGGCCTTCTGGAGCTCCTCGATCTCGTCGATGACGGCGTTGAACTTGGCCTTCTCATTGAGGTAGACGAGGTCGGTGTCGTCCTGCCGGATCATCGACCGATGGGTCGGGATCGAGACGACCTCGAGCTGGTAGATCTTGTGGAACTCCTCGGCCTCGGTCATCGCCGTGCCGGTCATGCCGGCGAGCTTGTCGTAGAGGCGAAAGTAGTTCTGGAACGTGATCGTGGCCATCGTCACGCTCTCGCGCTGGACCCGCAGGCCCTCCTTGGCCTCGATCGCCTGATGGAGGCCCTCGCTCCAGCGACGGCCCGGCATCTGGCGGCCGGTGAACTCGTCGACGATGACGATCTCGCCGTCCTTGACGATGTAGTCGCGATCGCGCTTGTAGAGCGCGTGGGCCCGAAGCGCCTGCTCGAAGTGCCGGGCATAGCGGGGGTCGGCGTCGTAGAGGTTGTCGACGCCGAGGAGCTTCTCGATCCGGTCGACGCCCTCCTCGCTCGGCGAGACGGCCTTGTCCTTGAGGTCGATGAAGTAGTCGCCGTCGTCGTCGTCGCCGGTGACCCAGTCGGCGCGGCGCTCGCGGAGGCGCGGGACCAGCCGCGCGAACGTGTAGTACAGGTCGCCCGACTCCTCAGCCTGGCCGGAGATGATCAGCGGCGTCCGGGCCTCGTCGATGAGGATGTTGTCGACCTCGTCGACGATCCCGAAGAACCGCTCGCGCTGGACCCGCTGGTCGAGCTCCGTGACCATGTTGTCGCGGAGGTAGTCGAACCCGAACTCGTTGTTCGTGCCGTAGGTGATGTCGGCCGCATAGGCCTCGCGGCGCGTCACCGGTTTGAGGTTCACGAGCCGCTCGTCGTTCGTCGGGTAGCCAGGCTCAAAGACGTACGACGCCGCGCCGCCGTCGGACTGCTGGCCGAGGATCATCCCCACCGTGAGCCCGAGGAAGTGGAAGATCGGGCCCATCCACTGCGGGTCGCGACGGGCCAGGTAGTCGTTGACCGTGACGATGTGGACGCCTTTGCCGGCGATCGCGTTCAGGATCGCGGCAAGGGGGGCCACGAGGGTCTTGCCCTCGCCGGTCCGCATCTCGGCGATCTTGCCCTGGTGGAGGACCACGCCGCCGATGAGCTGGACGTCGAAGTGGCGCATCCCGAGCGTCCGGACCATCGCCTCCCGGGCCATTGCGAAGGCCTCCGGGATCATGTCGTCGAGGCCGGCCTGGATCGCCGCGAGGTCACGCCGCCGGCGCGCCTTTGCCAGCTCGCGGCGGCGCTCGAGGTCGGGATGGTGGAGCTCGTCGTCCGAGGGCTCCTCGGGAATGACGGTCTCGCGGAACTCGTCGCGAAGCGCCGTGAAGCGATCCCGGATCTCCGTGTCGGAGAGGGCCTTGATCTCTTCCTCGAGATCACTGGCCTCGTCGACGAACGGTTGGATCCGCTTCAGCTCACGGTCGTTCGAGTCGACGAACCGGGAAAAGAAATTGAACATCGGGCCTTTCAGTATAGGTGGGACCGGTGCA
>JBKKDM010000034.1:0-12497 GCA_046707905.1 Candidatus Limnocylindrales bacterium
TTCTCGGCTGGCGGCGAATCGGCCATCGCGGACGCCGGCGAGCGCCGGGACGCCCGGCGGCGGGCGGACGAGGACGAGCCGGTGGGCGCGGGAGCATCCGGTGGCGGGGCTCGCGGCGGCTCGCGGCGGAAGTCCGTCCTCGACCTTCCCGAGACCGAGGGCGGCTCCGACAACGGCGGTGGCGGCCGCCCGAACTAGCCGACCTCTGCCGGTCGTTTCACGACGCCGAATTCGCGACGGTCGCGGGGCCCGGCCGAGCCACGCCAGCGAGATCACGACGTCGCTTCGAGCCGCCGTTGCCAAACCTCCGTCACGCGTGCGCTGGGACTGCGCAAGGTCCAATTTGGGTGCCAGATCCCCGCGTGGCGTCGCTTGGGCAGCGGAACCGGGCAGGAGACCGCGTCCCATCGGACGGCGCGGGCGGTGCGGCAGGCGGAATCGTGCTCGCGTCGATCGGCGGTGCTTCAGTTGACGTCGATTTCGGCCGATCGGGTTGGCAGGGAGCTGCCGAAGCCTCGCGTCGCGTGGATTTGACAGACAGCCGCTCGCCGTGTGCCCGAGGGTCGCGACGCCGCGCGACTACCCTCGCCGGGTATGCGATTCCTGGAAGCCGCCGCGCGGCTCGCGATTCTGCCCGCGACGCTCCCCGATCCCCCCGAGGCCCTGATGCCAATTCGGGTCGCCGGCCAGCCGTGGCAGGCGCCGCTCGAAGGGATCAAGGGAGCGAGACCCGCCGCGGTGCTGATCCTCCTGGGGCCCGACGAGGCCGGTGACGCCCGCGTCGTCCTGATCGAGCGGACCACCTACGACGGCCATCACTCCGGCGAGATGTCCTTCCCCGGCGGCGCGGCCGAGGCCGGCGACGAGAACCTGGTGGCAACCGCCCTGCGCGAGGCCGGCGAGGAGATCGGGCTCGAGCCGGATCTGATCGGCCTGCGGGTCGTCGGCGAGCTCGAGCCGTTCTGGATTCCGTTGAGCAACTTCCGGGTGACACCCGTCATCGCCCTCGCGGATCGCCTGCCCGAGTGGCGCCCGGACCCTCGAGAGGTCAAGCGCGTCATCAACGCGCCGGTCGCGGCCTTCCTCCCCGATGCGCCCATCCAGGTGTTCGAGCGCGACGTCCGCGAGTGGCGGATCCGCTACGGCGCCTACGCCCTCGATGCCCTCGGCGATGGCCCCGCGGTCTGGGGCGCGACGGCCCGCTTCCTGGGCCAGCTCGGGGCGCTCCTGGGCTCGTCGCGAGTGGAGACGAGCTCCTAGGCGGGCTCGCCCTCGCGGTCGCGCTCGGCGTCGGACAATGGGCGCTCGGCGAGCCGTCCGATGCCGCGGTTGACGTTGCCGGCCTCGCCGGGCCGCAGCCGCTTCGCGACGCCTTCGAGCACGGAGCGGAGGTGCGCGTCGTCGGCGCCGGCGAGCTCGACGACCAGGGCCCGCATCGGGCCGTAGACCGTTCGGGCGCCGTGGACGACGTCGGCGGGCCAGAGGACCGCCTCGCCGGCCGCGACCCGGCGCTCCTCGTCGCCGACCACCGCGTAGCCGCCGCCCTCGATCACGATGAACCAGGCCGAGTTGGGGTTGTCGTGCACGGGGATGGAGCCGCCCTTCGCGAAGGCCAGCTCGCTGATCGTGGCCCGGGCGTCGGAGTGGATCACCACGCCCTCGACGCCAACGGTGCCCGCCGGGCCGCCGGCCCGTCGCTGCCCGACCCCGAAGCGACGAATCTCCACGTCAGTTTCTCAGCTGCAGCGGCGGCATGGCCCGCGGCGGAACGTCAGCGGCGCTTGCCGCCGCGCCGGCCCCGGACGGTCTTCGTCCGGATCGTCGCTTCGGGCTTGGCGGTCCGGGCGCGCGCGAGGTAGCGCTGCCGTGCCAGCTGGTGCTCGTAGGCCTCGAACAGCGGCGGGAACCGCCGGAAGCGAGCGTAGGCGAGCGTGAACAGCCCGCTGACCATGATCACCAGGATCACGATGAAGTCGAACCGGAAGATCGCGCCGACGATCAGCAGGAAGAACGTGATCAGGCCCGTCCAGAACAGCCACTCCCACATGTCGAGGTACAGGCGGTGGCGGTGGAGGGCTCGCGTCCGGAGCATGTACAGCGCGATCAGGACGATGAGCAGCACCAGCGAGCCCATCCAGATGGGATCGAAGATGTCCGGAAAGTTGAACTTGTCGAACGCGACGAAGAAGTAGTCCCAGGGCAGATGCTTCAACGCTGTACCCGTTGGCTGAGGGCTGACGAATCGGTCGGGAGTATGCCACGGCTATACTTGTCGGCCACGGCGTCGCAGCGCGACGGACGTCCAAAACCCCGGTACGGTGTGGGAGGGGACTGCGGGTTGCGAGCGCTGCTCTCGGTCGCGACGCGGGACGGCATCAGCACGTTCGCCCGTGGTCTGCAGGCCCTCGACGTCGAGCTGTTTGCCACCGATGGGACTCGTGACCATCTCGCCCAGGACGGCGTCTCGGTCAAGCCCGTCGCGGAGCTGACCGGCGTTCCGTCCATGCTCGAGGGCTCGGTCAAGACGTTCCACCACGCGATCTACGCGGGCATCCTCGTCCGCCGGGACCACCCGGAGCAGCTCGAGGAGCTCAAGAAGGAAGGCATCGAGCCGATCGACCTGGTGGTCGTCAACGTCCGGCCGTTCGGGGCCGAGATCGGTCGGGCGCTCGTGGGCATCGATCGCGCGATCGAGATGATCGACGTCGGCGGCTCGTCGCTGCTCGGTGCGGCGGCACGGAACCCGGCGGGGGTTGCAGCCGTTGCGAGCCCCGACCACTACACCCAGATCCTCGGAGAGCTCAAGGAGCGCGGCCAGGTCAGCCCGGAGCTCCGGGCCCAGCTCGCCGCGGAGGCGTTCGCGCTGCTGGCCGCCTACCACGCCGAGATCGCGGCGTACCTGAACCAGCTTTCCGGAACGACCTACCCGAAGCGCCTCGCCATGGTCCTCGACAAGGTCAGCGACCTTCGCTACGGCGAGAACCCCCACCAGACCGGGGCGTTCTACCGCGAGACGACCCATCGCTCGGCAACCCTCGCCGACGCGACGATCCTCCAGGGCGGCACGCCCTCGTTCAACAACCTCCTCGATCTCGACGTGGCCTACCGGCTGGCCAGCGACTACACGACCCCTACGGTCGCGATCGCGAAGCACACCGATCCGGTCGGGATCGCCTCCGCCGACGAGCTGGTGGAGGCCTACCGCCGGGCCCTCGAGACCGATCCGGTGGCGTCGTTCGGGGCCATCGTCGGCGTCAACCGGACGCTCGATGGCGCCACCGCCCGCGAGATCGCGGCCAACTCCTACGAGGCGGTGATCGCCCCGGGCTTCGATGACTCGGCGATCGGGATCCTTCGGCAGAAGCCGGGCATCGAGCTGCTCCTCGTCCCGCCCGACCCGACCGAGGGGATGCGGGACTACGGCATCGCCCGGCTCGACTTCAAGCGCGTCGGCGGTGGCCTGCTCGTCGAGACGCTCGATGAGCTCGGCCTCGACGGCTCGCAGCTCCAGGTCGTCACGAAGCGGCGTCCGACGCTCGAGGAGCTGACGGACCTGCTGTTCGCCTGGCGCGCGGTTCGGCACGTGCGCTCGAACGCGATCGTGCTCGCGAAGAACGCCGCGACGGTGGGAGTGGGCTCGGGGCAGCCGAGCCGGCAGGTGTCCGTTGAGATCGCGCTGCGTCGCGCGGGCGAGCGAGCCCGGCTGTCGGTGATGGCCGCCGACGCGTACTTCCCGTTCCCCGACGGCATCCAGGTCGCGGCCCAGGCCGGCGTGACCGCGATCATCCAGCCGGGCGGCTCGATTCGGGACGAGATGGCGATCGAAGTGGCGGATCGCCACCACCTGGCGATGGTCTTCACCGGCCGAAGGCATTTCCGGCACTGATGGAATCCCTGCTCGCGCTCGAGATGATCCGCGTCACGGAGGCCGCGGCGATCGCCAGCGCGCGAGTGATGGGTCGGGGCGACCGGATGGGTGCCGACAAGGTCGCCACCGAGGCCATGCGCAAGGCCATGGACGAGATCGAGATGCAGGGCACGATCGTCATCGGCGAGGGCGAGCGCGACGAGGCGCCGATGCTCTACATCGGCGAACAGGTCGGCATGGCGGGCGACGCGGCGCCGGCGATCGACATCGCGGTCGACCCCCTCGAGGGCACGAACCTCGTGGCGACCGGCTCGGCGAACGCGATCACGGTCCTCGCGGCATCGGAGAGTGGCGGGCTCGTCCACGCGCCGGACACCTACCTCGAGAAGCTGTGCGTGGGCCCCACGGCCGCAGGGCACGTCGACATCACGAAGCCGCCGGCCGAGAACGTCCACCGCGTCGCGGAAGCCCTGCGACGTCGCCCCGAGGACATCACCGTGATCATCCTCGACCGCCCGCGGCACGCGGACCTGATCGATGAGGTCCGCTCGACCGGCGCCCGGATCAAGCTCATCAGCGACGGCGACCTGTCCGCCGCCATCAGCTGTGCGGTCTCGGGCACCGGCGTCCACGCGGTCATGGGCATCGGCGGGGCCCCTGAGGGCGTGATCACGGCGGCCGCGATGCGCTGCCTCGGCGGCGAGATCCAGGCCCGCTTCAAGTACCGCAACGAGGACGAGCGGGCCCGCGGCGCTCGCATGGGCCACGGCGACGAGAGCCGGATCTACCGGACGGAGGACCTCGCATCGGGCGAGAACCTCGTCTTTGCCGCGACCGGCGTCACGCCCGGCGACCTTCTCGAGGGCGTCCGGTTCTTCGGCGGCGGCGCCCGAACCCATTCGCTGGTGATGGCCTACCAGACGAAGACCGTCCGCTTCGTCGACACGGTCCACATGTTCGACCGCGAGCGCCCGCCGAGCGTTCGGCTCTAGCGCGGCGTTCGACGATGGCGGAGCAGCAGCGGATCCTGGCGATGGGCGGCGTCCAGCTGGCCCCGGGCTCGACCGATTGGCCGCTCCTCCAGTTCATGCTCGACCTCTCGGGCCGCGAGCGGCCGCGGATCTGCCTGCTGGGCACGGCCTCGGGCGAGAATGCGTCCGGCCTCGCGAGCTTCTACGCCACCTTCGCGGCTCGGTCGGAGCCGACGCACCTCGACCTGTTCGGCCGAACGGTCGGCGACATCGAGGCATTCCTGGGCAGCCAGGACGTGATCTTCGTGGCGGGCGGCAACACCGCGAACATGCTCGCGATCTGGCGGCTGCATGGCGTCGACAAGGCCCTGAAGGCCGCGTGGGAGTCAGGCGTCGTGCTCGCGGGCTGGTCGGCAGGGGCGAACTGCTGGTTCGAGTCGTCCGTCACGGATTCGTTCGGGCCCAACCTCGATCCGCTCAAGGACGGCCTCAAGCACCTCGACGGGAGCTTCTGCCCGCACTACGACAGTGAGTCGCTGCGACGGCCGCGGTACGAGGAGCTCGTGGGCTCGGGCGCGCTGCCGGATGGCTTCGCGGCGGACGACGGCGTGGGTCTCCTTTTCGAGGGCCGGCGATTCGTCGAGGCGGTCGCCGCGCTGCCAGGCCAGCACGCCTGGCGCGTCGAGCGCCGCAAGGGCAACACCGTCGACGACGCCCAGATCCGGGCTCGGCTCCTCCGCTAGGGGCGAAAGACGCGCCGATAGCGCGTGACCTTCGTCGGGCGGTCGCCGAAATGCGGTTCGACGAGCGTCTCGCCCTCGACCCAGCCGTTGCGCTCGTAGAAGCGGCGCGCCCGGGCATTCGCCGTCAGGACCGTGAGCACGGCCTCGCTGTGGCTGGCCGCCAGCTCCGCGTGGGCCCGCTCGATGAGCGCCTGCCCGGCGCCCGTTCCCCACCACGCCGGGTGGACGTACAGCACCCGGACGGCGGCGATCGATTCGTCGCCCCGGAAGGACCCGAAGTTCAGGACGCCGACGATCCGGCCGGCATCGCGGGCCACGAAGGCCTGGTTGCCCGGGCCGAGGCTCGCGAGGATCTCGCGCCAGGTGCCCGTGCGCCGCGCGAGGCCGTTCGGGTCCGGGCCGGCGATCCCGCGATAGGCCGCCTCTGCCGACGCGGAGTGGGCGCGCGCGGCTTCGTCGGCGTCGGCCGGGGTGGGGCGGTCGACCACGATCGGGCCGCCGCTCGGACCGATCCAGGCTCGGTCGTGCTCGCTCCAGGCGCCGATGGCCTGCACGGCATCCGGACCCTCCGCGGTCGTTTGACGAGTCGCGGCGGCGCCGACGGTCTCGGTCCAGCCGGGCGGGACGAGGTCGGCGGCGAGGTCGGCGAGGGGCGCCAGGACGAACAGCCGTTCGTGCATCGATGGGTGCGGAACCTCGAGGAGACGGGCCGCGGCACCCGGATCCAGCCGCGCCGAGGCAGGAACGGCGGCCAGCGGCCGTTCCAGGGCAAGCCGATGGCCGCCAAACAGCAGCAGGTCGAGGTCGAGCTCCCGCGGCCCCCATCGCTCCCGTAGCTCTCGCCCGAAGCCCCGCTCCAGCTCCTTGAGGGCGACGAGCAGGTCGATCGCGCTCGCCGCCGGAGCCGCGCCGACGCGAACGTCGAGGGCCACCACCGCGTTCAGGAAGTCCGGCTGGTCGGTCACCCCCACGGGCATGGTCCGGTAGAGGCGTGAGACGCTGCGGACGCGCGCCCCCGGCAGCTTCGCGAGCGCCGCGACGGCCTGGGTCAACGTCTGGCGGGCGTCACCCACATTGGCGCCGAGCCCGATGAATGCCCGTAGTCGTGCCAAGTCGACCTCCGCGTCGCGGCTAGAGTGACCTCGTGCCTCGAGCCGCCGTGCGAATCCTGCACCCGATGCCGGCCGACGATGCCGGCGAGCTGACGCTCCTGGTCGCCCGCGCGCGCTCCACGGTCGGGGAGGCCATCACCGAGCGGTTCCTCCGGCTGGGCGTGGAGGACTTCGACGTCCGCGGCGGGCCGATGGACGAGATGTCCTTCGGCGAACGGCTGCGCGGCCTCGTCGGCGAGCTCGGGCCAGGGACCGGCTTGGTGGTGCTCGGCTCCGGCTCGATCCCGCTCGCGACCGACCACGACCTCCGCGCGCTGCTGGCGACGGCCTCCTCCGGCGAGCGTCGAGCCATGACGAACAACCGCTTTTCCTCCGACGTGATCGCGGTCGGGGACGCGGCGATTCTCGCCACCGTGCCGGACCTGGCGTCGGACAACGCCCTCCCCCGCTGGCTCGAGAGCGCCGGCGTGGCCGTCGAGGAGCTGCCCGACCGGGCGCGACTCGCGCTGGATCTCGATGCCCCGCTCGATCTGGAGCTGCTGCGGCGCCACCCGGCGTGCCCAGAGCCCCTCGCGCGCTTCGCCCACTCGATGGCGGAGCACCTGGCCCGCGCGGCCGGGACCCTCGACGAGCTGGCGGCGCTCGCGCGCAACCATCGTGCGGAGCTGCTGGTGGCGGGTCGCCTGTCCGCGGCGGCCCTCCGCGAGCTGGAGGAGCGCACGGCATGCCGGATCCGCGCGCTGGTCGAGGAGCGGGGTCTGCGCACGGCCGGGCCCGACCAGCGACCGGCGGCGTCGGCGCTGGGCATGCTGCTGGATCGCGATGGCCCCGAGGCGATCGGGGCGCTCGTCGGCCGCCTGGCCGACGGGGCGATCATCGACAGCCGCGTCCTGCTCGCCCATCGCCACGGAGCGGACGAGGCAGGCTGGCCGAGCGCAGAGGATCGGTACGCCTCCGACCTCCTCGTCGCCGACCGTGTGCGCGACCCCTGGCTCCAGCGGCTCACGCTCCACGCCTGGTCCCACGAGGTGCCCATCGCCCTCGGTGCCCATAGCCTCGTCGGGCCGGGGCTCGGCCCGGCGCTGGGGCTCGGGACATGAGAGGGAACCCGTGAGCGGAGAGGAGACGGACGGGCGGCCGCCGGGCCGCACGGGAGACGTCGAGGTCGGGGTCCGCCGGGCGGTCGACCTCGACGCGGCGGCGCCGCTCCCGGAGAGCGACCCGGAGCTCGTCGCGCGCATTCGGGCCGAGATCGAGGCCGGCGGCCCGATGCCCTTCGCGCGCTTCATGCAGCTGGCCCTCTACGACCCCGAGGCCGGCTACTACACGCGCCCGGATGCGGGCGGCCACGGACCTGGACGCCGCGGCGACTTCCTGACCGCGCCGGAGAGCCATCCCATCTTCGGCGAGGCCATCGCCGTACACCTGGAAGCGGTCTGGGAGACGCTCGGGCGGCCGGGGCGATTCGTCGTTCGCGAGCACGGCGCCGGGACGGGCGCGCTGGCGGCGGGGATCCTCGAAGGCCTGCGCCGCTCCGGCTCGGCGCTGGGCACGGCCATCCGCTACCAGCCCATCGACGAATCGCCCGCGCGCCTCGAGCAGCTTGACGTCCGCCTCCGCCCGCTGGACTTCGCGGCGTCCCTCGAGCCCCCAACGGACCAACCGGAGGCCGGTGCGATTCTCGCCAACGAGCTGCTCGACGCCCTGCCCGTCCACCGCGTCTTGGGCGGCCCGGACGGCGAATTGTCGGAGCGCTTCGTCGACGCGGCGCCCGACGGGAGCCTCCGCGAGGTCGCCATGGAGCCGTCGACGCCTGCACTTGCGGAACGCCTCGGCGCCGAGGGCATCGCCCTGGAACCCGGCCAGGTGGCCGAGATCTGCCTCGAGCTCGACGAGTGGGTCGCGAGCGCCACCAAGACCCTGGAGCGCGGCGAGCTCCTGCTCATCGACTACGGCCACGATGCCGGCGCCCTCTACGATCCCGCCCGGGGGTCCACGCTCAGGGCCTACCACCGCCACCGGGTCCACGCCGATCCGTTCGTCGCGATCGGCCGCCAGGACATGACGGCCCACGTCGACCTCACCGCCGTGGATCGCGCGGCCTCGCGCGCCGGTCTCCAGACGATCGGGCGGACGAGCCAGGCCCACTTCCTCGCCGACCTCGGGATCGGCGAGCTCCTCGTCGCGCGCCAGGGCGATGGGCAGACGACCCTCGCGGGCTATCTCGAGGCGAAATCCGCCCTCGTCCGGATGCTGGACCCTCGGGCCACCGGGGCCTTCGCCGTCCTCGGCTTCGGGCGCGGGCTGCCCTCGGAGGCGTCCGTCCGCGGCTTCGGCACGCAAGCGGCGGCGCCGCACCGCGCGTTCAGGCCCGCACGATAGAATTGCCTCGGGCGACGGCCGTCTCCAGACGGTTGGTCGCGAATGCCTCGGACACCAACGGGCGGCCACGCCGGAAGCCCGAGCCCTCGGAGCGAGGATGGACTTGACCGGGATCTGGTACGTCATCGGGTTCGCCTTCGCGGCCGGGTCGTTCACGTTCCTGACGTTCGGCGCCGCGTGGCTCGTGTCCCATCGCAACCGGGGCGACGTCCACAAAGGCCTGCCGTATGAGTCGGGAATCGACACCTATGGCGACACCCACGGCCGGTTCGGCCTGTCGTTCTACATCTACGCCCTGCTGTTCGTGGCGTTCGACATCGAGGTCGTGTTCATCTACCTCTGGGCGCTGGTCTTCCGCGACCCGGCGATCGACAAGGGTCTCGCGTTCACGAGCATGCTGGTGTTCGTGGGGATCCTGCAGTTCGGGCTCGGGTACGCCTGGCGCAAGGGCGTCCTGAGCTGGCGAGGACCCGGCCGATGACCGATCGAACGACGGAGGTCGGCGGGCTCGGAGCCCGCGTCGACGACACCACGGCAATGAGCTCCGACCAGACCGGCAACGCGCCATCGGCGCTGACCGTGCCCGGCTCCAGCGCCGTCAGCGAGCCGATCGTCCTGCGCAACGAGCTGTGGGCGCCCGCGGATCCGCTGGCCTACGACGGTGGCCGCCCGGCGGAGATCACCCACCTCGCCGAGTTCGGGGCGACCCAGGAAGGCCGGCGCGACGACGCCCGCTGGTCCGGGATCCTCGAGGTCATCCCGACGAAGGCCGACTACGTCCTCGACCTGCTGCGCGCGAACAGCCTCTGGCCGCTGCTCTCGGGGCTCGCCTGCTGCGCGATCGAGATGATGTCGTTCGCGACGTCGAAAAACGACATCGACCGGTGGGGCGCGTTTCCGTTCCGGGCGTCCCCGCGCCAGGCCGACGTCCTCATCGTCGCCGGCACGCTGACCACGAAGATGGCCGGCCCACTGCTCCGCCTCTGGGAGCAGATGCCCGAGCCGAAGTGGTGCGTCGCCATGGGCGACTGCACCTGCTCGGGCGGCCGCTACAAGCGCTCCTACTCCACGGTCGAGGGGATCGACCGAATCATGCCGGTCGACGTCTACGTCCCGGGCTGCCCGCCGCGCCCCGAGGGCCTGATCTTCGGGATGATGAAGCTGCAGCAGCTCGTCAAGGATCGACGCGGCCACTGGCCGGAGCGGGCGATCGGCCCGACCGTCCCGGCCGGGATCTAGGCATGGATCGAGTGCTCGCGCGCCGGCTGGAGGCGCGGTTCGGCGAGGTGCTGCACGGCCCAGCCCGGTTGCGCCATGACCAGGTCGAGATCCGGATCGGCGCGGGCGACGTGATCGAGGTCCTCCGCAGCCTCCACGACGAGCCGGACCTGGCCTTCGTCATGCTCGCGGACCTCGCCGGCGTGGACACCGGCAAGGAGATGCAGGTCGTCTACCACCTCTGGAGCGCCACGACGGACGACTGGCTCCGCGTGATCGCCGAGGGCCTGTCCCGCGAGGACCCCCGGATCCCGTCGGTGACGTTCCTCTGGCAGGGCGCCGAGTGGATGGAGCGCGAGACCTACGACATGTTCGGGATCACCTTCGAGGGCAACCGCGACCTCCGGCGGATCTACATGCCGCCCGACTACACGAGCTTCCCGCTCCGCAAGGACTTCTACCTCCCCGATGACGCGGCCCGCTCGCCGGGCGCCGGCGTCCGGCACGTCGAGCGGACCGCCGGCCCGAAGGACTCGGCGCCGGGCGTGCTGCGCCAGACGCGGGCCTAGAGGAACCCGATGGCAACCCAGACCCCACCTCGCGCCGCCGACCACGGCCATCACACGCCGGCCGGCACGCATCGCTCGGCGGACGACCCGAACGTCCTCGTCGAGGACGACTACGCGTTCTACGAGCCGATCCCACCGTACCCGCCCCGAACCGAGCGCGAGGCCGAGTTCTACACCCTCGCCGACGGCGAGATGTTCCTCAACATGGGCCCGCAGCACCCGTCGACCCACGGCGTGCTCCGCGTCGTCCTCAAGCTCGACGGCGAGACGGTCGTCGACATCGACCCGGTCCTCGGGTACCTCCACCGCGGGGTCGAGAAGCTCGTCGAGAACGCCGACTACCACCAGACGATCAGCCAGGTCGACCCGCTCGAGTACATCTCGTCGCTGTTCTGCGAGTGGGCGCCGGTCACGGCCTACGAGCAGCTGCTCGACGTCGAGGTCCCGCGGCGGGCCGAGTACATCCGGGTCCTCTCCGGCGAGCTCAACCGGATCTCGAGCCACTCGCTGTTCCTGGGCTGGTTCGCCCTGGACCTGGGCGGCCTGACGCCGATCCTCTGGTCGTTCATCGAGCGCGACGAGATCGTCGAGATGCTGGCCGCGCTGACGGGCCAGCGGATGCTCTTCAACTACTTCCGGATCGGCGGGGTCAACGGCGACCTGAACCATGAGTTCATGAGCCGCCTCGGCGACTGGATGAGCCGCGCCGCGACCCAGATCGAGTCGGGCATGGCCCTGCTCAACGAGAACGAGATCTTCTCCCGCCGGGCCGCAGGGCTCGGCGTCGTCGATCGCGAGACGGCCCTCCGCTACTGCATGACGGGCCCGAACCTCCGCGCCACCGGCGTCCCGTTCGACCTCCGGCGGGCCCACCCGTACTCCATCTACCCCGAGATCGAGTTCGACGTCCCGACCCGGACCGAGGGCGACTCGCTGGCCCGCTATCTGCTCCGGATGGAGGAGGTCAAGCAGAGCCTCCGGATCATCGACCAGTGCCTCGAGCAGATGCCCGACGGCCCGATCATGGCCAAGCTCCCGCGCCTCATCCGGCCCCGGCCCGGCCGGGCCTGGTCGGCGGTCGAGGGGCCGCGCGGCGTCTACGGCGCCTACGCGATCTCCGACGGCACTGACCAGCCTTTCCGCCTGAAGATCCACGACCCCTCGTTCATCCATCTCCAGGCGGTTGGGGCGCTCCTGCCCGGCAACCTTCTCGCCGACACCATGGCGATCATGGCGAGCCTCGATCCCGTCATGGGCGGCGTGGACAAGTGACCGAGTTGCTCCGCTCACGCTGGACGCGGCCAGCCGAAGGCGCCGTCGAGCACGCGAGCGAGCGCACCCAGAGGTGCGTGAGCGAGCGCGCGCAGACGGCAACGCCCGGATGGGCCGTGCCAGCGGGAGCCGCGAGATGACGGCACTGACCAGGACCTGGGATCAGCTGACGCTGCCCGGCAAGGCGCTGGCGATCCTGCTGCCGCTGGGGGCGGTGCTGACGCTCGGGCTGATCCTGGTGATCGTCCTGTTCGGCCAGAACATCCTGGACATCCTGATCTTCAACCTGCCGATCGTCCGGTTCGTGCTCGCGGCGACGGTGCTGCTGCTCCTGGCGCCGCCGATCGCCTTCGTGATCATCT
>JBKKDM010000035.1:0-20918 GCA_046707905.1 Candidatus Limnocylindrales bacterium
GTCCTGGGCCGCATCGAGCAGCTCAAGGACGTCATCTCGGTTCAGCGCGACCTCGGCTGAGCGCGTGAGGCGCCGATGACCGCGGGCGTCGCCCCGGTCGAAGCCACGTCGGCCACGTCGGCCATCGTCGACCCTCGGGCGAGGCGCCTCCAGCGCCTGGCGACCGTGCTGGCCAGCGTCGCGATCCTCGTCGCGCTCGGGGTGGCTGCGTTCGCCGCGTTCGGCGATCCCCGATTCACCCTGCCGCTCAACCTGGTCACGGTCGGCTTCTTCGGCATCGTCGGGCTGTTCTCGGTGATGGGCGCCCTGATCATCCAGCGTCGGCCGTCGACGAAGGTCGCGTGGCTGATGATCGGCATCGGGCTTGGGATCGGGGTGGGCCTGCTGTGCTTCGCCTACGGCGTGAACGGCGCGCCGCCGGCGCCACCGCTGCCACTCGCGCTCGAGCTGCTGCTCATTTCGCAGCTCTTCTTCACGCCCGCGATCGGACTCGGAACCATCTTCATCCTCCTCCTGTTCCCGACCGATCGACTCGTCACGCCGCGCTGGCGGCTGGTGGGGTACGTCGGCCTGGCAGGTGTCGTGCTGGGGAACGTGAGCGCGCTCTTCAACCCCGGCGCCATCGACGCGGAGACGGTGCCCGGGGTCGTGAATCCGCTGGCGGCCCCGGCGGAGCTGACCGGCGTCGTGGAGCTTGGCCTCGCGATCGGCAACCTGCTTGTGACCGTAGCCCTGCTCCTCGCAAGCGCCTCCCTGGTGGTCCGGTATCGCCGCGCTGGCTCGGTCGAGGCGGCGCAGATCCGCTGGCTGGCGCTGGTCGCCATCCTGGCCGCCCTCTTCTTTGCCATCACGACCGCGGTCACCGGGCCGGTCTCCGACCTCGCATTCGGGCTGGGGCTCCTGTCCCTCGCGGGCATGCCGGTCGCCACCGGGATCGCGATCACGCGCTACCGGCTGTACGAGATCGATCGGCTGATCAACCGCGCGCTGGTCTATGGCTCGCTGACGGCGATCCTCGCTGGGACGTTCACGGCCGCGGTCGGGCTGGCGCAGCGGATCTTCGTGGCGGCCACGGGCGAGACGTCTGACGCCGCGCTCATCGGCGCGACGCTCGTCATCGCCACGCTCTACGCGCCGCTGCGGAAGCGCCTGGAGGCGGTCGTGAACCGGCGGTTCAAGTTCGAAGATGCCCGGTTCGGCGGCTACCGGGACGAGCTGACGAAGCACCTCGCCCTGACGGATCCGGCGCGCGCATGCCGGCGTCTCGCCGAGGAAGCCGTCCGAGAGCTCGACGCGGTCGGTGGGGCGATCCTCGATCGGGCTGGCGCTGTCGTCGCCTCGAGCGGGACCTGGCCGTCCGAGCCGGCGGTCCGTCTCGAGATTCCGGATGGGCGAGCGAAGGGTCAGGGCGGCGCCGTCCTGGTCGTCGGTGCGCGCCGGACCGGGCGCGAGCATGACCCACAGCGCATCGAGGCACTCCGAGAGGTGGTGGCTCTCGCCGGCGCGGCGATGGCCCAGGTCGATGCTCCTCGACGATGAGCTCCGCGCGACGGTCGAGTGCCGGCTGGCGACGATCGGTCGATCGTCAGGCGAGCCGCGCGAGATTCGAATCTGGTTCGGGGTCGGGGCCGACCGCCTGTACCTGCTCGCGCAGGACCGGGAACGTGCGCACTGGGTTCGGAACGTCCAGATCGAGCCGCGAGTCGCAGTTCGAATCGGCGTGCGGCGGTTCGAGGGCCGAGCCAGGATCGTCGACCCTGGTGCGGACGAGGACGGCGTCGCTCGCGAGCGGTTTGCGGCGAAGTACGGAACGAAGTACCTGGCGAAGTTCCTGCGGGAGGCACTCCCAGTCGCGATCGAGCTCGAACGGGAGGCCTGAGGGCCGTTCGGCCGGTCATGCGCCGGTAGACTCGGGCGGATGCCCGCCTTCCGTGCGCCCCGAGGCACCCGCGACCTCCTGCCGAAGGATCGGGTCGCGCTGACGCGGCTGGAGCGAATCGGCTCGGATCTCGCGCAGCAGTACGGCTACCACCCGATCGCGACGCCGCTGTTCGAGCAGGTCGCGGTCTTCGAGCGGGGGATCGGCGAGGTCACGGACGTCGTCGAGAAGGAACTGTTCATGCTGGCGCCGCGCGAGGAAGACGGCGAGCGCTGGGCCCTCCGCCCGGAGCCGACGGCCGGGATCGTTCGTGCCTATGTCCAGCACGGGATGCAGACCTGGCCGCAGCCGGTCAAGCTCACGACCACGGCCGAGATGTTCCGCTACGACCGGCCCCAGGCCGGCCGCTACCGCTCGTTCTGGCAGTTCGACGTCGAGGCGATCGGGGATCCCGGGCCCGCAGTGGACGCCGAGATCATCGAGCTGGCGGCCCGGTTCTACCGATCGGCGGGCTTGCGCGACGTCACGATCCTGCTCAACTCGATCGGCGACCCGAGCTGCCGCCCGGCCTACATCGCCGAGTTGACCGCCTACTACCGCGCGCACGTGCAGGAGCTGCCGGCGCTGGAGCGGTCACGGCTCGAGCGGAACCCGCTGCGGATCCTGGATTCGAAGGACACCTCGATCGCCGCTTTGAACGCAGCCGCGCCGAAGGTCACCGACCGGCTGTGCGAACCGTGCGCCACGCACTTCGCGGCTGTTCGCGAGCACCTCGATGCCCTCGGCGTGGCCTACACGCTGGAGCCGTCCCTCGTGCGCGGTCTCGACTACTACACGCGAACCGCGTTCGAGGCGTTCCCGAAGGGCGCTACGGGCCAGCAGTCGGCGCTGGGCGGCGGCGGGCGCTACGACGGGCTGGTGGAGCTCTTGGGGGGCCGTCCCACGCCCGGGATCGGGTTCGGGCTGGGTCTCGACCGCGTGCTCCTGGCGCTGCGCGAGCAGGGCGGGGGATCGGGCGGCGAGGTCGATGCGCCGGAGCCGGCGCCCGTGGCTGTGGTCGTCGGGACGGATCCTGAGGACACCGCGACGCGCCTCCGAATTGCCACGGAGCTGCGGGACGCGGGCCTCGCGGCGCGCGCGGAGCTCGGGCGACGGAAGCTCGGGAAGCAGCTCGAGTCGGCGGCGCGCGACGGCGCCCACTTCGCGGTCATCATCGGCGACGAGCTCGCCGGCGGCCACGTCCAGCTGCGCGACCTCGAGGCGGGCACGCAGCGCCCCGTCGAAGCGGCGAATCTCGCTCGCGAGTTGGAGCGAGCGACGAAAAGCCACAGGCACGGCGCCGAAGCCACGCGCGACGCGTAGCGATCACCTAGCGCTGGGCGCGATCGGGCCGGCCTGAAGCCACGTCGGGCTGAGACGCCGCCGGATGCGCAACCCCGCCGCCTCCAGCTCAGCGGCGAGCTCGGCCTCCGAGAGGACCCTCGCGGTGAACGGCTGTCGCGCCTCCCGGCCACCGACGTCGTAGACCGAGACCGCCGACACAAACGGCGGGTCGCGCCTGACGTTGATCATCCCGACCTCGGCGCCGGGCGTGGGTGACGTTGCCGCCGCCGTCTCGGCCCAGTCGATCGGGTGATGCTCCACGAGCACATCGCAGTCGCCGACGAGATGTCGACGCGCCGCGCGAAGGAAGGCTTGCCGCAGACCCGCATCGGGCGTGTTGACCAAGTGGCTGCCGAGGATCACGAAGACGAAGAGCCGGCCGGCGACGAGGCGGTCGACGTCCGGCGCGGTCAGCTCGGGGTCCACGACGACCTGGATGACGGTTCGGAATCGCAGGTCGAGGTCCCGGAGCGAGGCGAGCACCCGCCCGGCGCCGGCAGTTCCAGCGAGGGCCGCCGCCCCCGGGATCGAGCCGGGCGTGAGGTCGGGCGATTCGCCGAGCAGGCGCCGGCGTCGGATGAGGAGCGCAGCCTTCTCGGTCACGGCGCCGATACCATACCCGGGCCATGCCGCCGACCACCTCACCGAGCACGTTCGCGAGCCCCTACCGCACGCACACCTGCGGCGAGCTTCGAGCGTCCGACGAGGGCAGCGAGGCGCGCCTCTCCGGGTGGGTCAACCGGCGCCGCGACCAGGGCGGACTGATCTTCCTGGACCTGCGAGATCGCACCGGGATCACTCAGGTGGTCGTCGATCGGACCGACGCTCCGGAGGCCCACGCCGTCGCCTCGCGGATCCGCTCCGAGTTCGTCGTGACGATCGTCGGGAAGGTCGCGAAGCGCCTCACCGGGACCGAGAACAAGCGGCTGTCCACGGGGGAGATCGAGCTCCAGGTCACCGAGGTCGAGATCCTCAACGAGTCGAAGACGACGCCGTTCTACGTCAACGACCCGGACGCCCAGATCGACGAGTCGTTGCGGCTCAAGTACCGCTACCTCGACCTTCGCCGCCCGGCCATCGCCGGTCGCCTGGCCCTCCGCAGCCGGCTCGTCCATGCGATCCACGCGGCGCACCAGAACGCCGGGTTCCTCGAGGTGGAGACGCCGGACCTCGTGAAGGCCACCCCGGAGGGCGCGCGCGACTTCCTGGTGCCCTCGCGGCTCCGTCCGGGCGAGGTCTACGCGCTGCCGCAGAGTCCCCAGCAGCTCAAGCAGCTGCTGATGGTCGCGGGCATCGATCGCTACTACCAGATCGCCCGCTGCTTCCGGGACGAAGATCTCCGCGGCGATCGCCAGCCGGAGTTCACCCAGTACGACATGGAGATGAGCTTCGTCGACGAGAACGCGGTCATGGACTTCGTCGAGGCGATGCTGATCGAGGTCTCGCGGGCCGTCGTGCCCGATCGTCCGATCCTTGCGACGCCGTTCCCACGGATCACCTACGCCGAGGCGATGGACCGCTACGGCAGCGACAAGCCCGACCTGCGATTCGGGCTGGAGATGGTGAATCTCGCCCCCGCGCTCACGGACGCGGAGGGCAAGCCGTCGTCCGGGTTCCGCGTCTTCGACGAGACGCTCGCCGGTGGCGGGGTGGTCAAGGCGATCGTGGTCCCCGGGCTGGGTGGCGCGTCACGACGGGAAACGGACGAGCTCACGGAGGCCGCGCGTCGGTACGGCGCGGGTGGTCTAGCCCACCTCTCCGTCGAGGACGCCGGTTCTGTGAAGGGTCCGATCGCGAAGTTCCTCGGCGAGGACGGCGCGGAGCGACTCGTCAAGCACGCCGGCGCGAGCCCGGGCGATCTCGTCCTGATCGTCGCGGACAGCGCCAAGGTGACGAACGAGGTCCTCGGCAAGCTCCGCGCCGACATGGGCGCGAAGCGCAAGCTGGCCGACGAGAACGTCCTGGCCTACGAATGGATCACGCGCTTCCCGATGTACGAGTGGGACGCCGAGAACGAGCGTTGGCACGCGACCCACAACCCGTTCTCCGGCGTTCTGCCCGAGGACGAGAAGCTGCTCGTGACCGCCGATGGAGACCCGTACCGGCCCTCGCCCCGCGATCCGGCCGGCCAGGCCCGGGCGATGCAGTACGACATCGTGCTCAACGGCTGGGAGCTGGGCGGCGGCTCGGTCCGGATCTGGAAGCGCGACCTGCTCGAGCGGAGCTTCGCGCTTCAGGGCCACAAGCTCGAGGACATGCGCGAGAAGTTCGGGGCGATGCTCGAAGCCTTCGACTACGGCGCGCCGCCGCACGGCGGGATCGCGCTGGGGATCGATCGCTGGGCGGCGCTGTTCAGCAACCAGGTCAACATCCGCGAGGTGATGGCCTTCCCGAAGACCCAGTCGGGGACCGACCTCATGCTCGAGGCCCCGTCGCGGCCCGAGCCAGAGCAGCTGGACGAGCTCGGGCTGAAGTTCGTCGGCAGGCGCGCCCCGGAGCCGGGCGCCGAGCCGAGCCTGGGAGCTGAGCCGAGCCCGGGCGCCGAACCGGGTCCGAGCGCCGAACCGGGTCCGAGCGCCTGAGCGACGCCCCTCCGGCCGTTCCCGCCCCGAGCGGCCTCGGAATCCTCGAACCGATTGCACGCCGCCCCCGGCTTGCGGCGCTCATCGGCGCCATGTGCATCGCCTTCTCGGGCATCTTCTACCGCTACGCCGAAGTCACGCCCGCCACGGCCACGGCGTTTCGCTGCCTCTACGGACTCCCGATCCTCGCGCTGGTCGGGATCTGGGAGCATCGGCGCTACGGCCCGCTGCCGAACCGCGCCATCTGGCTCGCGATCGTGGCCGGCGTGTTCTTCGCGGGCGACCTGCTGTCCTGGCACCACGCCGTCGACGCGGTCGGCGCGGGTCTCGCCACCGTGCTGGGCAACCTCCAGGTGCTCGTCGTCGGGCTGGTCGCGTGGATCGCGTTCGGCGAGAAGCCGCCGAGGCCGGTGCTGTACGCGCTCCCGGTGGTGCTCGTGGGCGTGATCCTCATCTCCGGCGTGATCGGGACGGGGGCATATGGGGCGGATCCGCCGCTCGGTGTCACGCTCGGTACCTTCACGGCGCTCTGTTACGCGGGCTACCTGCTCATCATCCGCCGAGGTTCCAATGACCTTCGCCGTCCCGCCGGGCCCGTCGCCATCGCGACCGCCTCGACCGCCGTCGTGGCGATCGTCGTCGGCTCGATGCTGGGCGAGTTCGATCCTGTCCCGGCCTGGCCGAGCCACGGCTGGCTCGCGCTCGTCGGCATCACCTCGCAGTCGATCGGCTACCTCGTGATCTCGATCTCGCTGCCCCGCCTGCCGGCCGCGCTCGTCTCGATCATCCTGCTCGCGCAGCCCGTCGCGACCGTCGCCATCGCGAGGCTCCCGCCACTCGAAGAGCAGCCCTCGATCGAGCAGCTCGCGGGCGTGGCCCTGGTCATTGCCGGCATCGCCATCGCGACGCTCCCGATCGCCCGCCTCCGCGACCGCGCCCGAGCGGCCTTCGCATGACCTTCGTTCGTCCGCCGCTCGAGGTCGAGGGGCCCGATACCAGCACCCTGGAGGGTCGGGCATCGCTCGGGCTCAAGGCCCTGGCCGCGCTCAACGCCTTCGGCGTGATCCTGGCCTTCTTCCCGCCGCCCGTCCCACCCGCGCGGCTCCTCGGCGTGACGTTCAACATGGCATCCGCGCTGCTCGTCGTGCTGATGCTCGTCGAGGCGCGGGGGATCGACCGCCTCCGGCCGTGGGCGATCGCGGCGGTCCGGCCATTCCTGCTCGTGCTCGGCGCGGCCGGTGCCTACACGTTCGTCGTGGCGGTGCTGGATGGGCGCTTCCGCATCCCGCTCGATGTCGGGATCGCGATCTGGGCCCTGCTCGCCGCGCCGCACGTCTCGCCGCGCCCGCGGCTCGAGGCCCGAAGCCTCGGGCTCGTCACCTCGGCGGTCGGGTTGAGCGCCGTGATGTTGTTCTCGCTGCCGCTGTTCGACTGGGGCGGCACGTTCGACGTCAAGCCCTCGGACCTGCGCACGTCGGTGTCCGTCGACTGCGGAACGGCAACGCCCGACGGCCTCGTGCCCGAGACGATCACGATCACCTACGACTGGTCGTGGACGAGCGGCAGCCCGCTGCCCGACGGCCTCGATGCGTTCGTGCTCGGCTGGACCGGCGACGATGCCGAGGGCCGCCCGCTCTACCTCATCGGCCGCACGCCGGACACCCTGCCCGGGGTGTACTCAGGCCGCGCTGGCGTCCCATCCCGGCAGATGAAGGAGCGCGTCGCCGAGGAGTCACGCGGCTCGTGGAACTGGGGGATCGAGCTGGACGAGCGGGGCCACGCAGCGGGCCAGCTGGTCATCCAGCTGGATCGCGCGCAGACGTCCACGCCGGACCCGCAGCCGCTCGTGGTCAAGGCGACCTACATCCACCTCGGCGTCTGGCGCCAGGACGTGGAGCCGGTCACCTGCGCGTGGTGAGCCGCTCCGACTCGTAGCGCGATCCACGCAGCGCATAGCCATCGCCGCCATCGCCGCTACACCAGGACGACCGAATCCCCGCCGGAATCCCGCCCCTCGGCCAGGGCACGAAGCGCGACCTTGCCGGGAACGGGAAACGTTGTCTCCAGGTCGTTGAGCCGGACGAGCCGACGGCACCATGCCGTGTCTGCCAAGACGAGAATCAGTCGGTCGACTTGCCCGTCGCGCTTCTTGAGGGCGAGCCGTCGCTGCACGTCCTGCATGTCGGTTGGCCTCGTCTCAGCCTCGACGCCAATCAGCAATCCCGACCCGCGCAAGGTTCGATCCCATGCGCGCTTGTCGCCCGGGATCGGAAGGGGCACTTCCGCAGCCCACCGCCAGGACCCGCCCACGGCCTTCCGGAACCGCTCGAGCAACGCCACATGGGCCTTGTCCCGGATCGGCTCACCACCCGGGAAGAGGCGTATGGAGAGATCGAGGCCACTGACCGCGGCGACGCGTGCAAGGGTCTCCAGCGTCGCGGCCCGATCGATCCCGCGTTCAATTCGAGACAGCTTCGTCTGTGAGACACCCGCGGACGCGGCCATGAATGCCTGGCTCGACCCTCGGGTGGTCCGCGCTGCGCGAAGCTCGCTGCCGATCTGGATCAGGAGGCGGTTCGAGCGTCGGATGGCGGCGTCGACGACACGCTGGGTCGCTGGCACGCACCCATGGTCACCCTCACTCCTGCACTCGCGATTGCCTGCCGATGCACTGGGTGACTGAACATGAAGCGTTGACGCCTCGTGTGGGCCGATTTGAGTCAGCTACGGACTCAAGAGGTGGCGGCAAGTCAGGGCGTGACTCGATTCGCCGCATCTGGCGGAACTCAACCCGAGTTCAGTCGCGTGGTGCATCAGCCGGCGAGCGCGCAGGGCTCCCCAACAGGCGGGCAAAGCCGAGCCCGCAAGGCGCCGCCAACCGCGTCCGACTTCGGGCGAGACGTCGACAAGCGCCCCCCAGTGCGGGGCGCGCGCCCACTCGTGGGACAATCCGCGGCCCATGAGCGACGACCTGCGCCCGCGCGCGCCCATCGACGAGCCCACCCCGGTCGGGAGTGTGGTCGCGGCCACCGCCGCCACCGCCTCCACCGAGGTTCGCGAGCACCTGCGCAATCTCGCGATCGTGGCCCACGTCGACCACGGCAAGACCACCCTCGTCGACGCGATGCTCCGGCAGACGGGGGCCTTCCGGGCGAACGAGCTGCTCGTCGACCGTGTCCTCGACTCGGGCGACCTCGAGCGCGAGAAGGGCATCACGATCCTCGCGAAGCAGACCACCGTCGACTACGACGGCGTCCGCCTGAACATCGTCGACACGCCGGGCCACGCGGACTTCGGCGGCGAGGTCGAGCGCAGCCTCCTGATGGTCGATTCGGTCCTCCTCCTCGTCGACGCCGCGGAGGGCCCGCTGCCGCAGACGCGCTACGTGCTTCAGAAGGCGATGGCCCGTCGGCTGCCGGTCGTCGTCGCGCTCAACAAGATCGATCGCAGCGACGCCCGACCCGCCGAGGTCCTCGATGCGGTCTACGAGCTGTTCATCGACCTCGGCGCAGACGACGACCAGATCGACTTTCCGGTCCTCTATACGAACGCCAGGGCCGGCACCGCGACCGCGAGCCTCGAAGAGCCCGGCGAGGATCTCCGGCCGCTCCTCGACGTCCTCGTGTCGGTGACCCCGCGGCCGCGCCACGAGCGTGGTCATCCACTCCAGCTGCTCGTGACCAACCTGACCGCCAACGAGTACGTCGGGCGAATGGCGGTCGGGCGGATCCGCAACGGCACGATCCGCACGGGCCAGCGCATCACCGTGGTCCGCGAAGAGGCCGACGACACGGCCGGGAGCGTCGAGCCGGGTCGGACCGTGACGATCCACGGCACCGTGACCGCGCTCCAGACCGCCAAGGGCATGGAGCGGGTCGACATCGAGGAGGCCGGCCCCGGCGACATCGTCAGCGTCGCCGGCCTGCCCGACGTCACGATCGGCGACACGATCACGGATCCGTCCGATCCGCGGCCGCTGGCTCGGCTGGACGTCGATGCCCCGACGCTGCGGATGACGTTCGGCGTCAACACCTCGCCCCTGTCCGGCAAGGACGGCAAGTACGTCACGAGCCGCCAGATCAAGGCCCGCCTCGATCGGGAGATCCTCGGTAACGTCTCGATCGAGGTGTACCCGACCCAGTCCGGCGACACCTTCGAGGTCCGCGGCCGCGGCGAGCTGCAGCTGGCCGTCCTCATCGAGCAGATGCGGCGCGAGGGCTTCGAGCTGACCGCCTCGCGCCCGGAGGTGATCCTCCGCGAGGGTCCCGACGGCGTGCAGGAGCCGTACGAGCGGATCACGATCGACATCCCGCCCGAGTTCATCGGTGCGGTCCAGCAGGCGCTGGCGGGTCGGAAGGGCCGCCTGGAGCAGATGACGACCGACACGGACGGCCGGGTCCGGCTCGAGTACGTGCTGCCCGTTCGCGGGCTGATTGGGTATCGCGGGCAGCTCCTCACGGAGACGCGCGGCACCGCGCTGCTCCACCAGATCGGCGAGGGCTACGGCCCGTGGGCCGGCGAGGTCACCCATCGCACGGCCGGCGTCCTGGTCAGCGACCGAACGGGCACCTCCAACGCGTACGGCCTTTTCAACCTCCAGGAACGCGCCGAGCTGTTCATCGGCTCGGGCGTCGAGGTCTACGAAGGCATGATCGTGGGCGAGAACAGCCGCTCCGGCGATATGGACGTGAACCCGGCCAAGGAGAAGAAGCTCACCAATATCCGGACCCACTCCCACGACGAGGCCCTCCGGCTCACGCCGCCGCGACCCCTGACCCTCGAGGCGGCGCTGGAGTTCATCGCCGAGGACGAGCTGGTCGAAGTAACGCCGTCATCGATTCGGCTTCGCAAGCGTCTCCTGGCCAAGCATGAGCGCGAACGCGAGCGCGGCCGGGCCTACGATCGCGACCGCATGGAACGAGAACCCGCCGGCGCGTGAAGCCGTTGCTGGAGGTCCCCGAGATCATGGAAATTCTCCAGACCTCGGTGCCTCGGCTGCGTAAGCTCTCGAACATCGCCCCGTCGGCGGCGCTCTTGCCCGCGGCCTACGAGGGGGAGTGGACGCTTGCGGCGGTGCTCGCCCATCTCCGAGCTTGCAATGACGTCCTCGGCGGGAACATGGTCAGGATCGCCGAGGAAGACAATCCGGCCTGGCGAGGGATGAGCCCCCGGACCTGGCAGCGTCGGTCCGGGTACCACGACTGGGAGTTCGAGCCGGCAGTCCGGGAATTCGATCGGGGCCGAGCCGAGCTGCTTGCCGTTCTCGACCCACTGCCGCCGGCTGCCTGGAAGCGGACGGCAACGGTGACCGTGCCGCCAAAGAAGGTCTTCGAGTACTCGATTCGCTACTACGGCGATTGGCTGGCGGCCCATGAGCGGGCGCACCTGCGCCATCAAGCCCGGACCATCGAAAAGCGAGGTACATCGTGCCAGTAACGACCGTCCGAGTCGCGTTTCCGACCTGGGGCGAGGCCAACCGCCGCCTGATGGCGCGCGTGGCGAATCTCACTGATGAGCAGCTGGCGCTCCAGCCGACGCCGGATCGGTGGCCGCTGTGGGCGTCGATCGGGCACCTCGCGTGCCAGCGGGTCTTCGGGCAGTGCGACTTCGCCGGCGAGCCGGGTGCGGCCGAGTCGCCGTTCCCGAATGCGGGGTCCAACTGCCCCGGCGACGACGACCTCGAGCACGTCTGGACCTCGGCCCAGCTCGTCGACGCCCTCGAGCGGACCTTCGCGATCATCGACCGCGTGCTCGACACCTACACCCTCGAGTCGCTCGAGGAGGTCATCAGCCATCCCGAGTGGGGACCCGACTGGGTTCGAACGCGAGGCGAGAACCTCCAGCGAACCTACGCCCACGACCTCTGGCACATGGCCGAGCTGAACGAGGCGCTGACGCGCGCCGGCCTCGAGCCGCTCGACATCTGGGAGCCGCTCGTCACCGAAGCGATGGTCGCGCCGTCCTAGAGCCCTCGCAGCTGGGGGATCCAACGGTGAACGCCGCGACGACTCGACGGCTCGGAGACCAGATGGCAGCCCTGCATAGGCCCGCCCTCTGGACGCTTGCCGGATTCGTGCTCTACGTCCTTGGCGCTTTCGGCGGCCTGCTCCTGATCGTCGTGATCGAGGGTCCGCTGCTCGCCGTGTTCGGGCTCCGGGCCGAGGCGGGAACGCTGGGGCTCAGCGTCCAGAACGGTCTGCATGCGATCACGTGGGGGCTGCTCACTGCGGCGATCGCGTGGCCGCTCGGTCGGCGACTCGTCCCGGGAATTCGATTCCAGGCTGTTGGCGGGGCGATGCTCCTCGTTGGGCTGGTCATCGCCGCCGTCACCATGACGCTCGGGAACGAATTCGTTCGGGCTCGCTACGGGCATTACGACCCCGAGTACGAGGGGCTCGCTGTGTTCGCTGGCCCGGCGATCGTCGCGATCGCTCTCGCGACATGGGCCGCGCTCGCCGTGCCGCGGTCCGGCGTCCTCGTCCCTGCGGCGGCAATGCTGACCGCCGCCGCCGGGTTCGCGATGTCACTCCTGCCCAGCCTCCCCGGCGTCTCCGACGGCATCGATCCCGCGAGCATCCCGCTCATCGCGGCGTTCCTCGTCGCCGGCGGGTATGCCGCGATGGCCGCGATCCTCGTGCTCCTCCGTTTGCGCCGCCCGCCCGCGTGACCGCCCGGGCCGGCGGGATCGGCCCCAATACAATCCCGGCGATGCAGGCCGACGCGATCACGGGCGCCGCGAGCCACGAGCGCGTCCGTGCATTGGACCTGGCTCGAGGCCTGGCGATCGTCTTCATGATCGGCGTCCACGTCCTGTGGCACTGGGGCGCACCGGACACCTGGACCAGCCCGATCGGCCAGGTCATCAGCTTCCTCGGCGGTCCGACAGCGGCCCCGGTCTTCATGTTCCTGATGGGCGCGTCGCTGGCGTTCTCGTCGCGCACGTCGTTCGGCTCGCTCGCCGTTCGCGGGCTGTGGCTGCTGTGGCTGGGCTACCTGCTCAACTTCCTGCGCGGTGTCATCCCGGCCTACCTCGGGTTGGAGACGGGCGTCGTAACTGCGGAGCAGATCGCGCCGTTCACACTGCCGTGGCTTGCCACGACGGTCGACGTCCACCACATGGCGGGCCTGTCGCTGATCGCCATCGGCGCGCTCCGGGTCGGGACGGGGCGGCCGGGCTGGGCCTGGCTCGCGCTCGCCGCCGTGACCGTGGTGACAGGCCCGTTCGTGCGCGGCCTGGCGTTCGGGACGCCGCTCCTCGACGGCCCGCTGACGCCAGTCCTCGGCGGCGCCCCGAACGTCTATTACGCGCTCGTGCCCTGGATTGCCTTCCCGCTCGTCGGCGCGGTCTACGGCACGGCGATGGCCAAGGCCGGTCACTCGCCGGGCGAGCGCATCCGGGTGTTCCGGTGGGGCGCCCTGCTCGGTCTCGGGCTGTGCATCGCCGGCACCGTGCTCTTCGCCGTGGCGCCTCCGAGCTTCGACGTGAACACCTACTGGCGGATGCCGCCCAGCTATTTCCTCGCGATCACCGGCCTGGTCCTCGTCTGGCTTTGGGGTTGCGACCTGGTCGTGCGGCACGTCCGCGCGAATCGCGCGTTCAGCTTCCTGTACGGCTGGAGCGCCGACGTCATCGCGATCTATTTCACCCACTGGGTCGTCGTCGGCTGGGGGGTGGGCGTGTTCGGGTTCCGGAGCCAGCCGCTCGCGGGCGCCCTCATCGGGATCGTGGTCGCGATCGCCGCCACCGCGCTCCTGTCGAGGTTCGCGATCGGGCTGGAGACGCCCCTGTGGCTCGAGCGTCGATTCGGGCGGTCCGCGGGACCACCGTCAGCCGCCGCCACACCCGGGACCCGCTCCGAGCCCGCCGCCGAGCGTGCCTGAGCGGCGTGGCCTCTGGCATACTCCCGCTTCCCCCGAGACCTGAGGAGCATCCAACCATGCGCTCACTCGTCGTCACGAGCATGACCCTGCTCGCCACGATCGCCCTAGCGGCCTGTTCCTCGCCGGCAGCGACCGGCGGACCCGGCGCCGGCACCAACCCGCCGGCCGCAACGCCAGGCGCCCAGGCGACGGGCCCGGTCCTGGCCGGGGAGGCCTGCTCGTACTTCACCGCGGCTGAGGTCGGCGCGATCGTCGGCTCTGTTCCGACCACCGTTGAGGAACGAGCCGGTCGCGGCGACTGTGATTACTTCCTGAACGCCGCGAAGGACGCCAAGGTCAACATCGGCTTCTTCGAATGGGCCGTCGACGGCCAGACGAACTTCGAGTCCACCAAGGTCCTGGGGACCCCGGTCAGCATCGATCTCGGCGACGAAGCGTTCGCGGTCTACAACGAGAGTGTCGGGATGATCGTCGCGGTGCATGCCGGCGACAGCCTGATCACGGTGCAGGCCTTCAACACCGGGGATCCGGCCGCGCAGCTCGAGCACGCGACCAAGCTCGCCGAGGCGTTCTACAACAAGATCTAGCCCGAGGCGGTCGGGGGAGGGTCGCGCCAGGGACCCGTCGGCCGTGCGACGGTCCCACCGGTCGCGCAACCTGCCCGCCCTACAATTCGGAGCGTGTCGATCTACCTCGATCACGCGGCGACGACGCCGCTGCGGCCCGAGGCACTCGAGGCCATGCTCCCGTTCCTCGGTGCCGATTTCGGCAACCCCAGCTCGCCCCACTCGTACGGGCGGCGGGCCCGCATGGCCCTCGACGAGGCCCACGAGCGGATCGCGAAGCAGATCGGGGCCGGGCCGCGCGAGGTCATCCTCACGAGCGGCGGCACGGAGGCCCTCAACCTCGCGCTGAAGGGCGCGGCGTGGGCAGGCAAGGGCCGCGGCCACCGCATCGTCACCAGCGCGGTCGAGCACCATGCGGTCCTCCACCCGCTCCAGCAGCTCGAGAAGTTCGGGTTCGAGATCGTGGAGCTCCCGGTCGACCGCTATGGACGGGTCGATCCCGACCACGTCGCCGCCGCGCTGAACGAGCGAACGACCCTCGTCGCCATCCAGCTCGCCAACAACGAGGTCGGCACGCTCCAGCCGATCGGGGCGATCGCGAAGGTCGTCCGCGAGAAGGGTCCCAAGGCCTGCCTCTTCGCCGTCGACGCCATCGCCGGGGCTGCCTGGCTCCCGATCGACGTCATGGAGCTCGACGTCGACATGCTCGCGCTCGCGAGCCACAAGCTCGACGGCCCCAAGGGGGTCGGCGCGCTGTACCTGAAGAAGGGGACCCACATCCTCGCGCAGCAGCAGGGCGGGACCCAGGAGCGCTACCGGCGGGCTGGAACGGAGGACGTCGCGGGCGCCGTCGGGTTCGGGGTCGCGTTCCAGCTCGCGGTCGAGGAGCGCGAGGCCACGTCGAAGCGGGTCAAGCGGCTGCGCGACCGGCTCAAGGCCGCGGTTCTCGCCGAGGACGGCGTCGAGCTCACCGGCCATCCCCGCGAGCGGCTGCCGAACCTCCTGTCCGTCGTCGTCGTCGAGGCCGACGGCGCAGCGATGGTCGTGAAGCTCGACCTCGAGGGCCTCGCCGCATCCGTCGGCTCGGCCTGCACGACCGGCTCGACCGACCCGTCCCACGTCCTGACGGCCCTCGGCTACCCGGACGACGAGGCCCGCGGGTCGCTGCGCCTCTCGCTCGGGCGCACGACGACCGACGCCGAGCTCGACGAGGCCGTTGAGGTCGTGCCCCGCGTGATCGCCGACTCCCGGTCCGCGGCCGCCGTGCTCGCCGCCGACCCGCTCGGCCAGGCCGTCGCGACGTGAGTCGACCCGAGGGCTCCGTGAGTCGACCCGAGGGCTCGACGTGACGCGGACGCTGGTCGCGATGTCGGGCGGGGTGGATTCGTCGGTCGCGGCCGCGATGCTCCACGAGCAGGGCCACGACGTCGTCGGCGTGTGGATGCGATTGCACGACGTTGCCGACTCGGTGAGCGAGTTCAAGAAGAGCTGCTGCTCGCTGGACGCGGCGGAGGATGCGCGGCGGGTCGCCGGGCAGCTCGGGATTCCGTTCTACGTGATGAACCTCGAGCGGGAGTTCGAGCAGGGCGTGCTCGAGCCGTTCCTCGGCGCCTACCTCGGCGGCGAGACGCCGACGCCCTGCACCGACTGCAACACCACGGTGAAGTTCGGGGCGCTCCTCGGGCGGGCGCGGCACCTGTACGAGTGCGATGCCGTTGCGACCGGCCACTACGCTCGCCGATCCGAGGCCGAGGACAGGAGCCCGGAGCTGCTCCGGGCCCGCGACGAGGACAAGGACCAGACGTACTTCCTCTACGGGCTCCGGCAGGACCAGCTGGAGCACGCCCGGTTCCCGCTCGGCGAGCTCACGAAGCCGGAGGTCCGGGAGGTCGCGCGGGACCTGGGCCTTGCGACGGCCGACAAGCCCGAGAGCCAGGGGATCTGCTTCATCCCCGACGGCGACGTCCGGGGTGCGCTCAGGACGCGCACGGCATGGGCGCCCGAGCCCGGCCCGATCGTCGACAGCGACGGCAGCACGGTGGGGGAGCACACCGGCGCCGCCGGCTACACCGTCGGGCAGCGGCAGGGGCTCGGCGTCGCGCTCGGCGAGCCGCGTTACGTCTCGCGCGTGGATCCCGTCTCGAACGTCATCACGCTGGCCAGGCGCGCGGACCTCGAGACGACGACGATCGAGCTCGATGACGTCCGGTTCGTCGCCGGTCATGCGCCGGCTGACGACAAGTTCCGAGCGGAGATCCGGGTTCGGCATCGTGGGACGCTCGTGCCCGCGACGGTCCGTCGCGAATCTCGCTCCCGTGTGGGCCCCGGTGCCGCGTCTGGCGCAGCCCCGGACGGCCGGTGGGTCGTCGAGACCGACACCCCGGTCTGGGCTGCGGCCCCGGGCCAGGCGACGGTCTTCTACGACGGCGATCGCTGCCTCGGCGGCGGCCGGATCACGCCCGCGGCGGCCCTGCGAGTGACCGCGTGACGGTGGCTCCGTGATCGGCCCAGCACCGATCCTTGCCGCCATCGTCGGGCTGTTCCACGTCTCGGCCTACGTCTTCATCCGCGGCCACGCCGGCGCGCGGCTGCCGCTGCTCATCCTTGCGGCCTGGCTCGGCGCCTGGGCGGGTGACACCGTCGGCGCGCGCTTCGCCATCGACCCGATCCGGATCGGCGAGTTCAACGTCCTGTTCGCCTCGCTCGTCGCGTGGCTGGCGATCGGGCTCGTGGCGATCCTCGCCATCCTCGTCCCGGAGCGGAGGGGCCGCCGCGTCCCCGAGCCGATCACCACCACGCTGCACCGGGGTGGCTCGGGAACCGCCTCGAAGGCCGCCGGCGCGAACGACGGCGACCCTGCCCAGATTCGCGCCACGACGGCCGCCACGGCAGAACCGGAGCCACAGGCTCGATGATCGACCGCCTCGCACGATTCGTTGAAGGCATCAGCTTCCATCGCGGCCTCGCGCTCGGCGCCCTCGTGGGCGCCGCGATCGCCGGGTCGACCGTTTGGACCCGCCTGCGCGGCGCCCGCCCCAGACGCGAGGACCGCTGAGCGAGGAGGACCCTCGGCTACCATTCGTGCGTGCAGAACCCCGTTCAGGAACGTGATCCGCGGATCGCGTGGAAATCGGCCGAAGACCTTCGCGCCAAGTTCCTCGAGTTCTTCGAGGAGCGGGGCCACACGATGGTGCCCAGCTCCAGCCTCGTGCCCGCGGGCGACGCCACGCTGCTGTTCGTCAACTCCGGCATGGTCCCGTTCAAGGACGCCCTGACCGGCGCCGAGAAGCGCAGCTACACCCGCGCCGTCAACTTCCAGCGCTGCCTCCGCGTCGCCGGCAAGCACAACGACTTCGAGGAGGTCGGGCGGTCGCCGCGTCACCACACGTTCTTCGAGATGCTCGGCAACTGGAGCTTCGGCGACTACTTCAAGCGCGAGGCGATCCACTGGGCCTGGGACTTCCTCACGAAGGACCTCGGGATCCCCGGAGACCGCCTCGCCGCCACCGTCTACACCACCGACGACGACGCGCATGGGATCTGGAAGGACGAGATCGGCCTGCCGCCGGAGCGCCTTGTCCGCTGGGGCGACTTCCCGGCCGGCGACGAGAAGAACTGGTGGCGGATGGCCGACACCGGCCCCTGCGGACCCTGCTCGGAGATCCACTTCGACCGCGGGCCGCAGTTCAGCGAGGGCGACTTCTGCGTCCCCGACCACTCGGAGATGTGCCCCCGCTGGCTCGAGATCTGGAACCTCGTGTTCATGCAGTACGAGCTCCACCCGGATCGGTCGCTGACGCCGCTGCCCGCGCCCGGCGTCGACACGGGGATGGGCCTGGAGCGGCTGACGAGCGTCGTCCAGCAGGTGCCCTCGAACTACGACACGGACCTGTTCGCCGCGATCCATGAACGGATGCGGGAGCTCTTCGGGCACGACCCGGACTCGTTCGAGGCGGAGCGGTTCAGCTACCAGGTGATCGCCGATCACTCGCGCGCGACGACCTTCCTGTTCGCCGACGGCGTGCTGCCGTCGAACGAGGGCCGCGGCTACGTCGTCCGCCGGATCATCCGGCGCGCGGTCCGGCATGGCCGGCTGCTCGGGCGCAAGGAGCCCTTCCTGGCCGAGGCGGCGAAGGTCGTCATCGACACCATGGGCGAGTTCTACGGCCACCTCCGCGAGAACCAGGACTCGATCCTCGGCGGGATCACCCGCGAGGAGGTCTCGTTCAGCCGGACGCTCGAGGCCGGGACGGACCTGCTCGAGGAGGCGCTCATCCCGCTGACCTCGGCGGAGCGGCAGGTCGGGCGCAAGGCCGAGGACCTCCCGGACGACGCGCCAGTCCTCGCGGGTGACGTCGCGTTCAAGCTCCACGACACCTACGGCTTCCCGATCGACCTGACGGTCGAGCTGGCGGCCGAGTACGGCGTGCGCGTGGATCGCGAAGGTTTCGACGCGGCGCTGGCGGAGCAGCGGGACCGCAGCCGCTCCGGCACCAAGGCCGACAAGTCCCGCGCCGTGGAGGCCGCGGCGCTCTACGAATCCATTCGCGGCCGCACCGGCGACACCGAGTTCCTCGGGTACGAGACGACCAGCGCGGAGGCAAGAATCGTCGCGATCCTCCGCGGCGGGACCGAGTACCAGGAGCTCGAGGCGAAGGCCGAGGCGGAGCTCCGCATCGAGGCCGGCGCGGCCGCCGAGCTGATCCTCGATCGCACGCCCTTCTACCCCGAGGGTGGTGGGCAGATCGGTGATCGCGGCGTGCTGCGGCTGGGGCGCAGCAACGGCGAAACGGCGGACATCGTCGTGTTCGAGGTCGAGGACACGCAGCGCGTCGCGGGCACCCAGGCCGCCGGCCTGATCGTCCATCGCGGGACCCTGCGCGGGAAGGTCGCGGTCGGGGACTCCGTGATCGCGTCGGTCGATGCCGAGCGGCGGGCCCACACGATGCGCAACCACACGGGGACGCACCTGCTCCACCGCGCGCTCCGCAACGTCGTGGGCGACCGGGCGAAGCAGGCGGGCTCGCTCGTGACTCCCGACTACCTGCGGTTCGACTTCCCGTTCGATCGAGCGCTCACCGACGACGAGAAGCGGGCGATCGAGGACGAGGTCCGCTGGGTCGTTCGCGAGGACCGGCCGGTTTCGATCGTGTTCCTGCCGATGGCCGAGGCAATCGAGCGCGGCGCGGACGCGTTCTTCGACGAGAAGTACGGCGAGACGGTCCGGACGGTGCGGGTCAAGGACTACAGCTACGAGCTGTGCGGCGGCACGCACAGCCCCGCGAGCGGCTTCGTCGGCAGCTTCGTCATCACGGGCGAGCGGAGCATCGGCTCGGGCATGCGCCGGATCGAGGCGCTGACCGGGAAAGGCGCCGACGCGCACCTCCGGGCCCGCCTCGACCTCCTCGACCGCGCCACCGAGGCCGCCGGCGCGACCTCGGCAGAGGCAATTCCCGATCGCATCGCCGCGCTCCAGGGAGAGCTCAAGGACGCGAAGCGCAAGCTGCGCGAGGGTGGGGGAGCCTCTGGCCTGCCGAAGCCGGGCGACCTCCGCGACAGGGTCGAGTCGTTCGATGGCGTCTCGATCGTCACGCTCGCCGCGCCGTTCGAGTCTCCCGAGGCGATGAAGGGCTACGCCAAGGACCTCCGCTCGGCACTCGGCGCCAATGTCATCGCGGTTGCCCTCGACGCCGACGAGCCGCAGGTCTTCGTGACCGCCGACAAGACCGCGGTCGGGAAGGGCATCTCCGCGGGCGACCTCGTGAAGCTCGCCGTCGGCGCCATCGACGGCAAGGGCGGCGGCCGACCCGAGATGGCCCAGGGCCGGGGCACGAAGCGCGAGGGCATCGGGGCTGCCCTCGAGGCGATCCAGGCCGCCACGCGCGAGGCGGTCGCTCGACCCGGATGACACCCGCTGCGCTGGTCGGATTGTCAGCCGTCGTAGCGGCCGTTGCGACCCTTCTGGGTGCGCTCTTCCTCGTCCTGTTCTTCGCGAGGGGCGGCCTGTGGGGCCTGCTCAACGACATCGCATCGATCGTGCTCATGCTGGCCACCATCCCGGTCGCGGTAGCGATCGCGTTCGTCGGCGAGGATGCATTCGGCGGGTTCGCATGGCTCGTGGCCTCTATCGGAGTCATCGGCATGGCGGGTGCGGCGTTCGCGCAGCTGCTCCTGGTGGCGCGTGTCCGGACTTACCGGGAACTCCTGCCGTGGACCCTCGGCTCTGGCGCCGTGGTCGGCGTCTGGTATCTGCTCGTCGGCGTGCTCGGGCTCGAACTCGTCGCGACCCGGAACTTTCCGATCACTCTGATGGCGCTTGCCATCGTTTCGGGGGTCGGCTTCATCGCGACCGGATACGGTTTCTGGCGAGGCAATGAGCGCCACCCGTTGTCGATCGCCGGCGGGCTGGCGCTGCTGGTGTCATCTACGGGCTTCCTGGGCTGGATCGCGTTCATCACCCTGGGCAGCCGGCCGACATCGGCATGACCGTCCTGCGGCGCATGCGGATCTGGAACCGCGATGCGGTGCCAGATGCCCTGACGGCGTGCACCGCCCTCGACGTGGGGACGGAGTTCGCCAAGGCCCTCGTATTCCAGATCGATGGTGGCAAGGGCATCGTCAAGGGCG
>JBKKDM010000036.1:0-3369 GCA_046707905.1 Candidatus Limnocylindrales bacterium
CTCCACGCCGCGGCCGGCACGGAGAAGCCGATCCGCGTCCTCGACGACGGGGAGTGCATCGGTGTCGTGGATCGGGCCCAGATCCTGGAAGCGGTCGCAGGCAGCCCGAGCGCCGCATGACCGCCGCTGCGGCCGCGAGTTCAGCGGAGCGCCGCCTCCCGAGCGCGCCGACCGGCCTCTTCGTCCTCGTCTTCCTCGGCGTGGTCGCCGTCCTGTTCGTGGTCTTCGCCGGTCAGTGGACGCTGCCCCACGACGACGACGCGCAGCGCTTCCACCAGATCAACGACATCCGCTCGTGGATCGACGCCAACCGCAACAGCAACGCCGTCCTCCAGCTGGTCGTGGGCGGCATCCGCTTCGCGGTGGAGGCCGTCGTCGACGGGTTCATGCTCGGGCTGCACGCGATCCCGTGGCTCGGCTGGCTCGGCCTCGGAGCGGCGCTCGGATTTTTCCTCGGCGGCTGGCGACTCGCCCTGCTCGCCTTCGGTGCGCTGCTGTCGTTCGGCGTCCTGGGGCTGTGGGAGGCGTCCATCACCACGCTGGCGGTGACCCTCGCCGCGGTGGCGATGTCCCTGGCGATCGGAATTCCCCTCGGCATCGTGGCTGGGCGGCGGCCCCGGTTCCTCGCCGCCATCTCGCCCGTGCTCGACGTCATGCAGATCCTGCCGACGTTCGCCTACCTGCCGCTCGTCACGCTGTTCTTCCTGATCGGGCCGGCCAGCGCGGCGATCGTCACGATGATCTACGCGATCCCACCCGCGATCAGGATCACTGCCCTCGGCATCAGGAGTGTCGCCCCCGCGACCGTCGAGGCTGCCAACTCGCTCGGCTCGACCGGGCGGCAGCTCCTGACCAAGGTCCAGCTCCCGATGGCCCGGCGGGCCATCATCCTCGGCGTCAACCAGACGATCATGATGGCCCTGTCGATGGTCGTGATCACCGCGCTCATCGACGGTCCCGGGCTGGGCAAGGATGTCCTCGCGGGCATACAGCAGAGCGACGTCGGTCTCGCGCTCACGGCCGGCATCGCCATCGTGATCATGGCAATCCTCCTCGACCGGCTCACGACCGCCGCCAGCGAGCGAGTTGACCCCGCGAACGCCCTCAAGAACCCGGCGCTCACCGGCCTGCTGATCCGCCCGGCGGTTCGTGCCGCGGTCATCGCGATCCCGGTCGTCGCCATCGCCGCCGGCACGCTGCTCGGCGCCGAGTTCCCCAAGATTCCCTTCTCGATCCGGCGGCCGGTGAACGACGGGGTCGAATGGGTCGCCACCAACCTCTTCTTCCTCACCGATGCCATCAAGAACGTCGTCACCTTTGGCCTCATCAATCCGATCCAGGGCTTCCTGACGGAGTCGCCGTGGTGGCTGGTCATCGCCCTCGTCGCGGGGATCGCGTACTTCATCGGAGGTCTGCGCCCGGCGATCATCGCGGGCCTTTGCTTCCTGGGCCTGGTCGCGATGGAGGTCTGGGAGCACGGCATGATCACGCTGGCGCAGGTGCTCGTGGCCACGGCGCTGACGATGGCCGTTGGGCTCGCGCTCGGCGTCGCCGCGGCGCGCAGCGACCGGTTCTCGCGGATCCAGCGACCGGTCCTCGACGCGCTGCAGACGATGCCAGCCTTCGTCTACCTGATCCCGGCCGTGGCGCTCTTCGCCCCTACGAGGTTCACCGCGATCCTGGCCGCGGTCGTCTACGCCGTGCCGGCCGTGATCCGGCTCGTGGAGATCGGCGTTCGGACCGTTCCGACGTCGGTCCGTGAGGCCGCCACCGCCGCCGGTGCGACGAAGCGCCAGCTGCTCTGGAAGGTCGAGCTGCCGATGGCGAAGGCGGCGCTCCTGGTCGCCGCGAACCAGGGCATCGTGCTGGTCCTCGCGATGGTCGTCATCGGCGGTCTCGTCGGCGGCGGCGGGCTCGGGTTCGACGTCGTCGCCGGCTTCTCGAAGTACTCCGACTATGGCGAGGGCGCCGCGGCGGCGATCGCGTGCGTCTTCCTCGGCATCGCGCTCGACCGAATCACGCAAGGCGCGGGCCGCGCCAACCGGACCCAGCGGCGGCGGCTCCTGCCCCTCGGCGCGTCGCGGGTGCCGGGCTCATGATCGGCCCGCCAAGGTGCAGCAGCGCGTCAAGAGGTGCATCATGCGCGCCTCGTGAGGTCGACCGGGTGCGTGACGCCCGGTCGCACGATCGACTGGAGGAGCTTGGATGAGAAACCGACCCGCCCGCCTCGCGGCGTTGGCCGCGATCGTGGCGATCGCCGCCGCGGCATGTTCCGGCGGCGGCACTGCCTCGGCGCCCCCCGCGACCAGCGGAACCGGCGCCACGACGCCACCGGCAGCCGGTGGCACGGTGAACATCGCCGTCAACCCCTGGGTTGGCTACACGGCGAGCGCTGCCGTGGTCGCGCACGTCCTGGAAGAGAAGATGGGCTACACCGTCAACCTCAAGGACCTCAAGGAGGACGTCTCCTGGCAGGGCTTCGAGAGCGGTGAGGTCGACGTCATCCTCGAGGACTGGGGCCATCCCGAGCTCGAGAAGCTGTACGTCACCGACAAGAAGGTCGCGATGGACGCCGGCGAGAACGGCAACATCGGGATCATCGGGTGGTACGTCCCGAAGTTCTTCGCCGACGCCCATCCGGAGATCCTGCAGGACATCAAGAACCTGAACGCGCTGGCGGACCAGTTCAAGACGTCGGAGTCCGGCGACAAGGGCCAGTTCCTCGGCACCGACCCCTCGTACGTCCAGTACGACGAGGCGCTCGTCGAGAACCTCGGCCTGAACTTCAAGGTCATCTTCACCGGCAGCGAGACCGCAACGGTCCAGGCGATCCAGCAGGCCGTTACCCAGCAGAAGCCGCTGCTGTTCTACTGGTGGGACCCGCACTGGCTGAACTCGCAGGTCGAGCTGACCCGAGTCCCACTCCCTGCCTACACCGAGGGCTGTGACGCCGACCCCCAGGCGATCGCCTGCGACTACCCGGAGACGCCGCTGCGGAAGTTCATCCGGACCGAGTTCGACACCAACGGCGGCGACGCGGCCACGCTCATCAAGAACTGGACGTGGACGAACGCCGACCAGAACCTCGTCGCCGACATGATCACGAACCAGGACATGGCGCCCGAGGACGCGGCCAAGAAGTGGGTCGACGAACACGAGAGCGTCTGGCAGGCCTGGCTCCCGTAACCCCGAGCCAACCCGTCACGTTCATTCGAGGGCCGATCGCGTCGCGACGGCCCTCGAACCTTGTCAAGGGGGCGAGCACGCCGCGCGAAAAACGCTTGCATCCCGTTAACGGCGCGGCGAAGATGGCGGCCGACGATGCGCTCCGGGACCGGAGGGGTCGCCGCCGAGGAGGGCGGACCACAG
>JBKKDM010000037.1:0-2607 GCA_046707905.1 Candidatus Limnocylindrales bacterium
GCCGTCCTCATCCGCGCCGCCAACCACCGCTACGACGACCCCCACCTCCTCATCCGCTACAAACGCGCACACCTGGACGACATCACCCCGGACCTGCCCATAGACATCGAGGAACACGCGAACCGGATCAAAGCCGGCCTATCCCACCACTTCTCCGAAATCGGAGACGGCCAACGACTCAAGGCAGACTGCCCCTGGTGCGACCAGCCCACCCTCTACGTCCGCACCATCGGCGCCGAAGGGAACCAGCAGCCCATAGTCCGCTGTGAATCAGGGACCTGCGAACCAGACAGCGCAGGCTGCGGCACCTGGCACCGCAACATGCCAGCATGGCCCTTCCACGAATGGGGATGGCTCGCCAAGTCCATAGAGGCAGCCGAGGAACGGAGAGCAGCAGAACGAGCAGAGCAGCTCCAGAATGCCTAACAAACTCCCGGCGTGTCTTGCTAACCCAGACAGGTGCAAACAGGCTGTGGATAAGTTAGGCTAGAGGGACGTCGAGCCATACCTTTTTACAGGTCACCGGGACTCCTGCCCGCCACGCCGACGACAACCAAATAGCCTGCCGGACATGAACGGCAGGAGCGGCAGCCCCCACCTTCCCCCAGCAGGTCAGGGCTGCCGCCCACGGGCCTCTAGCCCAACCGGTAGAGGCGGCAGGCTCAAACCCTGCGCAGTTGGTGGTTCGAATCCACCGAGGCCCACGGAGACACCGTCTCCCCTGTATAGAACCGCTGACGTGCTTTCTTCCGGGCACCAAGCAACCGAGCCCCGGCCACACTACACAGTGGCCGGGGCTCACCCACACCCACGACAGGACGCAGGCCATGCCCAGCTCCGCGCCATCCCGCTGCACCAGACGCTGCGGCAGACTCGCCACCCACGCCGGCCGCTGTGACGAACACCAGCGCCGAGCCTGGGAGAACACCAGCAAACGCAACCAGCTCATCGACAAGGGCCGCTGGAAGAGGGTCGCTGACAAGCACCTGCAACACGAGACCACCTGCCGAGTGTGCGGCACAGATGCCGACCTGCAGGTAGATCACATCACGGAAGTCACAGACGGTGGATCGCTCTATGACGAGTTCAATCTGCAAACACTCTGCGAAGCACACCACGAAGAGAAAACGGCGCTCCACCGCCGCCTCAGGGATTCCCAGCACCACTCCTGACCCCGGGTAGGGGCGTTCGGATCGCTGGGAATTCAGCGAGCTAGCCCGCCGGGGTAGCCAAACGCGAAATATCTCAGGTTTTTGAAAGGGGGTCTCGATGGGAGCCCGTGGACCAGCCAAACAGCCGGCTCATCTGAAGCTCATCGACGGCCGCGGCAACGGCACCGACTCCGGCGGCCGCAAGGTCACCGTCGGTCCGGCCTTCAAGCGTCAGCCCCCGGAAATGCCCGACTGGCTCAGCGCCGAAGCGCAAGACGAATGGCAGCGAGTCGTTCCCGGCCTGACTGCCCTTGATCTGCTGAAGCCCGAAGACCGTGGCGTCCTCGCCGCCTACTGCGAGACGTGGGCCGAGTTCCGTGGCGCGTGCATCGCGATCCAGGAGAACGGCTCGCTGCTCATCGACGTAGCCCAGGGGACGATCCCGCATCCGGCCGTGGCGATACGGCGAAACGCCGGCGCCCGGCTGCAGGCCTTCGCAAAGGAATTCGGCCTGACTCCGTCCTCTGAGCAGGACCTTGCTAGGAGTAAGCCAGATGCCGACGCGGAAGAGAACCCCTTCTAACCTGGCACCGGAAGACTCCGACGCGTTCGGGCTGCCGACGACGGCGGTTCTCCGGCGGCTGAAGATCAGCCCCGAGGTCGCGTACTACATGGTTTCCCGCGGCATCCCGCTGCCGGAAATCCCGCCGCTGATCAAGACGCCCGAGGCGCGCAGCGTGCGCGGCGCGGTGTTCGACCCCGAGCGCGTGGACAAGGTCCTCAAGGCTTTCTCGCTGCTGCGGCACACCCAGGGCCGCATGGCCGGGCAGCCGCTGAACCCGGATCCGTGGCAGATCGCGTACATCATCGCGCCGGTCTTCGGCTGGGTGAAGAAGAACGAGCACGGCGAATGGGCCCGCGTCGTCCGTACCCTGTACGTCGATGTTCCCCGCAAGAACGGGAAGTCCACCATCTGCGGCGGGCTCGCGATCTACCTGACCGCCGCTGACGGTGAGGCCGGCGCCCAGGTCGTCGCCGCGGCCACCACGAAGGACCAGGCGTCCTTCGTGTTCGCGCCCATCAAGAAGCTTGCCGAGTCCGCGCCTGCCCTCCGTGGCCGTGTCCGTGCCCTGACCGGCCGCATCGTGCACCCGAAGTCGAACTCGTACTTCGGCGTGATCAGCTCCACCGCTGACGCGCAGCACGGCGCGAACCTGCACGGCGCGATCATCGATGAGCTGCACATCCACAAGACACCGGACCTCGTCGAAACGATCGAGACCGGCACCGGCTCCCGTGACCAGCCGCTCGTCGTGAAGATCACGACGGCGGACACCGGCAAGCCCAACACGATTTACGCACGGAACCGCCACTACGTGGAGCAGCTCGCGAAGGGCATCTTCAAGGACGCCTCCACATTCGGCGTCGTCTTCGCGGCTGACGAAAAGGACGACCC
>JBKKDM010000038.1:0-4148 GCA_046707905.1 Candidatus Limnocylindrales bacterium
CTCCTACGGCGAGGGCGTCACCTTCTGGGCCCTGAGCGAGATGTTCCGGCGGCGGGCCGGCCTCGCCGAAGGCGACGACGCCGAGACGACACGCCGGGCGGTCACCGCAATGGTGCAGGAGCACGTCCCGGACGAAGCGGAGCGCGCGTGGATCGAGCCTCGCGTCCTGGCGCTGCTGGGGGTAGAGGAGGCACCAGCCGGCGGCGCGGCCGAGCTATTCGCCGCGTGGCGGACCTTCTTCGAGCGGCTGGCGACAACGAGCCCGGTTGCGCTCGTCATCGAAGACCTGCAGTGGTCGGACGACGGCCTGCTCGATTTCCTGGAGCACCTCTTGGACTGGGGGCGTTCGAGCCCGATCTTCGTCCTCACGCTCGCTCGACCGGAGCTGCTCGAGCGGCGTCCGGGTTGGGGTACGGACCGGCGTGGGGCCACGGCGATGCGCCTCGATCCGCTGCCCGACCAGGCTATGCGCGAGCTCCTCGATGGGGTGGCGCCGGACCTCCCGAAACAGATCGTGGCGCGAATCCTCGAGCGAGCCGACGGGATCCCCCTCTACGCCGTCGAGACGATCCGGATGCTGGTCGCCAAGGGGCAGCTCGTGGAGCGGGACGGCCGCCTCCAGCCGCCGGCGGGCGCGGCCGGCTCCGGCCTCAGCCTTGCGAACCTCGAGGTCCCGCCGACGCTGCACGCCCTGGTGGCGGCCCGTCTCGACGCGCTTCCGCAGCAGGACCGCTCCCTGCTCCAGGACGCCGCGATTCTCGGACAGTCATTCACGGTTGAGGCGCTTACCGCGATGAGCGGGGAACCGGCCGAGCAGCTGCTGCCGCGGCTCTCCGCGCTGGTGCGGCGGGAGATCCTGACGCTGGAGACCGACCCGCGCGCGCCCACGCGAGGCCAGCACGCCTTCGTGCAGGCCATCCTGCGGGAGGTCGCGTTCTCCACGCTCTCGAAGCGTGAACGCCGATCGAGACACCTTGCGGCGGCCCGCTACTTCGAGTCGCTCGGCGACGACGAGGTCGCCGGCGTGGTGGCGACCCACTTCGTCGAGGCGTACCGCGCGGCCCCGGAGGGCCCCGAAGGGGAAGCGGTCGCGATCCAGGCGCGGATCTCGCTCCTCGCCACCGCGGATCGCGCCGATGAGCTCGGCGCCATCGGCCAGGCGATCGACGCGCTCAGCTCGGCGCTCGACGTCACGCCGGACGCGGCGCAGCGCGCCGATCTCCTCGAACGCATCGGGCGTCTGCAGACCTTCCACTCCGAGTGGGAGGCCGGCTACGCAAATCTTGCGGCGGCCGTTGCCGCCTACACGGCGCTCGGCGATCAGGTCGGTGTCATCCGGGCGACCGCCCAGCTCATCGGCGAATACATGGCGGCCGCACGGATCACAGAGGCCGAAGAGCTGCACGCGAGCGTCGCGGATGAGATGGAGTCGCTCGTTGCGGACGCTCTCGAGCGCGGCGCCACTGTCGATCGCGAGGCCGGGGAGACCGCCGCGCTCCTCGCGGAGATCATGGCCCGCCTCGAGTTCCGCCGCCAGCGCTTCAAGGACTCGATCAATTGGGCAGATCGCGCGCTCGCGCTGGCTGAGCCCCTGCAGCTCGATGAGACAACCGGGATGGCGCTCGTCACCAAGGGAACCTCCCTGGCTGCTGACAGTCGGACGCGGGAGGGCATCGCCTTGCTCGAAGGGGCCGTGCTCGACGCGACGGCCCATCGCCAGAACCAGGCCGCCCTGCGCGGGCTCAACAACCTGGCGGCGATGACGAGCAAGACCGACCCGAGAGGATCGATGGACCGGGTCAGGGTCGGCATCGCGGCCGCCCGCCGACTTGGCTTGAGCTCGTTCGACAGCTACCACGCCACAAATGCCGCCAACGCTGCCGAGCCATTGGGCGAGTGGGCCTGGCTCCGCGAGACCGTCAGCACCATGCTGGAGGACGACCGCGACCGAAGCGAGCGGCCCTTGCTCGAAGGCATCCGTGACTATTTCAGCGTGTGGACGGGCGATCCCGACATCGCGCGTCTCGAGCGCATCCTGGCAGCCGCGCGTCGCGACAACGACTTCCAGTCCGAGAGCGAGGCCTCGGCTGCCCTCGGACGCGTTGCCTTCGCCGAAGGTGATGTGAAGCGGGCGCTCGAGATCGCCGAGCCGCAGCTGCGCGAAGGCATGCGCCCGGATTTCGAGTTCGAATGGCTGAGCCGATACGCCCTGCACGCCGGCCGGACGGACATCGCCGTTCGCGTGCTCGAGGTGGTCGGGCTTGGGCCGGGGGCCGCGGCCAACCACCACCTCGAAGGCATCCGGGCGGGAATTGCCGCGGTCGAGGGGCGTCGTGATGACGCCGTCGGGCTGTATCGATCAGCGCTCGCGGGCTACCGGTCGCTCGGGCTACGCTTCTCCCTCGCAATGGCAATCATCGACATGGCCAAGCTCCTCGGGCCGGACGATCCGGCCGTTCGATCCGTAATCGAGGAGGGCCGCGCGATCCTGGAGGAGCTGGGGGCGCGGCCGCTCCTCGCGCAGCTGGATGACCTTCAGCGTCGCGATAGCGCCGCCGTGCGGACGGATGGATCACGAACCGAAGGCAGGCGCGAGCCCACGGCCTCCAGGTAATCGAGGGAAGGGGCCCGCATCGTGCCCGGCGCTCACCCGCTCGGGCTTGGAGCCGCCGGAACCGGCTCGAGTTGGATGGAATCGAACATCGCCTGGGTCGCGGCGCGCTCTTGCGGCGTCGTGTCTGGTAGCACGATCGTGCGAAGAACTAGCCGAGTTCCTTCGACGTCGAGGATCCAGATCTCTGTCTCCTCGCCAAAGTCCAGGTAGCTGAAGAACGACCCGCCGCGGTTCTCCCATACCGAGATCGACCCGACACAACCCTCGAGCGACGGCGGCGCACCCATCGTGAAACGCTTACCGCGGTGGCCGTCCACAGTCGCCTCGACCGGCCTCGACGCGCCAAGGCCGAGCGCCGTGAGCCCAGCCACAAGATCGTCAACGGTCGGGCCGATCGGCGGCCGGCGGGGACTCCCGCACGGCGCTGCCAGGACGTTGGCCACCGTGGTAACAAGCAGCAACGCTGGGCGGTCCGCGGGCGGCTGGAACCAATTCAATGCGCCCAATCGACCGTGCTCCCAGCCGTCAGGAGGGTTGAGCGTGATTCGAGCGGTCCCGATGTCGGCATACCACGCGCCCGCCTCGACGACCTGTCCTCGGAGCGGACGCGCCGTAGGGCCCGGCGTCGGTGCCGGTGCGACGACGACTGGACTCTTTCGATTCCACGTGCCGGCGGCCCAGGCGCCCGCGATGAGGGTGGCGAGCAGCCCGAGGACGAGGATGAGGCGGAACGCTGGGGTACCGGGCAATGACCAAGGCCGTCCCGGCCGCGTCCGGGGAGCCGTCGGCGAGACCCGGTCGATCATCTGCTCGAGGCTCGGGGCACCGTTGATGGTGTCGAGCTCCAGGAAGCGGCGGATCTCACGGTCGAACGGGTCGGCGGGCATCGGATCGAGCGTCTGCCGGGTCATCGGAGGGCCCCCGTGAGGTCGTGGCGGAGCCGCTCCCGCGCGACCCGGAGTCGGGATCGAACCGTCTCGATGGGAGCGCCGACGAGGGCGGCGGTCTCCGAGACGGAGTAGCCGGCATGGAGGTGGAGCGCGACGACCGCCCGATGCTCCGGCGAGAGTCGATCGAAGGCTGCGCGCAGCGCCAGCCGGTCGTCGCGGTCCCCGATCCGCTCGTCCGCCTGCTCGATCCAGCCGACGTCCTGCCGAGGGGAGAGCATCCGCGCCAGGAGCCCGCGCTGGCGCTTGGCGATCCGGCCTGCCTCTCGGACCACGATCCGATCGAGCCAGGGGCGAAGGCTCTCGGCGTCCCGGAGCGTCTCCTGATGGCGCCAGGCCTGTTCGAGGCCCACCTGGACTGCGTCGCCCGCGTCGCTGCCATCACGGCAGACGAGCCACGCGAGACGGAGCAGGCGGTCGTAGTGTTCGGTGACGAACGCAGCGAGGCCGATGTCCGACACGGAACGCGCCGTCGGGCCGGGCTGCACCGCGACGGTTGTAGCGCGGGACGATTCGCCGTTCATCTCCGACATAGAGGCTCGCCGGCGGCGAAACGGGTCATTCTTCGTGTGGACACCATACGCGCT
>JBKKDM010000039.1:0-2668 GCA_046707905.1 Candidatus Limnocylindrales bacterium
CGCCATCTAGGCTTACTGAGGCAGAAGGCCGCGGCGTGCGGGCGCGGGAGCGAGGCGTAGACTCCGAGTGTGTTTCGGCGTGCAATTTTGACCCCTCTGGCGGGGTGATCGGCGTGCAATTTTGACCCCCTGTGAGCTGACGATGCTTCCCGTTCCTGGTGCTGGAACGGGTGGTGGGGGATGTTGGTCGTGGAGACGATTGCGCGGATTCGGCGTGAGTTCTTCGTCAAGGGCCGATCGATCAAGGAGATCGTCCGCGACCTGAAGGTCTCCCGCAACACGGTCCGCAAGGTGCTCCGGTCCGGCGAGACGTCGTTCAGCTATGAGCGGGAGGTCCAGCCCTTGCCGCGGCTGGGGCGCTGGCGGGAGGATCTCGACCGGCTGCTGGCAGGGAATGAGGGGAAGGCGGCGCGCGAGCGCCTGACGCTGATCCGCATCTTCGAGGAGCTGCGCGGTCTCGGCTACGAAGGCGGCTACGACGCGGTGCGGCGCTACGCCAGGAGCTGGCGCAAGGAGCGGGTGCTGGCGTCAGTGGATGCCTTCGTGCCGCTGACCTTTGAGCCGGGCGAGGCCTACCAGTTCGACTGGAGCCACGAGATCGTGCTGATCAACGGCACGACGGTGACGGTGAAGGTCGCTCACCTGCGGCTCTGCCACTCGCGGATGCTGTTCGTGCGCGCCTACCCACGCGAGACGCAGGAGATGGTGTTCGACGCCCACGATCGGGCGTTCGCCTTCTTCAGGGGCGCGTGCCGGCGCGGGCTCTACGACAACATGAAGACGGCGGTCGAGAGCGTCTTCGTCGGCAAGGGCCGGGTCTATAACCGCCGCTTCCTGCAGATGTGCGGCCACTATCTGGGGGAGCCGACCGCCTGCACGCCATCGGCCGGCTGGGAGAAGGGGCAGGTCGAGAACCAGGTCGGGCTGGTGCGCGAGCGCTTCTTCACGCCGCGGCTCAGGTTCAAGAGCTACGACGAGCTCAACGCCTGGCTCCTCGACAAGTGCGTCTCCTATGCCAAGGCTCATCGACACCCCGAGGTCACGGACCAGACGGTCTGGTCCGTCTTCGAGGCCGAGCGCCCCAGGCTCGTGCCCTACGCCGGGCGCTTCGACGGCTTCCATACGCTACCGGCGTCCGTGTCGAAGACCTGCCTCGTGCGCTTCGACAACAACCGCTACTCCGTGATGGCTCGTGCCGTCGGTCGCCCGGTCGAGGTCCAGGCCTATGCCGAGCGGATCGTCATCCGCCAGGACGGCGCGGTCGTGGCCGAGCACCGGCGCTGCTTCGCACGCGGGCAGACCATCTACGACCCCTGGCACTACGTCCCGGTGCTGGCGAGGAAGCCCGGCGCCTTGAGGAATGGGGCGCCGTTCAAGCATTGGGTCCTGCCAGCTGCCCTGGAGCGGGTCAGGCGCAAGCTTGCCGCCGCCGAGGATGGCGATCGACAGATGGTCGGCATCCTCAGTGCCGTGCTGATCGACGGGCTCTTGCCGGTCGAGGCCGCCTGCGCCGAGGCGCTGCAGCATGGCGTCCACTCGGCCGACGTCGTCCTGAACATCCTCGCCCGTCGCCGTGATCCGGTCGCGCCGATCACGATCATCACCCCTGAGGCGCTGCGGCTACGGCACGAGCCCGCGGCGGACTGCGCCCGTTACGACCGCCTGAGGAGGGCCGGCTGATGGAGCTCCAAGAGATGGACCGGACACGGATCTTCGACCTCATGGGGGAGCTGAAGCTGTTCGGCATGCGCGGCGCCTTCGACGAGGTGATGACGAGCGCGCTGAAGCGCCAGCACGAGCCGCAGCGGATCGTCGGCGACCTCCTCAAGGCCGAGATCGCCGAGAAGCAGGCACGCTCGATCAAGTACCAGCTCACCATCGCCAAGCTGCCGCTCGCCAAGGACGTCGCCGACTTCGAGTTCGAGGACACGCCCATCAACGAGGGGCTCGTGCGCGACCTCGCCGCCGGTGGGTTCATCGCGCAGCAGCGCAACCTCGTCCTGGTCGGCGGCACCGGAACCGGCAAGACGCACCTGGCAATCGCCATTGCTCGAAGCTGTATCCGGGCCGGCTCCCGAGGCCGCTTCTTCAACGTCGTTGATCTGGTCAACCGGCTCGAGGGCGAAGCACGCAGCGGCCGTCAAAGCCGCATCGCCGACTACCTCACCCGGATGGACTTCGTGATCCTCGACGAGCTCGGCTATCTGCCCTTCGCCCAATCCGGCGGCCAGCTCCTGTTCCACCTCATCAGCCGTCTCTACGAGCAGACCTCGATCATCGTCACGACCAACCTCGCCTTCGGCGAGTGGCCGACCGTGTTCGGCGATGCCAAGATGACCACCGCACTCCTCGATCGCCTGACCCACCACTGCGACATCGTCGAGACCGGAAACGACAGCTGGCGCTTCAAAAACCGCGCCTGAGCTCCACCGACAGACCACCGCCTTCTGAACCCGTGATCACCGCGGCGGACCAACCCCGACCCGCTCTGCCGCGGTGATCACTCCCGTCCTGCCTACCCAAGGGGGTCAACATTGGACGCCGATTAGGGGTCAACTTTGCGCGCCGATTGACAGCAGCCCGCGTCGATCCGCGGCCGCTCGATGCTCTGGTTTCCACATGAGGCACCTCTCCCCGACTCAGGTGCCCTACACGGAATCACAACCGA
>JBKKDM010000040.1:0-2943 GCA_046707905.1 Candidatus Limnocylindrales bacterium
CGTAGATCCACGGGATGGGGCACCTTTAGAAATTGGTCGCACGAGTTACCGGCTCACGAAGGCCATGCGGAACTGGCTCCGTATGCGCGACGGCAAATGCCCGTTCCCCGGGTGCAGCAACAGCTCCCTCGACAACGAAGCGGACCACCTCCTCGCCTGGCACAAAGGCGGCCCGACAGGGGTATCCAACCTCGGGCAGCCGTGCCCGAAACATCACAGAGTCAGGCACACCAGCGGCTGGAAACCCACCCCGGCCACCAAGAACGAATCACCCGGCTGGATCTCACCCAGCGGGCGCCATTACAAGAGCGAGTTTCAGGACTGGGAGCCGCCCCGCTGGCCACACAACATCGTGACTGCGGACAACGGCCCGAACATAGGCCTGTCCGCTGATCCAGGACGGCATGCCGGCCCGGCGTTTACCGGATACGTCGGCAAGGAACCCTGCCGGGATTCCGAACCGGAACTACCCCCGGACCCTTTCCCGGACTGGCACTTATTCACGTCCGTATACCTGCTCCGCGCCGCGGCCGTTGACGACTTGCCCTGGCGGGCACCGATGGCCGACTTCGTCCCTGAGGAGCTCATGCTCCAAGGTGCCTGATCGACTACCTGATCGTTAAACAGAGCTGGCCCTACACGACTTACCGTGCCGGGCCAGCCCTGGTGACGAGGAAAAAAATGATGTTGATGATGTGAGATGTAGATCTATTTGGAAGAACTTCCAACAACGGATCGGCGAATCGTATGCAGCTTTTGTCCCGCGGACTGGGTCATAATGACCCGTCCAATTGGAAGTTTGTCTCGTCGGCCCTGGCACTTTCCCGAGGTACTTCTGCCACCTAGCAACTGATTAGGATGGCTCTAGATGTCACCACCCCTGCTGCAAATCACGATTGGTTGTGCTTGAGTTAGGAACATGACCTCACGGATCGAGGAATACGGTCTTATTTCCGACCTTCGCAGCGGAGCTCTAGTCTCACGAGAGGGCAGTATCGACTGGCTCTGCCTACCGCGGTTCGACTCTGAATCTGTTTTCGGAGCCTTAGTTGGGACTAGGGATCACGGCCGCTGGCTACTCGCCCCAACTCATGACGATAAACAGGTCACAGGTCGCGCGCAATGCACCCGCCGGTACTTGCCCTCCACTTTCATAATGGAGACGTGTTGGCGAACCGCAACCGGTGAAGTCTTGGTCACCGAATACATGCCAATCGGTGGAAGCGGCAATGCACTGATCCGCAGGGTGCAGGGCTTACATGGGCAGGTCCTGATGCGCCAAGAACTGGTGCTGCGGTTCGGCTACGGAAAGATCGTGCCGTGGGTCCATCGGATCCACGACGACGATGGGGAGGCGTTGCTTGCCATCGCCGGACCGCAAGCTGTGCTGCTTAGGGCGGATGCATTGCCCCAAGCCGGACCTGATTTTTCGCACGTGAGTGAGTTCACCCTCGAAGCTGGTCAGACACTCGACCTGCAGCTACAGGCATTTGCATCCTCCAGCGTGCCTCCGCCAGCAATCGACGTTGGCAGGGTGCTGCAAACAACGGCCACCTACTGGAGGAGCTGGTCGAACAACTACCTCCCGCAGGGAAACTATGACAGGGAAGTAGAACGTTCCTTGCTCGTCTTGCGCGCACTGACAAACGCGAGGACCGGGGGAATTGTGGCCGCCCCGACCACCTCACTGCCAGAACAGTTCGGCGGTGAACGCAACTGGGATTACCGCTACTGCTGGCTGCGTGATGCCGCCCTCACACTGGAAGCCATGATGACCCATGGCTTCCACCAGGAGGCACTCCAGTGGAGGAACTGGCTGCTTAGGGCTATCGCCGGCGACCCGCAAGACATTCAAATCATGTACGGAGTTTCTGGTGAGCGCGAGCTGCCCGAAAGGGTCCTGGCCCACTTGCCGGGATACGAAGGCTCCGCCCCGGTTCGGGTCGGCAACGGCGCCGTCCACCAATATCAAGGCGACGTTGTAGGCGAAGTCATGATTGCCTTGGCAAAGCTGCGCAACCGCGGCGTGCATGAGGACCACTTCTCGTGGCCCCTCCAGCGGAACATGCTTCTCTTTGTAGAGAGCAACCTCGAACGCAAGGATCACGGCATCTGGGAGATGAGAGGCGAGAAAAGGCACTTTACTCATTCCCGCGTGATGATGTGGGCCGCAATGGATCGCGGAGTGCAGGCTGTACAGGACCATGGGCTTGACGGTCCGGCGGAGCGATGGATGGAGATCAGAGACGGGCTCCGCGCCGAAATCTTGGAGCATGGTTTCAACAGTGAAATCAACTCCTTTACCCAGACGTATGGGGGCACCGAGGTCGACGCGTCCCTTCTAGTTCTGCCGCAAGTCGGCTTTCTGGCCTACAACGACGACAGAATTCTCGGAACGGTGTCTCGCCTGGAACGGGATCTTCTCGACGGGACCGGCTTGCTAATTCGCTATCGGACGGAAACCTGCTTGGACGGTCTTCAGCCCGGAGAACATCCCTTCCTTGCGTGCTCGTTCTGGCTCGTAGAGCAGTACGCCCGCAGCGGCCGGATTCCCGAAGCAAAGACGCTAATCGACAGGCTCATCGGCTACGGAAATGACCTGGGACTACTAAGCCAGGAATAAGACACAAACGGCAACCGCATGGCCGGAAATTATCCGCAGGCTTTCTCACACCTGGCCCTTATAAGAGCTGCAGACGCTCTTGTCGGCGCGGCCCGTGATACCGCTACGACGACGGACTAGGCACTCCATGTTGGCCCAGCGCGCCGCCGGGGCTTCCTACCGCGATGCTCACGTAATCCCGCACGAGCGATGGCCCGGCATGACTACGCACCCTCCTCGCCGACGAGCGGGCCGTCGTCCTTGGTCTCCTCGCCTTGGGAGATAACGAATGCGTACGACGGACCCTGCAATCGCCCTACCGCGGAAAGTTGTGGAGCTGC
>JBKKDM010000041.1:0-9340 GCA_046707905.1 Candidatus Limnocylindrales bacterium
GGCCGAGGAGGGGATCGGCGTGGATCCGGACGACCGCGTCGGGGTTCGTCGCCGCGACCTGCTCGATCTCCACGCCGCCCTCGGCGGAGCCCATGAGCAGGATCTTCCGAGCCGCCCTATCCAGGACCGCGGCGAGGTAGAACTCGGCGGCGATGTCCGCCGCCGGAGCCACGAGCACCTTGCGAACCGTGATGCCCTTGATCGACATCCCCAGGATCGCGTCTGCGACCTGCTCCGCCTCGTCGTCCGAGGCCGCAAGTTTCACGCCGCCGGCCTTGCCGCGCCCGCCGACGAGGACCTGGGCCTTGATCACGACCTGGTTCACGCTGCCCGCGCCGTGGAGCAGCCGGGACGCGGCGGCCCGCGCCTCGGCCGGGCTGCGTGCCACCTCCCAGGGCGGCACGGGCAGGCCCTGCGCGCGGAGGAGCTTCTTGGCGTCGGCTTCCTGGATCTTCACGGGACGGCGATGGTAGCCCGGCGCTACCTCGCGGGCGTTCGGTCCCGGGCCAGGTGGATCCGCCTCGCCTCGCCGATCCGTTCGATGGCGGCAGGCGACTTGGCGAGCGACCAGATGATCGTGTCGTCGAAGCCGGCCTCGTCCAGCTCGGCAAAGACGTCCGCGAGGCCCTCGGCGTCCGCGTCCGTGCCCTTCGCGTCGTCGCCCCGCTGGCCCGGCTCGTGGAGCCGGATCCCGATCGTTCGCCGGATCTCGCGCCGCGGCCGCCCGACCTCGTCGCACGCCGCATCCAGATCGGCCAGCCGCTCGCGGGCGACCGCGTCGAGCCCGCCAAACCAGGCGGTATTCCAGGCGTCCGCGTGTCGAGCCGTCAGGCGAAGCATCCGCTCGCCCTTGGCCGCGACCAGGATCGGCGGGCGGCGCTGGGGCGGGGGAAGCAGCTGCGCGCCGTCGTAGGACGACCAACGACCCTTGAAGTCGATCCGTTCGCCGTCGAGGAGGCGCTTCACGACCTCGAGATCCTCCTCGAACCGCCCGACCAGGTGGTCGAACGGAAAGCCGAAAGCCTTGTACTCCGGTTCATGCCAGCCGCAGCCGAGGCCCAGGATCAGCCGCCCGCCGGAGACGTCGTCGAGGGTCTGGCCCATCTTCGCCATCAGGCCGGCGTTGCGGAACGAGGAGCACATCACCAGCGCGCCGAGCTCCACCCGAGGGACGACCGGCGCCAGCGCGGACAGGATCGTCCAGGCCTCGTTGAGGCCCTCGTCGGGCTCGCCCTCGAACCGGAAGATCAGGTGGTCGAAGACCCAGATCGAGTCCAGGCCGGCGCGCTCCGCACGCTGCGAGAAGTCGAACGTCTGGGCGAACGTCGGCGCGCGGCCGTCTTCGAGGTCGCCGTAGCCGAGTGGAACCGTCATACCGATACGCATCCCGCGAGGATACGCACGGACGGCGGATCGTCTTCGGCGGACTCGAATGCTGCCCGCCTAGAATGCCGGCATGGCCCACCGAGTCACCCTGATCCCCGGCGACGGCATCGGTCCGGAGTTGGCGGAGGCGACCCGTCGCGTGCTCGACGCCACCGGCGTCGCCTTCGACTGGGAGGTCGTGGAGGCTGGCGAAGCGACCATCGCGACCAAGGGAACGCCGCTCCCCGACGACGTCCTGGACTCGATCCGCAAGAACAAGGTGGCCCTCAAGGGGCCGATCACGACGCCCGTTGGCTCCGGATTCCGGAGCGTCAACGTCGGGCTCCGCCAGGCGCTCAACCTGTACGCCAACCTCCGCCCGGCGCGCTCGATGGCCGGAGTGCAAAGCCGCTACGACGGCGTCGACCTCGTGATCGTCCGAGAGAACACCGAGGACCTGTACGCGGGGATCGAGCACATGGTCGGCCGGGATGCAGCCGAGTCGATCAAGATCATCACCCGGGCCGCGTCAGAGCGGATCGCCCGCTTCGCGTTCGAGTATGCGATCGCGAACGGCCGCAAGAAGGTCACGGCCGTCCACAAGGCCAACATCATGAAGCTGTCCGACGGCCTGTTCCTCGAGGCCTGCACGTCGGTCGCGGCTGGCTACGCCGGGCGGGTCGAGTTCGAGGACCGGATCGTCGACAACATGTGCATGCAGCTCGTGCAGAAGCCGGAAATGTACGACGTCCTCGTGCTCCCGAACCTCTACGGCGACATCGTCTCGGATCTCGCCGCCGGGCTGGTGGGCGGGCTGGGCGTCGCGCCCGGAGCGAACATCGGCGAGGACGGGGCGGTCTTCGAGCCGGTCCACGGCTCCGCCCCGAAGTACGCCGGCCAGAACAAGGCCAACCCGACGGCGCTGATCCTCTCGGGCGCGCTGATGCTCCGGCATCTCGGCTACGCCGACGTCGCGGAGCGCGTCGAAGGCGCGGTGCGCGGGGTCATCGCCGAGGGCCGCACCGTCACGTCCGACCTCGGTGGGCACGCGGGGACCCGCGAGTTCGCCGATGCCGTGATCGACAAGCTCGGCGTCACGGCCGGCGCTGCCGCGTGACCCCTCGGGTGACCAGCCTCGCGATCCGCCGCCAGGTGCACGCCGCGTGACCGTTCAGGGCGCTGTCCTTCGCGCGCTCCGCAGGCCTCGCGGTACGGCGCCGCAGGGCTTCGGGGAGACGCAGCGCAAGGACAACTGGGCGGTCTACCCGGTCCTCCAGGCCATCGTCTTCACCGTCTGCGCCGGCTACCTGACGTTCAGCGGCGTCCTCTGGGGCCCGCTCTTCGGGCCGCAGGTCGTCGAGCACGACAACTACCTCTCGCCGCTGTTCTCCCCCCTGATCATCTGGCCTGACATGCCCACGTGGCTGAGTCCGGGGCTGTTGATCCTGTGGATCCCGATCGGCTTCCGGGCCACCTGCTACTACTACCGGAAGGCCTACTACCGCTTTTACTTCGCCGACCCGCCCGGCTGTGCGGTCGGGGAGCCGACGGTCCACCGCAAGACCGGCTTCTCCCTGGAGAACGCCCTGCCGTTCATCCTCCAGAACCTCCACCGGTACTTCCTCTATCTGGCGTTCATCCCGCTGTTTTTCCTGTGGATCGACGTCTTCATCGGGTTCCTCAACCCCGATGAGCTCACCGGCGCCTGGCATCCCAGGATCGGGCTCGCCGGCGGCGTGCTCCTGCTCAACACGATCCTGCTGACGGGCTACTCGCTGTCGTGCCACTCGCTGCGGCACCTCGTCGGTGGGCGGGTCGACTGCTTCTCGTGCACCCGGGCGCGCCGGATCCGATACACGCTCTGGCAGCGCCTCACCGACTTCAACCGCAACCACATGTGGTGGGCCTGGACGAGCCTCATCACCGTGACCTTCGCGGACATCTACGTCCGAGCGCTGCAGGCCGGGTGGTTCAACGACCCCCAGATCCTCTTCTAGGCACGCGGCGGATGGCCCTGGGCACGGAGGCGGTCGACCAGATCGAGACGCACCCCGTCGACGTCCTCGTCGTCGGCGCGGGGGGCGCGGGCCTCCGGGCGGCGATCGAGGCCCAGGCCGCCGGCGCGAAGGTCGGGCTCGTCTGCAAGTCGTTGCTCGGGAAGGCCCACACGGTCATGGCCGAGGGCGGGGTCGCGGCGGCCCTCGCCCACGTGGACCCCGACGACACCTGGCAGACCCACTTCCGCGACACGATGGTCGGCGGAAAGCTCCTCAACAACCCCCGGATGGCCGAGCTCCATGCCAGGGAGGCCCCGGACCGCGTCCGCGAGCTGGAGGCCTGGGGTGCCGTGTTCGACCGGACTCGCGACGGCCGGATCCTGCAGCGGCCCTTCGGCGGCCACTCGCACCCACGGCTCGCTCACGTCGGCGACCGGACCGGCCTCGAGATGATCCGGACGCTCCAGGACCGGACGGTTTCTGCGGGCATCGACGTCTTCATGGAGTGCACGATCACGCGCTTGATCACGGCGGCCGGGAGCGTGGTCGGCGGGTTCGGGTACTGGCGGACCACCGGCGCGCCCGTGGTCTTTCCGGCCAAGGCGGTGGTCCTCGCGACGGGCGGGATCGGCAAGGCCTACAGCGTCACGTCGAACTCCTGGGAGTACTCGGGCGATGGGCACGCCCTCGCCTACGAGGCCGGCGCCGAGCTCATCGACATGGAGTTCGTCCAGTTCCACCCGACCGGGATGGTCTGGCCGCCGGGCGTCCGAGGCCTGCTCGTCACGGAGGCCGTCCGCGGCGAGGGCGGGATCCTCCGAAACAAGGAGGGCAAGCGGTTCATGCGCGACTACCTGCCGGAGGACCGCCGTGGGGAGTACGCCGCGACGGACGAGGAGGCCGCGAAGTGGGTCACCGCCCAGTCGGAGGCCCGCGTCACCGACGCGCGCCGGCCGCCGGAGCTCTCCACCCGCGATAACGTCGCCCGGGCGATCTACACGGAGGTCCGCGAGGGCCGCGGGTCGCCCCACGGTGGCGTCTTCCTCGACATCAGCTACCTGCCCGCCGACCACGTCCGGCGCAAGCTGCCCTCGATGTACGACCAGTTCAAGGAGCTCGCCGACGTCGACATCACGAAGGGGCCGATGGAGGTCGGGCCGACGACTCATTACGTGATGGGCGGCATCCGGGTGGAGGCGGAGACCGGCGCGGCGACGGTTCCCGGCCTGTTCGCCGCCGGCGAGGTCGCCGGCGGGATGCACGGCGCGAACCGCCTCGGCGGCAACTCGCTCTCTGACCTGCTGGTCTTCGGGGCCAGGACCGGCGCGGGCGCGGCGGCCCATGCGGGGAACCACACGACCCAGCCCTACGTCGACCCGGTTCAGGTCGGAGAGGGGTTGCGAGAGCTTGCGGCACCATTGGACCGCGGCGCCGCTGGCTCGGGCAGCTCCGACGACCCGTACGTCCTCCAGCGCGACCTCCAGACGGTCATGGACACCGGCGTCGGGATCTTCCGGACCGAAGCCGACCTGCGGGCGGCCATCGCGGAGCTGGGCCGACTCAATGGCCGCTGGCCCGGCCTCGCGGCCGCCGGCGGCCGCGTGTTCAACCCGGGCTGGAACCTCGTCTTCGAGCTCCGCAACCTTCTCATCGTGTCGGAGGCGATCGCCCGCAGCGCCCTCCAGCGGACCGAGAGTCGCGGGGCCCACAGCCGCCTCGACCATCCCCAGACCGACGAGAAGGCGTGGGGCAACCGCAACGGCGTCGTGCGCCGCCGCCGCGACGGCTCGATGGAGGTGACGACCACCGCGCTCCCCGACCTGCCCGACGAGCTGCGCCCGCTCCTCGACTCGGTCCATTGATGCGACCATGACCGACATGCTGGTTCGCGAAGACGACGCCACGGCCATCCGGCCCGCAGCCGCGCCCGAGCCGGGCGTCACGATCGAGGCCGGGGCCGATGTGCCCGAGGGCGCCTCGATCGCGCACCTCCGCGTCTTCCGCGGCGAGGGCGACGGCCCAACCCGCTACGACGATTTCGACGTCCCGGTCGGGGAGGGGATGGTCGTCCTCGACGCGCTCCACTGGATCCAGGGCAATGCCGCCCCGGACCTCGCAGTCCGCTGGAACTGCAAGGCCGCGAAGTGCGGGTCGTGCGGCGGCGAGGTCAACGGCAAGCCCAAGCTGATGTGCAAGACCCGGCTCTCGGACTTCGACCTCGCGGAGCCGATCACCGTCGAGCCGATGCGGACGTTCCCGCTGATCCGGGACCTCGTGACGGACGTGTCCTGGAACTACGAGGTCAATAAGTCGATCCAGGGCTTCACACCGCCCGAGGGCGTGCCGCAAAGCGAGTGGCGCTGGCAGCAGCAGGACATCGAGCGCGTCCAGGAGTTCCGGAAGTGCATCGAGTGCTTCCTGTGCCAGGACGTCTGCCACGTCCTTCGAAACCACGAGACCGAGAAGCCGTTCATGGGCCCGCGGTTCCTCGTCCGAACGGCCGGCCTGGAGATGCACCCGATCGACGAGGGCGACCGTCGGCGCTACCTCAAGGACGTCGGCGGAATCGGCTACTGCAACATCACGAAGTGCTGCACCGAGGTCTGCCCGGAGCACATCAAGATCACGGACAACTCGATCATCCCGCTCAAGGAGCGCGTCGCCGACGAGTTCTATGACCCGGTGATGTGGGCCTGGCGGAAGCTCCGCGGGCGGGACGACGCCCCGAAGTACGAACCCCTCCCGATGCTCCCGAACGTGCCCATCGGCACCGCCGACGCGCCCGAGGCGCAGGCGACGGCCGCCGCGAGCCAGCAGCCGGTCCCGACTGCGGCCACGATGGCGGACGAGCCGATGGCGGGCGGCATCACCGAGCCCGAGGAGCAGGCCGGGGGCCAGCCGGTCGCCGATGTCGGGTCGCCGGCGAAGGTCGCAGACGCCGCCAAGCGCACCGCGAAGGCCCGCCCCAAGCCTGGACCCCGGCGCTCGGATGCAGCCGACGAGACTCCGTCAGAGAACTGAGTTCCGGCCGTGCGTGAGCCCCCGCTGACGCTCGGCTTCGAGGACGAGCCCGAGCCCGACGAGCCCGAACCGGACCACCAGCTCGCGCCCGCGCGTCGGCGCAGCGCTTCCTCCTCTTCTGCCGGGTCCGCGACGACCGCACCAGCAATCGGCTTCGTGGTCCGGACGGACGGGGCCGCCCGCGGCAACCCCGGCCCCGCGTCGGCCGGCGCGGTGCTGCTCTCGCTCGACCGCCGCGACGCCCACGACCACCGTGCCATTCCCGACGCCTCGATCTCCGACTACCTCGGCGTCCAGACCAACAACGTCGCCGAATACACGGCGGTGGTGCGCGCGATCCGACTGGGGCTGGAGCTGGGCGCGCGGCGCCTGGAGCTCCTGCTGGACTCCAAGCTCATCGTCGAGCAGCTGGCCGGCCGCTGGCGGGTCAAGGACGCGAAGCTCCGCCCGCTTTGGGCAGATGCGCTTCGGCAGCTCCGCACCCTGCCCGACGGCTGGACCGCGGCCCATGTCCCGCGAGCCCAGAACTCCCTCGCCGACGCGATGTGCAACGAGGCCATCGACCGGGTCATGGCCGGCGGACCCGCCTCCGTGACCCGCCGCCCGGGCGAGTAGGCGTTCGAGGGTAGAATCAGACCGTCAGCGAGACGGCCGGATGGCCGCGCGTCGGTCGGGCAACTGATCGGCGTGAGGAAAGTCCGAGCTCCACAGTGCGAGGTAGCGGGTAACTCCCGTCCGCCGCGAGGCGAGGACCAGCGCCACAGTGACGATGCCCCGGCCGGCTTCGGTCGGCAGGGGAGTGAAACGCGGCAAGCTCTACCCGGAGCAAGGCCAAATAGGAGGGCGACCAACCCGGCTTGCCGGGAAGGGGTGCGCTGCCCAGCCCTCGGGTCGGCCGCATGAGCCGTCGGGCAACCGACGGCCCGAGATGGATGGCCATCTCCGCACCGCTTCCGCGGGGCGGAACAGAACTCGGCTTACAGGTCGCCTCGCTGACAACCCACTTCGCTCCGACCCCGGGCCGCTGCTACGCTGCGCGCCTCTACGGGTTCGCGTGAGGAGTGCCGGCGAATGCTGAACGACGTCTCATTCAGACTGATGCACCGTCACGGGGACGACTACGTTCCCATGGTCGAGCACGGCGCCGTCGATCACGACCCGGAGAAGGCGTGGCTGCGCGGCGCGCGGATCTTCCGGTGCAAGACCTGTGCGGAGGAGATCGTCCTCATTCCGCCGACCGAGGAGCCCGGCGACCAGTCGACCGGCTAGTCCTCGTCCGGCCGGAAGATGTGGGGGGCCGTGCAGGCGTTGCAGATCGGCGTGGCCGCGTCGAGGTCGCCGAGCGGGATCGCCAGCTTCCGATCCGGATACAGGCACTCGACGTCGTAGCGCCGTTCGCCCTTGGGCTCGACGCGAATCAGGCGTCGGAAGGTGCAGCGTCTGATCCGGTGCGGCGCGAGGTGCGACGGATCGGGGAGCATCACTGCGTCGACCTGGAGCGGGAGCGCCATTGGCGGGCTGGAGGCCTCCATGGACTTCCTCAGCGGCACCACGCCGGCAAAGAAGTCGGCGCAGCCTAGCACTCCCCCGAAGCGCGCGGCCAGGGTGAAAAGGTACTAGAGTCCGCGGCCAGCCGAACGGGAAGAGGAGGGGAGTGGAGGAGCCAAGCACGCCCCGGGGCCGCCGGACGGTGTCGCCTGCGATCGTGGCTTCGGCCGTCTTCGTCGCCGCGTGCGCGGTCTTCGCGATCGCCTTTGTCGCCGCTCGGGGCGGGCTGGATCTACCGGTCGCGGCCACCAGGTCACCCGTCGCCGCCGCGACCACGGCACCCACCGAGCCACCTCCACCGTCGCCGTCGGCGCCACCAGCCACGATCGCGCCACCGGCCACGATCGCGCCGCCGAGCGTGGTCCCGACCGCCGCACCAACGCCTGTGCCTACGGCGGCGCCCTCCGTCGCACCGACCTCCGTGCCGACGTTCGCGATCCCGACCCTCGAGCCCGGCGACCCGCTGCTCGTCCTCAACGAGTGCGATGACCATCCCGGTTGCTTTGAATACACGATCGTCCGCGGCGACTCCCTGTCCGGGATCATCAGCCGCTACCTCCTCGACATCGACGTGCTGGAGGCCCTCAACCCGGGCCGCCTCTCGGATCCGGGCTTGATCGTCGTCGGGCACCTGCTGTACCTCGGCCGCGACCCGCTGGCCCGACTCGACCCCTGCCCGAACGGCGAGGCCTGCGCGCTCTACGTCGTCCAGCCCGGCGATTCGATCGCGGAGATCGCAGATCGCTACCTGCTGACGCGCGACGCGATCCTCGACGCGAACCCCGGCCTCCCGCGGCCGATCCAACCAGACCAGGTCATCAAGCTCCCGAGGCCCCCCGCCGAGGCCTGACCCTGCGGCGACGCATGGCGGCACGGACCTCGCCGAGACGCCACACGGCTCATGACGCGACCGGCCTCCGCGCCGCGACGCGTTCTCGCCCCACGAGCCAAGGGAACGAGATCGGCGGATTGACACGCAGCAGGCCGTCCTCGGCGATGTCGTGTGGGTCGCCGGTGGACCCCTGCGTGCTCGCCGACCGGCGAAGGCCGGCGCGTGCCACGCCTGTGGCATGCCTGCGGCCTCGGGCCGGGCCATTGGGATTCGCGGGGCCGTGCAGTGGCGTCGCTCATTCCGTTGGAACGCCGGGCGAGAACTGCCGACCGCCCGGGGCCGTACGGACCACCCGCGTAGCACGGGCCGCCCAGCGCCCGCCGAGCCCAGGCGGCCGCGTCAAGAAGCGGCCCTGCAAATTGGGGGTTGACGGCTGATTCGCGCGCCCTAGAATGCGGTGCAAGTGGTGAGAAGTGGGGAATAGTGGGGATCCACGCGATACCCAGGATCTCCAGCCCTGCTGCACCGCCAGCGGTTTGGACGGGCACTCCGAGCCGCGACCTTCGATGACGGGCCC
>JBKKDM010000042.1:0-2686 GCA_046707905.1 Candidatus Limnocylindrales bacterium
CCCCAGCGCTTCAGGACCTCGATCGCCGCCGTGGCGGAGCCGCCCGTGGCGAGCATCGGGTCGAGGATCAGGCAGAGATCGACGTTCGCCGCGACAGGCAGCTTGTTGTAGTACTCCACCGGCTGGAGGGTCCGCTCGTCGCGGAACCGCCCCAGGTGCCAGACCTCGGCGGTCGGCATCAGCTCGAGCATCGCGTCGACCATGCCCAGGCCCGCCCGCAGGATCGGGATCAGCCCGATCCGCTCGCCCAGCTCGTGGCCGGCCATCGTCTCGATCGGGGTCTGGACCGCGCGCTCGCGCACGCGTGCGTCGGCCAGCGCCTCGTAGCCCAGGAGCCACGACAGCTCACGGACGACCTCGCGGAACTTCTTGGGCTCGGTCTCCTCGTCCCGGAGGATTCCCAGCTTGTGCAGGATCGCCGGGTGCTTGGAGACGTGGAGGTTCGGGGGCAGGGAGGGCATGAGCGGGGGCATCCTAGCATCGGCGGGAGTACTCTCACGCCGTGGCCGCCCCATCCTCGAAGCCGCGGAGGCAGGCGCCGCCGGTCGTCGTTCGGCAGGTCCGGAATGAGGTCGAGGAGAGCGTCCACCGCGGCGATATCGTCGAGGTCGACGTCGGCGGTCGGATGCTCCGAGCCCTCGGCGATCCGGACCACCTGGTCTTCCTCCGATCCGCGGTCAAGCCGTTCGGAATCCTCGCTCTGCTCGAGGCCGGCGGCGTCGCCGAGTTCGAGCTGGAGGCGCCCGAGATCGCGATCATGGCCGCGAGCCACTCCGGCGAGGATCTCCACGTCCGCACCCTCCAGGCGATGTTCCGGCGGACCGGCGTGAGCCAGACCGGGCTGGCGCTCGGCACCGACGGCGTCCCGATCGACGCGCTGACGGCAACTCGCCTCGCCCGCGACGGCGAGCGGCCCGGCGAGATCCGGCACATGTGCTCCGGCTACCACGCAGCATTCCTGCTCCTGGCGCGGCATGGCGGCTGGAATCCCGATGGCTATTGGCTGGCGGACCATCCGGCCCAGCAGGCCGCCCGCGACACCGTGGCGCGGGCGTTCGCCACGACGCCGGCGAAGCTCATCGACGGCACCGATGCCTGCGGCGTCCCCACGTATGCCTTCCCGCTCCGCGAGATTGCCCGGGGCTACGCGTTCCTCGCCGATCCTGAAGCCGTCCCTCCCGGCGATCCGCGCGCGTCGCTCGCGGGGTCGATGCGCCAGGTGCGCGACGCGATGCTCGCGCACCCCGAGATGGTCGGCGGCAGCCGCGACCGGCTCGACACCTCGGTCGCCAAGGCGCTTCCCGGCCGCATCGCCGCGAAGGGCGGGGCCGAGGGGCTGCGGTGCTTCGCGATCCTCCCGGGTCCTCGCTCCCGGGGTGGCTCGGCCCCGGCGACGGGGCTGGCGCTCAAGGTCGAGGATGGCGGCGCCGCGGATCGGGCAACCTCCGCGGCGGCGGTCGAGGCCCTCGCCCAGGCGGGTGTCCTCGATGGCCAGGCGCTGCGCGTCCTGGGCCGCTTCCACCGACCGATCGGGTCGGATCCCCATGGCCGCGAGGCCGCCGAGGCAATTCCGTCCTTCGAGCTGGCGCCGGTGGGAGAGCTGCTGGGCTGAGGGTCGCTCGGTTGGCGCCCTGTCGATCCGTGGCGTCACGCGTCGGGCCGATGCCCGGCGCTCGGCATACGCTTGCGGCGTGACGGACCAGCGACCATCGATGGCGGATTCGTACCGGACGCTCGGCCTCGCACCGGGTGCGCCGACGGCCGAGGTCAAGCGCGCCTACCGCCGGCTCGCCAAGGCCTTCCACCCCGATTCCGCGGGCGAGGCGGCGCTGCCCCGGTTTCTCGCGATCCACGAGGCCTACGAATCGATCCGGACGGGTCGACCGATGGCCCCCGGACGGCGACCCGCCCCCAATGCAGCCGCGTCCGAGCCCTGGCGCGCAGATCCGGATCGGGCCCGGTCGGCCCGCGAGCAGGCGCGGCGGCGGGCAGGAAGCCGACCCGCTGGTTCGGCGGCGGGCGCGGGGCCAGCGTCCGGGGGGCGATCCGGGGCTCGGCCGAGCGGGACGTCGGGCACATCGGGCGGGGCCGAACCGGGCGCGAGGACCGGAACGTCCGGCAGGGCCGGCGGCGGACGCGCGGGTCGGCGTCACATTCGGAAGGCGACGATGGGATCCACGTCCTACGACGAGGCACGCGACCCGCAGGATCCGAACGACCCGACCTGGAGCGGGGCCTCCTGGTACGGCCCGTCGACCGGCGAGTACTGGATCATCAACCCTCGCGAGTACGCCGATCCCCGGAAGCACGGACCCGAGTACCAATCGCGAGCTCGACGCATGGCGGCCGCCGCGGCGCTCGGGGAGGAAGGCGCGGACGTCGATGCCGAGGCCGCAATCGGCGGCATCGATCCTGCGAGCAGCGCGGAGGACGCCGCCGGCCCTGGCCCGACGGGCGGCCCGCGGGAGCGCGAAGCACCTCGCGCCGACGCACCGCGCGCCGACGCACCGACCGCCGGTGGCGAGGCCGCCTGGACGTTCCGGACCGGATCGCCGGCGGAGGCGACAACGGCCGCACGCGAACGTCGAGACCCGGGGGCGGGGACCGCCACGGCAACTGCCGGCGCGAGGATGGCCAACGGAGGGGCAAGGACGAGTCGCGCCACCCGGCCCTCCCGACCGGTACG
>JBKKDM010000043.1:0-7946 GCA_046707905.1 Candidatus Limnocylindrales bacterium
CCCCTTCAACGTGGCGGCCGGTAAAGCCGTCGTCATCGACGAAAACCCCAGGGTCCGTACAGCCATCGAGTACGACTTCACGGCACCGACCGAAACCGCTCCGGCTATCTACGCCAACCCGGTGGACCGCACTGTCGATCTCACCGGCGCCACAAAGTGGGCGAAGATCCCCGCCGGCGCAACCACGCCGATCAACATCGACGTCGGCAGCCTCGGCCTGATCCAGATCGAACTGACCCCCCTGTATTGGAGAGCCTGGTGAGCACCGAGGACCCGCCGTTTACCATCGCGATCTACGACAAGGACTTCGTCAGGCAGGGCTGGCTCGGCGACCCCGAGACGCTGACCATCACGCCGGTGTTCAACGGTATAGGCGACGCGAGCATTACCGTAGGGGCAGAGAACGAGAAGCTGCCCCTACTCATGGACCGCGGCGCCCGCGTCGTCATCGAATACGAGGACCAGGACGAATACCTGATCGGCGGCAAGATACGCGCCAAATCAGGCAGAGGCCCGTCCCTGGACGGCTCCCTGACGTTCTCCGTGGTCGACGACTGGCGGCTGTTCCACCGGATCCTCGGCTGGCCCAAGCCGTCCGCCGCGGTGACCGCGCAGAACGTCGAGTACCACACCATCACGGGACCGGCCGAGACCGTCCTCAAAACGGCAGTCACAGCCAACGCCGCACGCCTGGGCGAACCCGTGACAGTGGCCCCTGACCTTGGCCGCGGCGCGACCATCACCGCGTCGCTCCGGTTCCACCCGATCGCAGACGTGCTGTTCCCCGCCGTCGACACGGCCGGGATCGGCGTCACCGTCCGCCAGTCCGGCGCCGGCCTAGTCGTGGACTGCTACGAACCCCAACTGCATCCGCGCACGCTCACCGAGGCCGGCGGGACCATCCTCGAATGGGAATGGTCCCAGCAGGAAGCAGAAGCAACCGACGTCATCATCGGCGGCCAAGGCGAAGGCACCCTACGTACCTTTGCCCGCTACCAAGACGCCGCGCTCGCCGCCACCATCGGGGAACGCATCGAAGTCTTCCGCGATGCCAGGGATTCCGGCTCCGGCGACGTCTACGGCCAACGCGCGGCAGAGACCTTCGCCGAAACAGCTGCCAAGTCGGGCTTGTCCGTGAAACTCGCCGAAACCTCCGTCTTCCGTTACGGAGGGCCCGGCGGCGTCCGCGTCGGTGACAAGGTCACCCTCGAAGTCGGCGCCGGCGTAACCATCACCGACACGCTCCGCTCGGTAAGCCTCAGCTGGACCCGCGAAAACGGCCTCGAAGTCACCCCCGCCGTCGGCGAAATCACCGACAACACAGACCAGCAATTCGCCCAGGCGCTCGCAGCAGTCGCCGCAGGCGTCCGAGACCTACGGAGGAAATAACAGTGACCATCGAGAGCACGTTCTACGACACCAGCCCGACAGTCCCGGCCTCCCTGGTCACGGAGATCAAATGGTCAGCCTCGCACCCGCACGTCGGGGAAGCCGACTACGGCGTCGTGGGCGCCGGGGACTTCGAAGTCACCGCGCACCCCTCCACGCCGTTCACCCTCAACGTCGCGCCGGGCAAAGCCTGGGGGCAGGGCGTGTTCGACCACTCCGACGCCATCGGGAACGTCACCTGCAGCGCACCCAGCTCCGGCACAAGCCGCTGGGACCTCATCGCGCTCCGCCGTAACTGGGGACCGCTCGCCGGCGGGCCGACGACACTCGTTCCCGTCGAAGGCGGCGCCGTGGAGGAGATCCCCGCGGACCGGGAAAACGACCCCGGCACCCTGGACGACCAGCCTCTGTATCTTGTGAAATGGACGGCCGGACAGACCCAGCCCACCGCGCTGATCGACCTGCGCTGCTGGGCGGCGAACGGCGGCGTGATCGCCAAGAGCATCCACGCCCTTTCGTACCTGGAACGGATCGGGTCCAAGGTCCAGATCGGCAACACCCTCTGGACGCACGAGCTCGTCGGTAACGGCGACGGCGACTGGGTCGGCAGGGACATCACGGTATCCGCCGCAGATGTGGCAACCATCGGGCCCGGGTTTGAGGCAGTCACGGGAAACGCGCATAAGCCGCGGGTCCGCCGGGAAGGTAACAGGGTCCACCTCGTCGGTGCTGTTCGGCGCCTGACCGGAGATTTCGGGAACATGCTCACAGTCCCGGCAGGGTTCCGGCCGACGAACGGGCAGACAATGTTCGTCGGTGCCGGCGTCTCGTCCAACGGGATCGCCTACGAACTGGCCCTCTCCAACGGCATTCTGTCGATCGTGAACGGGTACGCGACGAAATCCGACACGGACGCGTTCACCACCTTCCCTGTCACGGCCTCCTGGCCAATCGTCTAAGGGAGGACCAGCAGTGTGGATTCGCAGCTCATCACAGCATCGACGGGGTTCATCGGTGCCATCGTCGCGCTACTCGGGGCGCTCGGCGGAGGACTCGCCTTCCTCATCCGGCGCGCGGACAAGAAGCGCGAGACGGGGGAAACGCTAATGCTGAACAACCTCAAAGCGCAGATCCGCGATGCTAAGGCCCGGATCCGCTGGCAAGACCAGGTGATCCAGATCCAAAGGAAAGACGGCACAGCGTGGCGGGAGCAACTGCTCCGCCACGACATCGACCCGGAGCCGGCCGAGTGGACTGAATGGCCGGCGCAGCCAGAGGAGGAACAGTGATCGAAGACGCTGAGCAGGAGACTGAGCGACTCGAAAACAAGCTTCACAAGGCCCGCAGGACGGACAAGCGGCAAAAATGGGGCCTGTTCATCCTGTCAATGCTCCTGATGGTCGCCGTCGCCGTGATCAGCTTCCTCCTCGCAGACGCCTGGGACCGCGCCGATCACTCGGCAGGTGTTGCCGTAGCTGAGCAGAGCGAGAAAAAGGAGATCGCCAAGGAAGCCCAACAGGCCTTGTGCGGCACGAAGGACAAAGAGATTTACGACAAGGACTTGTGCGCCAAGTGGGCGGAAGCTGCACAGGAGCCGGTCACGACACCTGCGGAACCCCCAGTCGTGATTGGTGGACCATCCCAGGCCGAACTCGTGGACGCATTCCGCGCCTACTGCGCTGAGGGCAACTGCAAGGGCCGGGACGGTGCACCGCCTACCCCTGATGACATTGCAGCGGCGTTCGTGAACTTCTGCGCTGACGGCAGGTGCACGGGCCCCGCGGGCAAGGACGCAGTGAACGGTAAGGACGGGGCCGACGGGCGAAACGGCGTCGATGGGGAGTCCCTTCCTCCGTCGTCGGAGATGGTCCTCGCCGCCGTCACCACTTATTGCTCCGCTGGCGCCTGCATAGGCCCAGCAGGTGAAGACGGCCCGCCGCCGACCGCCGAGGCCGTCATGGCCGCCGTACAGCAGGTCTGCGCGAACGACGCGTGCCGTGGGCCTGCTGGCCCGGCGGGAGCTGACGGTAAGGACGGCGTTGACGGGGCACCCGGTCAAGCGCCGGCATCTATCACCTTCACCGACCGGACCGGCGCGACATATACCTGCACGCCGAACCCGCCCGGATCAGCAACCTACACCTGCGCATCAGACGCGCCCGGAATCGGAGCCATACCATGACCGGATTCACCCTCCCCACATCGCGCCCGATTACCCAGGCCTGGGCCGCGGAGTTCGATGACTGGGACGGCGACGGCATTGTTGACATCCCGGGCGGCTTCTACCACTCCATCGGCTGGTTCGGTCATAACGGCATCGACTTCGGCTGCCACGAGGGCGACCCGGTCGAGGCCATCGCGGACGGCGTGGTGGAGTTCGCCGGCAACGGGGACTGGCACCCGCTGCTCACCGGAGGCGGCAATGCCGTCTTCATTCGCCACGACGCATACGGCGTCTGGTCCGAGTCCCTGCACCTCTCCGAGATCCACGTCTCCGCCGGGCAGTCCGTGAAGAAGGGGCAGGTCATCGCCCGCTCCGGCAGCACCGGGGCGTCCACCGCACCGCACCTGCACCTGGGCATGTTCCGGACCAACAACCCCAACCAGAACGACGGCTGGCGCGGCCGAATCAACCCCACACCATACCTGTACGGGAACCTCAACCCCGATTACGCCATCCAAACCGCCGGCGCCGCAATCGGAGCCATCCCGTAGGAGCCTGAGATGATCCCCGTCCTCCACCGCGTCGCCTCCCCCAAGATGAACCGCCGCCTGGCCAAGGGCAAGACCGCGGTCATCACCACCGACGCGACCAACAAGAAGCACATGAACTTCGCCGTCGGCGGCTACGGGCTCTACCAGGGCCACGCCTTCATCGAGGGCACCGGCCTGGCAGACGGCGAAAAGATTACCGGCCGGTTCGTGATCGTCAAGAACGGGAAGCGCTCCGGCTACCACCCGTTCCAGATCGACGGCAGCGCCGACGGCAAGTTCTCCGGCGGCGGGCCGCTGCTGTGGTCCGTCACCGCCCCGACCTCCATTGAGATCGAGCTGACGTCCAGCTCCGAGACCGCCTACGTCTCCACCTGCACCGCAGACCTAGCCGTCACCCCCTACAAGTAAGGAGCCCGCCATGGGTGAGCATGAAGCAGTACCCGTCAGCACCCAGGAGCGGAACCCCGCGTCTGCGGTGGCCCGGACAATCCTCGCCGCCGTATTTGCGCTGTTCCCGCTTATGAACGGCATCCTCGCCGCCGCGATCGAGGCGCTGAAGCCCTACGAGGTATATCTGCCGGGCTGGGTGTTCCTCGGCCTCAACGGCGCACTCATCGCCGCCACAGCGCTCGCCGCCCTGGTTACCCGAGTTCTCGCCGTGCCTGGCGTCAATGAATGGCTCCGCAAGCACAGGATCCTCCGGTGGTTGACAGCGGAGGACAACGACTAGGGGGACTCCGTTGACTGATTACCCGTTCGACATGCAGCTGGTCGTAGACCCGCAGGACGAAAACAAGGTCATCCGCGACGGCCTCGTGAGCATCTACGACTCGGAGGACGAGGCAGGCGTGGAGCTCCTGGCGCTCAAGAGCCCCGCCGGCGTCCCGCTGCCGAACCCGCTGACGGCCAACGCGTACGGCTTCATCAGGCGCTTTGTCACCACGTCGCCGAAAGTGAAAGGGAAATCTGGCGACTTCGAGGTGTTCTTCTTCTCCTTTGATGGCGTCCTGAACGAAGCAGTATCAGCCAGGGAAGCCGCGCAGTCCGCGCAGCTGGCAGCTGAGACAGCTGGCCTGACCGCCGCAGCCGCTGCCGAGGAGCAGTTGGCTCAGGCCGTGGCTGACGCCGAGACCTCCGCGAACATCGCGCTCGCCGCACAAACGGAGATCGCCACGGCCCGGCAGGCTGCCGAAGACGCCGCCGCGGCAGCTGAGGGCGGCGGATTCGCCGAACATCCTGGCGACCCATACGCGTTCATCATCACCACCAAAGCCGACGGCTCCGTGATCGTAGATCCCACGGACCCGGACGCATTCGTCATCACTTTCTAAGGAGCCCGCCAGCATGGCAACATTTACCGGTCCATCCCTCGGCCCCGACGGCTGGCTCAGGGACCACCACCTTCCACCGAACCTTCGACCGCAGAACCTGCCCGGCTACCTGGCGAGCGAAGCGGCCGACCCCGACAGCCCTCTGGCAGGGGAACTAAATGCCACTTATGTCCGCTTCGAGGACGAGGCGGGCAACCCTCTCCCGTCGCGGAATGTGGTCATCAAGGTCAGCGCCACAACAGGCGAAATCATCGACATAGTTTCGGAGGCTTAGGCCATGGCGTACATGAAAGACAGCACCGGACGACGGCTGGACAGCTTCGCCGTCCGCCCACTCCTCTCCAACCGGGACGTGCGGAACAACAGCGGTGGCTACGCCCCGAGCGCAGCAGGGACTATTGGCGCGTGGGCCTCCGCAACCGTGATCACGAGCCCCCGAGCTATCGATGCTGTGGCGTCCACCGGCTCCCTCGGCGTCGCGGCGAAGCAGTACTTCGCCTATACCTGCGGCGGGAACATCAGCGTCTACGGCGGCTCCTTCCCGCAGACGCTCGCGGTGACGGCCAAGTCTTTGAGCAACGGCGCCCGGCAGACCTCGTACTGCATCGACTTTGTGTACCACGGTGCCGCGTTCGATATCCGATCGCTGAACATCGCCGGATACTACATCCGCGTCGTCGTAGACGGCGTAATCCTTGGCGCGGTGGCAAGCCATGCCAGCAACCAGGTACTCCCGATTACGTTCCCGGACGTGCGTACTCGCCGCATCCGCCTTGAGATGTCGGGCACGAACTTCATGGGCCTGACCATCGGCCCGAACGACAGTGTGTGGAAGCCGCAGGTCGGCGGACCCCGCGTGATCGTTGCCGGGGACTCCTACACCGAAGGGACCGGGGCGAGTTACGGCGGCGCAAGCGGTTGGGTGCGGTCCTTCGCTCATACGCTGGGCCTTGACGATGTATGGGCTTCCGGCGTGGGCGGAACCGGGTTCGTCAACCCCGGAATCAACCCGCCGACCACGATGAAGATGCTTGACCGCATCGGGGACATTACGAATTACGACCCTGACATTGTCATCTGGGCGATGGGCCACAATGACGCCGGCTACACCAAGGCGCAGACGCAGGCGGAGGCAGCGGCCTGCTTCGCTGCGGTCAAAGCTGCCAACCCGAACGCCCGACAGATCGCCCTTAGCCCGCTTTGGGGACCGGGTCCGGCGTCGTTCGGCAACGGCGCATCTCTTGGCGTTCTCAACGCACGAGACGCAATCAAGGACGCCGCTACGGCGGCAGGAATCCCATTCGTGGACCTCACCGAAATGCCACTCGAAGCCGCCCCTGCGACGGCGACGCTCAGCAGCGCGGTGACAACCAACTTCGCCACCCTGCCGCTGACAGCCCCGGTGCCTCCGGGCTCTACCGTGCACATCGGCACGTACCCATCCGGGGAACGCAGGGAAGTTACGACGGTGACAGGCCCGGCATCCGGCGTGTACACGGCCACCATCAAACCGAACCTAACGAACGGCTACGCATCCGGGACGGCCGTCACGGAAGTTGGGCAGTCGTTCTTCACCGGCAACGGAAAGGTTGGGGGCACAACAGGATTCGGCAACAGTGACATCTTCGTGGCCACTGACGGCGCTCATCCCACCCAGGCTGGGCATGACGCTCTCGGCGTCGGTATCGCCTCGCAGGTGGCTAAATACGTCCTCTGATATAGGGGTTAGCGGAGAGCTGCATGCACGCCCTCGTCAAAGCTCAGCTGCGGGTGCCTGTCTCGACTCGGGCAGGCACCCGTAGGGCGTGCTGGGCGGCCAGCAGCGCCAGCGGCACCCAGAAGTATCTGTTGAAGAAGCTCGGGGCTGTCACGGCGAATGTCACGGCGGCCACGGCCATGGACAAGGTCCATGTGCGAAGCGTGTTCTTGGGCTGAGGTCGGAGCGCGGGAAGGATGAGGCTGAGCGCAGCGCAAAGGAGGCCGAGTGCAAAGATTAGGCCGCCCTGGTGGAGCGCCCCAATGAAAAAGTTGTGGACTGACAGGTTATAGAAGTGGTCCACGATCGAGGACTCAGCATCCAGCCCGACCCCGGTAAAGGGCCTGTCTAGGAAGCTCTGCCAGCCGAGCTTGTAAGTTTCGAGACGGCTCGCCGTCGTGTTCAATCCAACGTCAGCGGTCGGCGACAATCCGACAGCCTGGTTGAAGCGCTCCATCGGGTCCAGTGCATTCTGCGTCCCGGCCAGCACTCCCGAGGCGACATTCAATGCGATCCCAGCAGCACCGCCAACAAGGATTATCCGACCGAATGAAATCCCCCGTAGCAGAAGAATGGCGACGACTCCCGCCCCCGCCGCGATCATGCCGCTGACGCTGCCGCTGAGTATCAAGCCAATCAATCCGCCAGCGAGGATTGCCAGCGAGAGCCACTTGGTCTTGCGCGAAGACCCTGCGCCGAGGCCAGCGATCCCGGCCGCAACCGCAAGGGCTGTGATACCACCGGTGTCACTGACG
>JBKKDM010000044.1:0-15734 GCA_046707905.1 Candidatus Limnocylindrales bacterium
CTCTTCCTCGAGATCACTGGCCTCGTCGACGAACGGTTGGATCCGCTTCAGCTCACGGTCGTTCGAGTCGACGAACCGGGAAAAGAAATTGAACATCGGGCCTTTCAGTATAGGTGGGACCGGTGCATGGCCCCGCGGTCAGCTCTCGCGCTCCGGTCTTGCGCTTCCCGGCGACGGGTCGTGGGAAGTTCCATGCGGCGAAGGAGGAACTCCGGGAACGCCGGGCGTTCCAAGTGGCCGTGTCATAGCTCCAGGTCGAGCTGAAGCTCGAGCTCATCGCGCACTGGAATGCCGTGGGCACCAGTCACGGGGATCGAGGGCTTGATCGTGCGGCGGACCTCGTCGATGGCGCCGGCGCGCATTGCCACGAGCCGCCAACCGGCCTTCTGGTACAGCGCGAAGGCTGTCAGGTTGTCGTTCGTCGTCACGAGCCATGCCCGCCGAACGCCAGCCGCGCGAAGGCCCTGATCGGCCGCCGCCAGAAGCGCACGCCCCACGCCCCGGCCCCGTACTGCCGCGGCGACGGCGACGGCCCGCACCTCGGCGACTCGGACAGAGGTGGCATCAGGATCGGCTCCGCCGGGAATCGTCCAGGTGATGAGGCCGACCCCGTGCCCGTCGACCTCGGCGACAGCGCCGGCGCCACCTTCGAGGGCGTCCACAAGCTCGCCGCGACGCGCCTGCATCCGCCCACCGAGCGTGGCCGCCAGAAACCTCTCCGCCCACTCGAGGTCGGCCGCCGTCAGCGGCCGGATCGCTACGCCGGGAAGTTCCAGAACCCGATTCCGTAGCCGAGCACGAGCAGCACGAAGGTCGCGACGGCGAGACCCGCCCAGAACCCGACCGCAACGATGCGGGACGTCGGGCGCATCTCGGGATTGCCGATCTTCGGGAGCTTCTCGCCACGGAGCGCGAGGCCCCACCGCGGCGATCGAAGCTGGTCGCGGTAGTCGGGGGTGGGTCCCGGCTCCGGCTTCATCACGCCGCGCTCGTCGGGACGGTGCAGCTGGAGGCTCACCGATCGTCACCCTCGCCGGCGCTCGAGGCGGCCAGCGATAAATCCGTCACCTCTTCGGGACCGTCGTCGCCGTGGCCCGGCTCGATCCGGATGTCGAGCTTGCGCGCGATGCCGTCCTCCCACAGGAGCATTTCCTGGGTGAACTCGACCTCGCTGGAGAACAGCGCGCCGACCGACTCGCCGCGGTGGATCCGCTTGATGGCCTCGCCGATGAGGGGGGCGATCGAGAGCGTGGTGATCTTGGCGATCCGCTTGCCAGCCGGGAGCGGCACGGTGTCGGTCAGGACCAGCTCCCGGAGCTGCGAGTCGCCGATCCGATCGACCGCCGCGCCCGACAGGACGCCGTGGGTGGCGCAGGCGTAGATCTCGGTCACGCCCTCGCGCCCCAGCGCGTTGACCGTCTCGATGAGCGTGCCGGCGGTGTCGACCTCGTCGTCGACGATGATCGCCCGCTTCCCGCGGACCTCGCCGATGACGTTCAGGAGCTCCGCGCGGTCCAGGTTGCCCACCCGGCGCTTCTCGATGATCGCCAGCGGGGCGTCGAGGAGCTCCGCGAACGTTCGCGCCCGCTTCGCGAACCCGAGGTCCGTCACCACGACCAGGTCCTCGAGGTGCTTGTGCTTGAAGTAGTTCGAGAGGATGTGGACTGCGGTCAGCTCGTCGACCGGGATGTTGAAGAAGCCCTGGATCTGGCCCTGGTGGAGGTCCATGGTCAGGACCCGGTCGGCACCCGCGACGCTGATCATGTCGGCCACGAGGCGGGCGGTGATCGGGACTCGGGGCTGGTCCTTCTTGTCCGAGCGGCCGTAGGCGTAGTACGGGAGCACGGCCGTGATCCGGCCAGCCGACGCCCGCTTGAAGGCGTCGATCATGATCAGCAGCTCCATGATCGAGTCGTTCACGGGGCTGTTCGTGGGCTGGACGATAAAGACGTCCTTCTCCCGGACGTTGTCCAGGATCTGGACGAAGATGTTCTCGTTCGCGAACTTGAAAACGTTGGCCGGCCCGGGTTCCATGCCGAGATAGCGGCAGATCTTCCGGGCCAGGTCCGGGTTGGCGTTGCCGTGGTAGATCTGGAACTGGTCCGCGTACACCGGCGCGTCCTCCAGTCTGCCGAAGACGCTGGTCACGAAGCCCCACCGACCGTCGGGGCCCCGTCACCCGGACTCCCGTCCGGGCTGTCATTGTCGTCGGTGTCGCGCCCTTCCGCCAGCCCCGGCCGGAATGCGGCGATCCCGACCACCCGATCGCCCTCGTTGAGGCGCATCACGATGACCCCTCGCGCATTCGGGGAGTAGCGGTTGACCGTCTCGAGGTCGGTCCGAACGACCTGGCCCTGGGCCGAGATCATGACCAGCTCCTCGTCCAGCTCGGTGACCTGCTGGACCGCGGCCACCAGGCCGGTCTTGCGGCCCTCGAGGCTGATCAGGCGAACGCCCTGCCCGCCGCGGTGCTTGATCCGGAACTCGTCGATCGAGACGCGCTTGCCGTAGCCCGTCTCGGAGAGGACGAGCAGATCCGCGCCGGGCTGGACGACGCTCATCGCGACGACCTCGTCACCCTCCTTCTTGAGGAGGCGGATGCCGATGACACCGCCGGCGTCGCGGCCCATCGCCCGGACCTCGTTCTCGTGGAACTTCGCGAGCATGCCCTGAGCGGTCGCGATGATCACGTCGTCCTCGCCGGTCGAGACGTCGACCCAGGCCAGCTCGTCCTTGGCGTCGAGCGTGATCGCCCGGATGCCGGTCGATCGGACGCGCTCGAACTGCTCGAGCGGCGACTTCTTGATGATCCCGCGGCGGGTCGCGAGGACGAGGTACGAGCCCGCGGCGAACCCGGGCAGCGTGATCGTCGCCGTCGGGACCTCGCCGGCCTCGACCTGGACGCCCGGCATGTTGATGATCGGCAGGCCCTTGGCCTGGCGCGAGGCATCGGGGATCGCGTGGACCTTGGCCGAGAACACCCGGCCGCGGTTCGTGAAGAAGAGAGCCCAGTCGTGGGTGTTCGCGACGAGGAGGTGCTCGACGGCGTCCTCCTCGCGGGTGACGTGGCCGATGATCCCCTTGCCGCCGCGGTGCTGGCGGCGGTACGTGGCCACAGGCTGGCGCTTGATGTAGCCACGCTGGCTGATGGTGATGACGACGTCCTCGTCGGCGATCAGGTCCTCGTCGGTCAGCTCGCGTGATTCGCCGTCCTCGACGCGGGTCCGACGATCGCCGGCGTACTTGCGCTTCAGCTCCGTCAGCTCGTCCTTGATGATCTGGAGGACCCGGGCCGGATTCCCGAGGATGTCCTCGAGCTCCGCGATCTCCTGGATGACCGCCAGGTACTCGTCCTCGATCTTCTTGCGCTCGAGGGCGGCAAGACGGGCGAGTCGCATGTCGAGGATCGCCTGGGCCTGCAGCTCGGAGAGCTTGAACCGCGACATGAGGTTCGTCTTCGCGACCTCGGTGTCGGCCGAGGCGCGGATGGTCTTGATGACCTCGTCGAGGTTGTCGAGGGCGATCTTCAGGCCCTCGAGGATGTGGGCCCGGGCACGGGCCTTCCCGAGGTCGTACTCGGTCCGGCGCCGGACGATCTCCCGGCGGTGCTCGATGTGGTGGGCCAGGACCGACTTGAGCGGCAGGGTCTGGGGCTGCCCGTCGACCAGGGCCAGCATGTTCATGTTGAAGGCGCTCTGGAGCGCGGTGTGCTTGAACAGGTTGTTCAGCACCTTGTGGGGGTTGGAGTCGCGCTTGATCTCGATGTACATCCGCATGCCGTCGCGATCCGACTCGTCCCGGAGGTCCGCGATCCCATCGATCTTCTTGTCCTTGACGAGGTCGGCGATCTTCTCGAGAAGGGCCGCCTTGTTCACCTGGTACGGCAGCTCGGTGACGATGATCGCGATCCGGTCGCCCTTGACCTCCTCGAAGGCCACCTGGGCCCGCATCACGACGCGCCCCCGCCCATGGGCGTACATGTGGCGGATCGCGTCGGTCGTCTCCCAGTCCCCGGTGACCATGTTCCGCTGGCGCTCGAACCGGAAGATCGTGCCGCCCGTCGGGAAGTCGGGGCCGCTGACGTACTGGCACAGCCCGTCCGAGGTGAGGTCGGGGTCGTCGATCAGGGCGATCGTGGCGTCGACGACCTCGCCCAGGTGGTGCGGCGGGATGTTGGTCGCCATCCCCACGGCAATGCCGGATGAGCCATTGACGAGCAGGTTCGGCAGCTTCGCCGGGAGGACGCTCGGCTGCTGCTGCGTTCCGTCGTAGTTGTCCTCGAAGTCGACGGTCTCCTTGTCGATGTCGCCGAGCAGCTCGGCCGCCACCGCGGTCAGTCGCGCCTCCGTGTAGCGCATCGCCGCGGCAGCGTCGCCGTCGACCGAGCCGAAGTTGCCCTGGCCGTCGACGAGCGGATAGCGCATCGAGAAGTCCTGGGCCAAGCGCACGAGGGCGTCGTACAGCGCGACGTCGCCATGGGGGTGGTACTTGCCCATCACCTCGCCGACGATCGCGGCGCACTTACGGAAGGAGCTCGTCGACGAGAGCCCCATCTCGCCCATCGCGTAGAGGATCCGGCGGTGGACGGGCTTGAGGCCGTCGCGGACGTCCGGCAGCGCCCGTGACACGATGACGCTCATCGCGTAGTCGAGGTACGAGACCTTCATCTCGTCCTCGACGCGGACGGAGCGGATGGTGCCGGCGCCGGGGCCGTCAAGCATGGTGGGGGCTCCTCGTCATGGCGGTCAGGCCAGCGGCGGTTCGGGCATCGGCCGGCCGAGGCCCATGCCGGCGAAGCGCGTCGCCAGCTCGGCGGCCTCCGAGGTCGACGCGGCCTTGGGGCGCCGGCGGACCGTCCCGAGGGTCGCCCTGATCGGGGCGGCCGAGGCCGGGTCGAGCTTGGCGAGGCTGTCGCGCACGACCCAGGCCCGATTGCCGTCACCCGTCCGGGCGGCGATGCCTGCCTGGCTCTTGAGCGCCGCCGCCGTTGCCGGCTGGTCGACCACCGCCATCGATCGATAGGCCCACGACAGGGCCTTCTGGACGTCTGGCTCGTTGTCGCCGACGAGCGTCGCCAGGATGGCGAGCGCGTGCTCGACGACCTCCGGCGCACGGCCCAGCGAACGGTCGACGAACGGCATCGTCGCGATCGTGGAGCCGACGAGCCGGCGCTCCCAGCGCGATGGGGAGACCGTCAGCTGCTCGAGCTCGGCCCATCGGTATTCCTCGGCCAGGATGCCCGTGCCGAACGGGTGGGCCAGGGTGTCCACCGTGATCCAGTCGTCGGCGTCCCTCGCGGCGCGGCGGAGCAGCTGCCAGGTTCGTTCCGGCTCACGCGGCAGCGTCCGCTCCAGGGTCGTGATGGCAAACCAGCGAGCCTCTCGCTCGGGCTCGCGGAGCAGGCGGTCGGCGAGGACGAGGAGCTCCGAGGTAGAGGCGCCCCGAGAGCCCTTCTCGAAGCCCTTCCGAAGCGCGACCTGGAGGGGCGTGCGCAGGCCGTGCGTCGGCCCGATGCCCGGCGCCACGAATGCCTGACCGGCACGGCAATCGGGATCTGCGAGCTCCCGGAAGGCCGTCGCCAGGTTTTCGGCGAAGCGGCCGGCGTCACCGAGGTTGCGGGCCAGCCGCTCACCAAGGGCGCGCGCACGAGCGCCTCGCTCCCGGATGACCTCGTTCGAGCTCTGCGGGGCACTGTGGGCGGGCCAGCGCGAGGCGGTTGCCGGCAAAAGGGTCATCCGGCCGTCTGGCTGGCGGCGGCGCTCGCGGATCGGTCCACGCGTCCGGTGGTATCAACCTCTCTTGGGCCGCCGGCGCGGTCGCGTTCGCCATCGCCGACAGCGCCGTCGCCACCCACGCGGCGGAGCCCGTACCTCGCCTTGAGACGCTCGAGCTGCTCCGCAGGCACGGCCATGAAGGTCGACTCGCCCGTCGCGAGCACCTCGGCGGTCTTCGCATCGAGGACTCGTCCTTCGGCACGAATGGCGCGGCGGTCCTGCTGCACCACCCAGCCCTCGGCGCGGATCTGCCGGCCGGTCCGCACGGGCCGTCGGAACGCCACGTTGAGTCGCGCGGTGACGCCCCACGTCCCACGACCGATCACGGCCCAGGCCATCACCTCGTCGAGGATCGTGCAGACGATCCCGCCGTGGGCGACGGCCTCCCAGCCCTGGAACGTCGGGTCGAGCGTGAGCTCGGTCCATGAGCCTTCGGGGCTCGTATGGAGGTCGAGATGCAGGCCGTGCTGGTTGAGCTCGCCGCAGGCAAAGCAGTGGTGCGGTTCGAACTCAAAGGCGCCGAGCTCGTCGCGACGCTTCGCCGCGGCCGAAATGGCATCGGCGGACGGCAGTGTCGCGAGGGCCTCAGATGTCAAGGTTCCGGACCTTCCGCGCCTCGGCCTTGATGAACTCCTTGCGCGGCTCGACCTTCTCGCCCATCAGGCGGGTGAAGGTGGCGTCGGTCTCGACGGCGTCGGCGTCGTCGATGTTCGCCTGAAGGAGGACGCGCGTCTCCGGGTTCATCGTGGTCTCCCAGAGCTGGTCGGCGTTCATCTCTCCGAGGCCCTTGAACCGCTGCACCGAGAGGTTCTTGACGTTGAACTCCTTGACGATCCGATCCCGCTCCTTCTCGGACTGGGCGTACTTCGTGACCTTGCCCGTCGAGACCCGATACAGCGGCGGCTGCGCGATGTAGAGGTAGCCGTTCGCGATGACCTGGGGCATGTGGCGGTAGAAGAACGTGAGCAGGAGCGTCCGGATGTGGGCGCCGTCGACGTCGGCGTCGGTCATGATGATGACCCGGTGGTATCGGAGCTTCGTGATGTCGAAGCTGTCGTCGATGCCCTCGATGCCGGCGCCGAGCGCGATGATCAGCGGCCGGACGTTCTCGCTGGCGACGATCTTGTCCAGCCGGGCCTTCTCGACGTTGAGGACCTTGCCTCGGAGCGGCAGGACGGCCTGGAAGCGGCGATCGCGGCCCTGCTTCGCGGAGCCACCGGCCGAGTCGCCCTCGACGATGAACAGCTCGCTCCGCGCGGGATCCCGCTCCTGGCAGTCGGCGAGCTTGCCGGGGAGCGACAGGCCGTCGAGCGCGCCCTTCCGGATGACGAGGTCACGGGCCTTGCGGGCGGCCTCGCGTGCGCGTGCGGCCGTCAGGCATTTCTCGATGATCCGCCGGCCGTCGCCGGGGTTCTCCTCGAGGTGTTGGGTCAGGCTGTCGGTGACGGCGGTCTGGACCTGGCCCTTGACCTCGGCGTTGCCGAGCTTGGCCTTCGTCTGGCCCTCGAACTGCGGGTCCGTCAGCTTCACGCTGATGACCGCGGTCAGGCCCTCGCGGACGTCGTCGCCGGAAAGGTTGCCGTCATTGGCCTTGAGGACGCCGGCCTTGCGGGCCCAGTCGTTCAGCGAGCTCGTGAGTGCGGCGCGGAAGCCGGTCACGTGGGTGCCGCCGTCAACGGTGTTGATGTTGTTCGCGAAGGCGAGGACGTTCTCCGTGTAGGTGTCGTTGTACTGGATGGCGACCTCGACGAGGGTCCCACCCTCGCGCCGCTCCACGTAGATCGGCTGCGTGTGGAGCGCCTCCTTGTTTCGGTTGAGGTGGCGTACGAACGACTGGAGGCCGCCCTCGAAGTAGAACGAGCGCTCCCGGTCGGACCGCCGGTCGATGAAGGTGATCCAGACGCCCTTGGTGAGGTACGCGGACTCGCGGAGGTACTGGGAGATCGTATCGAACGAGTAGTCGATGGACTCGAACATCATGGGGTCTGCCCGGAAGCGAGTCCGGGTACCGCGTCGGTCACCTTGCGGCCCGATCTTCTTCACCGGACCCTTCGGCTTCCCGCGCTCGTATTCCTGGGCGAAGATGCCGCCGTCACGTGCCGACTCGACGGCCATCCATTCAGAAAGCGCATTCACGACGCTGATGCCGACGCCGTGGAGACCGCCGGACACCTTGTAGCCGCCGCCGCCGAACTTGCCACCGGCGTGCAGGACCGTATGCACGACCTCGAGGGCGTCCTTGCCTGTTCGGTGCTTTCCGACCGGGATCCCTCGGCCGTCGTCGGTGACCTCGACGAGGCTGTCCGCCTCGATCGTCACGTTGATGTTCCTGGCCTGTCCGGCCATCGCCTCGTCGATCGAGTTGGCGACGACCTCCCAGATGAGGTGATGGAGGCCGCGGACGTCCGTCGAGCCGATGTACATGCCCGGTCGCTTGCGAACCGCTTCGAGGCCCTCCAGGACCTGGATGCTCTCGGCGCCGTAGTCGGAACCCGACTTGCCCCGCTTCCGGCCGGCGCCATTCGCGCCGTTCGTGGCGGTCGCGGGCGCGACGGCCGGCTCCGCGGCTGCGGCGGTCAGCTTGGCCCGAGACTCCGTCACGTCGCCCCTCCCACGAGCTGCTGGTAGATCCGGGCGAGCTCGTCGTCGCCGAAGTACTCGATCACGATCCTGCCGCCGCGCCGCGTCCGGGCCAGGCGAACCTTGGTCCCCAGCGCCCGTCGGAGGTCCTCCTCGACCCGCTCGATCTCGGGGTCGCCGATGGTTGCTTCGCTGCTCGTCTCGACGATCCGCGGCTCGCGAACGCGTCGAACGAGCTCCTCGACCTGCCGGACGGACAGGTCGCCCGCGATCACGGCTTCAAGCGCCCGCGCCTGGGCCTCGTACGGGAGTCCCCCCAGCGCCCGCGCGTGGCCTTCGGCGATGCGGCCGTCGGCGATCGCGTCCTGCACCTCCTGGTGCAGCTCGAGCAGGCGGAGGGTGTTCGCGACGGTCGACCTCGCACGTCCGACCCGCGTCGCGAGATCCTCCTGGCTGAACGCGAACTCGTTCACGAGCTGGCGATAGGCGCGGGCGGCCTCGATCGGGCCGAGGTCCTCGCGCTGGAGGTTCTCGACCAGCGCCAGCTCGAGCTGCTGGCGGTCGGCGAGCTGCCGGACGATCGCCGGGACGCGCTCGAGTCCTGCGAGACGTGCGGCTCGGACGCGTCGTTCGCCGGCGACGAGCTGGTAGCCATCGATGGTCTCGGTGACGAGAATCGGCTGGATGACGCCGTGGTGGCGGATGCTCTCGGCCAGGGCGGCGAGGGCTTCGTCGTCCATTCGCAGTCGGGGCTGCCGTGGATTCTCGCGGATCCGCGCGAGCGGAATCTCGATCGATCCCGTGGAGGTCGCCGAACGTTGCGGGATCAGAGCCGCCAGGCCGCGACCAAGACCCTGCGGGCGGTCGCTCCGAACCGTCATGCCAGCACCGCCTCGGCCGTGGTCAGCTCCCTGAAGGTGCTCGCGGCCGCCATGACGCCGAGTGTCCCAGGCTCCGCGGTCCCGATGCTCCCCGTGCGCTCGTCGCGGACCCGGATCTCGTCCGCGAGCGCGCGATACGCCTCGGCTCCACGCGAGCCTGGTGCGTACAGGTGGATCGGCAGCCCGTGACTCGGCGCCTCAGACAGGCGGACCGCCCGCGGGATCACCGTGTCGTAGACGCGGGCGCCGAGGTGACGCCGGACTTCGTCGCCGACCTCGGCGCTGAGCCTGGTCCGGGCATCGAACATCGTCAGAACGGCCCCCTTGACCTCGAGGCGCGGGTTCAGGTGGTCGGTCACGAGCCGGATCGTCGCGAGGAGCTGACCCAGCCCCTCGAGCGCGAAGTACTCGCACTGGATCGGGATCAACGCGGAGTCTGCGGCCGTGAGGGCGTTGATCGTCAGCAGGCCGAGCGACGGTGGGCAATCGATGAGCAGGTAGTCGTAGCGGTCCCGGAGAGGATCGAGGAGCGCCGCGAGGCGTCTCTCGCGCTGCTCGATCGGCGTCAGCTCGACCTCGGCCCCGGCGAGCGCGATCGACGACGGGATCAGCGTGACCCCGTCGACGGCGGTATCGACCGCGAGCTCCTCGAGCTCGATCTGGTCGATGACGGCGTCATAGACGGATCGATCACGGGCTCGGTCGATCCCGAAGCCGCTCGTGGCATTGCCCTGCGGATCGAGATCGATGACGAGCACTCGGTCGCCGGCGAGGGCCAGATAGCTGGCCAGGTTGACAACCGTCGTGGTCTTTCCGACGCCGCCCTTCTGGTTGGCACAGGCGATCGTCTCGCCCACCTCAGGTGGTCGTCCGGGGTTCGTTCACAGGCCTCAATTCTACCATCCGACGGGGCTCTGGCGGCCGGCGGGCGGGCATCTCCCGGATCGCGTGCAGTGTGCGAATCCCCGCTCTACCTCGGCTTATTCGCGCACCTCGTCCGGCACCGGGTCGTCGGCAACGCGTTTCACCTGAAACACGGGCTGCCCATCCATCGCCTGCCGGCCAGACGTGCGGGCAAGCGCGTTTCACGTGAAACATTTCGTACACGCCAACAGTCCTGCCACGTTCGTCATCTGCGCCATTGCTCGTTTGGAGAAGCTCGTGGGATACTTAGCAAACGACGCGGCAGTGCCGACCGCTCGTCGCCGCGAGGGCTCTAGTTTCGCGAGCGACCCCTCCGCCCGCCGAGGACCGATCGCCGTCACATGGGCCTTCTCTTCGCTGCGATCGGCGCCACCGTCGCCGCACTTTTCGAAGCTTCGCTCGTGCCATATTTCGCGGTTGGCGACGCGGCCCCGCACCCCGTCCTCGTCGGAGGGGTGGTGTGGACCATCGCCGCAGGGATTGATCGGGGGATCACGTGGGCGTTCGTGGGGGGACTGGTCCTTGACTCGCTGCTTGGGCGTCCACTCGGCGGGTCCGCGTTGGCGTTGCTCCTGGCCGTCGGCGGCGCCGCCCTCATCGCCCGGCCGTTCCCACGCCTCCGGCTCGTCGCGCCCATCGTCGCCGTCCCCATCCTGAGCATCGGGTACAGCATGGTTCTCGTTGGCGTCACCATCGCCGTTCAGCCGGGGTTCTCGTTCCCTGACCCGCTCGGATCGTTCGTGCCCGACGCCATCTATGACGCCCTGATCGGGATGTTCGTCGGGCCACTCGCCGTCACGTTGCGCGATCGGCGAAACGTCGTCGAGCGGGCCGAGTGGTAGGGCACCGATGAGCCGCTACCTGGACGGCCGCCCGATCCCACCGCCGTCCCGGCTTCGCTTCCTGGCCTTCGGCCTCGCGGTCGTTCTCGGGGCCAGCGCCCTGTCGGCGCGGCTCTTCGCCATCCAGGTTGCCAGCACGACGCCGTACACCGCCCTCGCGGCGGGAACGCGCACCGTCACCGAGGCGATGCCCTCGACGAGAGGCGTGATCTACGACCGGAACGGCACGCCGCTCGTCTCGAACACCGCCTCGTACAGCGTGAAGATCCGATCGTCGAACTTGCCGGAGTCGCGCCGGGCAGAGGTCGTCAACACGCTCGCCGCGCTCGTCGGCATGGATCCGACTGACATCAACGTCGCCATCGACTCGAACCCCGGATCGCGCTACGACGCCGTCCGGGTCGCGCAGGACGTCGAGCCCGAGGTCGCTGGCTTCATCGCCGAGTCGACCGCCCAGCTGCCGGGTGTCGAGGTGGCCGTTGAGACGCGCCGGAACTACGAGCTCGGACCCCTTGTCTCCCAGGTCCTTGGCTACACGGGCCCGATCAGCGGCGGTGAGCTCGCCGAGATGAAGGACGACGGCTACCTCCCAGACGACCTCCTGGGCCGGGCCGGTGTCGAAGCAACCTACGAGTCGCTGTTGCGAGGCGAGTACGGGTTGCAAACGGTCCAACGTGACGCCGCGGGCCGGCCCATCCAGGTCGTTCGAACCGATCGACCCCCCGTCGCCGGCAGCTCGCTTCGGCTCACGATCGACGTCCAGGCACAGAGGGACGCCGAGAAGGCGATGCGCTGGGGCATGAAGCAGGCGGGCATGAAGCGCGGCGTGGTGATCGTGATGAACCCCCAGAACGGCGAGATCCTCGCCCTCGTGAGCCTGCCCAGCTACGACAACAACGTCTTCAGCGAGGGGATCAGCCCGGCCGACTACCAGAAGCTCCTGAACGATCCGGAGAAGCCGCTCGTCAACCACGGGATCAGCGACCAGTACCCACCCGGCTCGACCTACAAGCTGGTCGCCGGCACGGGCCTCCTGGCCGACGGCAAGATCACGGCGTCCACCAGGATCCGGACGATGGGCTACATCTCGCTCGGCGGGTTCAAGTTCCGCGACTGGAACGGTGCGGGGTTCGGCCTCTGCAACATCTACTGCGGCTTCGGACACTCGAGCGATACGTTCTTCTACCAGGCCGCCGCGATGCTGGGGATCGACCGGCACGGCTACTGGGGCAAGCAGTTCGGCTTCGGTGCCCCGACGGGGGTCGACCTGCCCGCCGAGGCGAGTGGCGTCGTCCCGACGAACAAGTGGAAGCAGGACACGCTGGGCCTCCCGATCTATCCGGGTGAGGTGTTCCTCGCCGGCATCGGCCAGGGCTACGTGGCGGTCACCCCGCTCCAGCTCCTGAACGCTTACTGCGCTCTTGCGAACGGCGGCACGCTCTACAAGCCCCACGTCGTCGGCGAGGTCATCGGGCCGGACGGGACCGTCACGAAGGTCGAGCCCGAGGTTCTCGGCGAGGTCGATGCCCCCGCCAGCGCGCTCCGGATCATGAGGCGGGCCGGCCGGAACATGGTCGTCATCCGCCACACCTACAACCTCGTCGACCTGCCGATCGTCATCGCCGGCAAGACCGGCACCGCGCAGTTCGGCACCCCGGACCACCGCGGCGTCCATCCGTTCCACTCCTGGTTCGCCGGGTACGTGCCGAAGGATCCCTACAAGAAGGCCTCGGATCCCAACGGTTGGAAGGCGGCCCAGAAGACCGATTCCGAGCTCGCGGTACTCGTGTTTGCCTACAACTCGGGCACGCTGGGCAATGCCGCCACGGAGATCGCCAAGTACTACTTCCAGCTGCACTTCGACATCAAGAAGGATTACCGGAACCCGTACCTCCTCAAGCGCGGCAACTTCTACGGGATGCGGTAGGTCAAGTCGATGAGCATCGTCAGCGCCCGCGCCACCCGCCCGAACCACTGGACCGCCGCTCGCGTCAGCGTCGTCTGGCGCAACTTCGACATCCAGCTCGTGACCTACGCCGTACTCCTGCTGGCGTTTGGGCTCGCGATGGCCTACAGCAACACCGCGACCGCCGGCCTCGGGGTCTTTGACGGCGGCTCGGTCTTCCTGCGCGCGCTGATGTGGACGGCCATTGCGGTCGCGGTGTCCCTCGTCGCGACCGCCTTCGACTATCACTGGCTGAAGACCTTTGCGTGGCCCCTGTACGTGGTCCAGCTCGGCCTCCTGGTCGTCACCCTCGCGATCGGCGGCGGCGTGGGAGGCACATCGCGGTGGGTCTCGGTCTTCGGACTGCAATTCCAGTTCAGCGAGCTCGCCAAGGTCCTGATGATCGTGGTGCTCGCGAACTACCTCGGCAGCCGGATAGGGCGCCTCGGTTCGATCTGGTCCATTGCGGGCGCTGGCATCCTGGCTGGCCCCCCGTTCCTGCTCGTGATGCTCCAGCCGGACCTCGGGACTGCCCTCGTGTTCGGGGCGATCCTCGTGGGCACGCTGTTCATGTCCGGCGCGAGCCTGCGGTGGCTCGGCGTTCTCTTCGCTGCCGGGATCGCGGCATTCCCATTTGTCTGGAGCTACGTCCTGGCCGACTACCAGAAGGCCCGCCTCACCTCCTTCCTGGACCCGCTGGCGGACATCCAGGGCAGCGGCTACCAGCTGTACCAGGCGGAGATCGCGGTCGGCTCAGGCGGCTGGTTCGGCAAGGGATTGACGAACGGCGCCCAGAATGCGATGGGTCTCCTGCCGGTCCAGGACACCGACTTCGTGTTCGCCATCCTCGCGGAGGAGGTCGGGTTCGTCGGAGCCAGCGTCGTCCTGTTGCTGTTCGTCGCGCTGCTGTGGCGCGTGCTCGTGGCTGGCTGGCGCTCGAAGGACCCGTTTGGGACGATCTTCGCCTGCGGCGTGGGCGCCATGATCCTCTTCCAGGTGTTCGTGAACGTCGGCATGGTCATCGGGATCATGCCGATCACGGGAATCCCCCTCCCGTTCATCAGCCATGGCGGCGCGTCGCTGATCAGCCTGTCCCTCGCCCTGGGCATCCTGCAGAGCATCAACATCCGGCAGGGCCGAGCCGAGTGGTAGCGAGCGTTCCAGAACCCGAGAGCTGAAGCGGCCTCCTTGTGCCGCTCGCCAGGTAGTGCCCGTTGAGCGCTCGCAGACCGCTCGCCGACCCAGTACCGCTCGCCACCGCTCGCCACGCTCGATTGACGCTCCGGAGACCTGACCGTACAATCGCCGATCTTGCCTCGGCCAGCCGAGGCGTCCTTTCCTGTCCACCAGGCCGCGGCCGTGGCCGCGCGACCGTCAGCACGCCCAGGGGTTCCATGTACGCAGTCATCGAGACCGGCGGAAAGCAATATCGCGTCGAGGTCGGCACCGAGCTCGAGATCGAGCTCCTCAAGGCCGACGCCGGCGAGACCGTCGCCTTCGACCGGGTCCTCCTCATCGCCGACGGCGAGACCGCCGCGATCGGAACGCCGGTCGTGGCCAATGGCTCGGTCGCGGGCGAGATCGTGCGTCGGGACCGTGGCGACAAGGTCATCAGCTTCAAGTACCGCCCCAAGGCACGTCGCCGCGTCAAGAAGGGCCACCGCCAGGAGCTGATGGTGGTTCGGATCAGCGACATCGTCCTCGACGGCAAGAGCGCCGCGAGTGAGGTCGCCGCCGCCGAGAAGCAGAAGCAGACCGAACGTCAGCGCCTCCAGGAAGCCGCCCGCAAGCAGGCCGAGCAGGACGCGGCCCTCGCCGCGAAGCTCGCCGCGGATGCGAAGCCGGCCGCGACGGAGAAGGCCGAGAAGGCCCCTGCGGAGGCCGCGAAGGCGACCACGAAGACCATGACGAAGGCCGCCAAGGCTGATACCACCGACAAGGGGGTCGCGAAGGCGGCACCCAAGGCCAAGGCGTCGGGCGCCCCGAAGGCGCCGCGCACGAAGAAGAGCGAGTAGGACCGATGGCTCACAAGAAGGCAGGCGGCAGCGTCAAGAACGGCCGCGACAGCGCCGGCCAACGCCTCGGCATCAAGGCCGGCGACGGCCAGACCGTGACCGCCGGTTCGATCATCGTCCGCCAGCGCGGCATGACCTTCCTCGCCGGCCCGGGCACGGACCTCGGCGGCGACTACACGCTGTTCGCGACGACGGCCGGCAAGGTCAAGTTCGAGTTCGCGACCAAGTCCAAGAAGCGCGTCCGGGTCATCCCGGCGGAGACCGAGGCGGCAGCACAGGCATGAAGGCCGACATCCATCCCAAGTACTTCGAGGCCAAGGTGCACTGCGGCTCGTGCGGCCGCGAGTGGACCGTCGGGTCCACGCGCACCGAGCTGCGGGTCGACGTCTGCGGCAACTGCCACCCGTTCTACACGGGCACGCAGAACATCATCGACACGGCCGGCCAGGTCGAGCGGTTCCAGAAGCGCCTGGAGCGGCAGGTCCGCGCCTAGGGCGCTCCGGCCAGCTCTGCTGTCGGCCGCATAGACTGCCGGGTCATGGCACGGTTCAGCTACGGCGGACAGGCGCTCATCGAGGGCGTCCTCATGCGCGGTCGCGATGCGATCGCGGTCGCGTTCCGCCATCCCGACGGCCACATCGTCTGGGCATCTGAATCGCTGACCGCGGGCATCCACGGCTCGCGCCTGTCGAAGGCGCCGTTCGTCCGCGGGCTCGTCGTGCTGTACGAGACGCTCGTGGTCGGCACCCGCTGGCTGATTCGCAGTGCGAACA
>JBKKDM010000045.1:0-6456 GCA_046707905.1 Candidatus Limnocylindrales bacterium
TCGGCCGAGCCCTTCAGCGCGAGGTACTTGCTGATGGCCGCCGTCAGGCTCGTCTTGCCATGGTCGATGTGGCCGATCGTGCCGATGTTCACGTGCGGCTTGTTGCGCTCGAACTTCTTCTTGGCCATCTCGGCTCTCTCCCCTTCTCCGACCGTGGTTGCTAGCTGACTCGGGACTTGGCGACGAGCTCCTGAGCGAGATTGCTCGGGACCTCGGCGTAATGCGAAAGCTCCATCGAATAGCTGGCCCGGCCCTGGGTCATCGACCGCAGGTCCGTGGCGTAGCCGAACATCTCCGCGAGCGGCACCGCGGCGCGGACCACCGTGGTGGAGCCGCGGTTCTCGGAACCTTCGAGCTGGCCGCGGCGACTCGAAAGGTCGCCGATGACGTCGCCCATGAACTGCTCGGGCATCGTGACCTCGACCCGCATCATGGGCTCGAGGACGGCCGGGCTGGCCTTCTCGACGGCATCCTTGATGGCCATCGAGGCGGCGATCTTGAAGGCCATCTCCGAGGAGTCGACCTCATGGTACGAGCCGTCGTGGACGGTGACCTTGACGTCAACCATCGGGTAGCCGGCGTAGATGCCGGTCTGGAGGGCCTCGCCGATGCCCATGTTGATCGCCCGCATGTACTCGCGCGGAATGGTCCCGCCGACGATCTTGTCGACGAACTCGTAGCCGGTGCCCTTCTCGGCGGGCTCGGCCGTGAGGATGACGTGTCCGTACTGGCCCTTGCCGCCGGTCTGGCGGACGAAGCGGCCGTTGCCCTCCGCGGCGCGCCGGATCGTCTCGCGGTACGAGACCTGCGGGCGACCGACGTTCGCGGCGACCTTGAACTCGCGGACCATGCGGTCGACGATCACGTCCAGGTGCAGCTCGCCCATGCCGGCGATGAGGGTCTCGCCACTCTCCTGGTCGGTATGGACGCGGAAGGTCGGATCCTCCTCGGCAAGCCGCTGGAGAGCGACGCCCATCTTGTCCTGGTCGGCCTTGGTCTTGGGCTCGACCTTGACCTCAATGACCGGCTCGGGGAACGAGATGGTCTCGAGCAGGATCGGCTGGTCGGCGTCGCACAGGGTGTCGCCGGTGTAGGACTCCTTGAGCCCCACGATCGCGCCGATGTCACCGGCGTAGATCTCGCTGATCTCCTCGCGGTGGTTGGCGTGCATCTCCAGGGCCCGCCCGATGCGCTCCTTCTTGCCCTTGGCGCTGTTTAGCACGTAGGTGCCGGCCTTGAGCGTGCCGGAGTAGACCCGGAAGAACGCCAGGTGCCCGACGAACGGGTCGGTGGCAATCTTGAAGACGAGGCCGGACATCGGCTCGCTGTCGTCCGGGGTTCGGACCAGCTCCTGGTCGGTGCCGGGCTTGAGGCCGATCGTGGGCGGAACGTCGAGCGGGGACGGCAGGAACTCCGTCACCGCGTCGAGCATCGGCTGGACGCCCTTGTTCTTGAGGGCCGAGCCGGTGAGGACGGGGACGAACTTCGACTGGAGGGTCCCGAGGCGGAGGCCGTGGCGGATCTCCGCCGGCGTCAGCGCCTCGCCCTCGAGGTATTTGTGGGTCAGCGTGTCATCGGCCTCGGCGACGATCTCGACCATCTTCTCGCGCCACGCCTCGGCGTCGGCCCTGAGGGCGTCCGGGATCTCGACGACGTCGATCTTGGAGCCGAGGTCGTCGCGGTACAGGATGGCCTTCATCTCGATGAGGTCGATGACGCCCTCGAAGCGGTCCTCGCTGCCGATCGGCAGCTGGATCGGGACGGGGCGCGCGCCGAGGCGGTCGACGATCATGTCGACGCAGCGCCAGAAGTCGGCGCCCGTGCGATCAAGCTTGTTGATGAAGCAGATGCGCGGGACGGAGTACTTGTCGGCCTGGCGCCAGACGGTCTCGGACTGCGGCTCCACGCCGGCGACGCCATCGAAGACCACGACCGCGCCGTCGAGGACCCGGAGGCTTCGCTCGACCTCCACCGTGAAGTCCACGTGCCCGGGCGTATCGATGATGTTGATCTTGTGGTCGTTCCAGAAGCAGGTCGTGGCCGCGGCCGTGATGGTGATGCCGCGCTCCTGCTCCTGCGGCATCCAGTCCATCGTGGCCGCGCCCTCATGGACCTCGCCGAGCTTGTAGATCTTCTTCGTGTAGAAGAGGATCCGCTCGGTCACGGTCGTCTTGCCGGCGTCGATGTGCGCGATGATCCCGATGTTCCGGGTCTTCGCGAGGGGTACCTGGCGTGGCATCAGCTCGACCGGCCTACCACTTGAAGTGGCTGAAGGCCTTGTTGGCCTCGGCCATCTTGTGGGTGTCCTCGCGCCGCTTGACCGCGGCACCGAGGTTGTTGCTGGCGTCGACGAATTCGGCCGCGAGCTTCTCGCTCATGCTCTTGCCGCTGCGCTTGCGGGCGGCCTGGACGAGCCAGCGCACGCCGAGCGAAAGGCGGCGATCGCCCCGGATCTCGACCGGGACCTGGTAGGTCGCGCCGCCGACGCGGCGGGGCTTGACCTCGATGATCGGGGTGGCGTTGCGAAGGGCCGACTCCATGACCTCGAGGCCCGGGCGGCGCGCGGAGGCCTCGGCGCGGGCCAGGGCCTGGCGCAGGATCCGCTCGGCGAGGCGGCGCTTGCCATCCCGCATGAGCTTCGCGTGGAAGCGTGCGGTGTTGCGGTTGACCGGGATCTGCTCGTACTTGGTCTTGCGGGCGATCCCGACGCGACGCGGCATCTAGCGGCCCCCGGCCGACGGCGCGGCCTTGGCGCCGTACTTGCTTCGACCCTGCTTGCGATCGCGCACGCCGGCGGCGTCGAGGGTGCCGCGGATGATGTGGTACTTGACCGACGGGAGGTCCTTGACGCGACCACCGCGGACCAGGACGACGGAATGCTCCTGGAGGTTGTGGCCGATGCCCGGGATGTAGGCCGTGACCTCCATGCCGTTGGTCAGGCGGACGCGGGCGATCTTGCGTAGCGCGGAGTTCGGCTTCTTCGGCGTCATCGTGCGCACCTGGAGGCAGACGCCCCGCTTCTGCGGGGAGCCCGGGATCGCCACCTGGCGCTGGCGCAGGCTGTTCCAGCTCTTCCGCATCGCGGGCGCCTTGATCTTCGAGATCTTGGCCTTGCGGCCATGGCGCACGAGCTGGCTGATGGTCGGCACGAAAACGCTACCTCTGTCGGTCTTGCAGGTTGGGCGCCCGTCGAGACGAACGCGAGAGGTCCTCGGCAGGGTCGCAGACCCAAGGGACACGAAGGCGGAGTTTAGCAATCCGCGGAATTTTGTGTCAAACGTGGCTCGGGCTCCGACGGGGGTCCCGACGGAGCCCGAAAACCACGTGCGATCAGGGTCAGCTGTCCTCGGAGTCGTCGCCCTCCGTGGCGGCCGTCTTGGCGTCGGCGAGGAACGGGTTGAACTCGTCCTCGTCGCCGGTCGCCGCGGCGACCGGCGCCGCGACGGCGACCGGCTCCTCGGCCTCGGCTGCTCCGGCCTCGCCCCCTTCGAGGAAGGGGTTGTAGGCCGACGTGCCATCGTCGAGCGACTCGCCCGCGAGGGCCTCGAGGGCCGCCCGGCGCTCCCGCTCCTTGCGCGCGGCGAGGTTCGCCGGTGCGCCGGAGCCGGCCGGGATCAGCTTGCCGATGATGACGTTCTCCTTGAGGCCGATCAGGTGGTCCTTGGCGCCGTTGATGGCCGCCTCGGTCAGCACCCGGGTCGTCTCCTGGAAGGACGCCGCGGCAAGGAAGCTCGACGTGTTGAGCGAGGCCTTGGTCACGCCCAGGAGCACGGTCTGGGCCGTTGCCGGCTCGCCGCCCTCGGCCAGGACGCGGTTGTTGACCTCCTCGAAGTCGAGCCGATCGATCAGCTCGGTCGGGAGCAGCTCCGAGTCGCCCGGCTGGTCGATGCGGACCTTTCGGAGCATCTGCCGGACGATGATCTCGATGTGCTTGTCGTTGATGGTGACGCCCTGGCTGCGGTAGACCTTCTGGACTTCCTTCACCAGGTAGCGCTGGACCGCATCGCGGCCCCGGGTCTCCAGGAACTCCTGGGGATTGATCGGGCCGTCGGTGATCGGGTCGCCCGCGCGGACGTCCTGGCCCTCGGTCACGAGGAGCCGGGCGTTGTGCGGGATCGCGTACTCGCGCTCGACGACGTCCTCGGCGCGGAGGACGAGGCCCTCCTTCCCCTTGACGAGGAAGCCCGCCACCGGAGCGACGATGTCCGCGTCGCCCTCGACGCGCGCGATGACCTGGCCCAGGGCGACGGTGTCCCCGGCGGCAGCCAGGAGCTCGGCCTTCTTGGGCAGGTTGAGGGGGTTGTCGTAGGCCTCGGTGCTCGTGACCTTGACCTTCGTGCCCGTGTCGGCCCGGAGGATCGAGACGATGCCATCGATGTGGCTGATCTCGGCCTTGCCCTTGGGGACGCGGGCCTCGAACAGCTCCTCGACGCGCGGGAGGCCGGCCGTGATGTCGAGCCCCGCCACACCGCCGGTGTGGAAGGTTCGCATCGTCAGCTGGGTCCCCGGCTCGCCGATGGACTGGGCGGCGATGATCCCGACGGCCTCGCCGACGCCGACCGCCTCGCCGGAGGCGAGGTTGCGGCCGTAGCAGCGGCGACAGACGCCGTAGCGGGCCTCGCAGGTCAGCGGTGAGCGCACCAGGACCGCTTCGATCCCGGCGTCCTCGAGCCGCTGCCCGACCTCCTCGGTGATCATCTCGTTGCGATCGACCAGGAGCGCCGAGCTCTTGGTCTTCGACTTCTCGTCGCGCATCGCCGCGGCCGAGTACCGGCCGACGAGTCGGCGGCGGAACTCGTCGAGGACGTTGCGGCGCGTGGTGTCGTCCGTGGCCGGCCAGGTGGCACCGGTCATGTCGGCCGTATCGACCGACGTGATCCAGCTGCCCTCCTCCGTGCCGCAGTCCTCCTCCTTGGTGATGACGTCCTGGGCGACGTCGACGAGTCGACGCGTCAGGTAGCCGGAGTCGGCGGTCCGCAGCGCGGTGTCGGCGAGGCCCTTGCGGGCGCCGTGCGTGGAGATGAAGTACTCGAGGACGGTCATGCCCTCGCGGAAGTTGCTGCGCACGGGCACGTCGATGATCCGGCCCGATGGGTCGGCCATGAGGCCGCGCATCGCGCCGAGCTGGCCGATGTTGCCCTTGTTCCCGCGGGCGCCGGAGTCGGTCATCATCCGGAGCGGGTTGTCCTCCGGCAGCTGGGCCATCATCGCGGCCGAGATGCTGTCGGTGGTCCGCTTCCAGAGCTCGACGACCTGCTCATAGCGCTCGTCATCGGTGATGAGGCCGCGCTGGAACTGCTTGTCGATGTCACTGACCTGGGAGTCCGCGGCGGCCAGCGACTCGGCCTTCTGCTTCGGGGTGATGATGTCCCAGAGGCCGATCGTCATCCCGCCGCGGGTCGCGAACTTGAAGCCCACGTCCTTGATGCCGTCGACGAGGTACGCCGTGTCGGCCGGGCCGAGGAGGCGGTAGCACTCGTCCACGAGGCGCTTCAGGTCGGTCCGCCGCATCTCGCGGTTGGTCAGCTCGGTGAACCGGAGCCGATCCGGGACGATCTGGTTGAAGATGATCCTGCCCGTGGTGGTCCGGACGCGCTGCGGTCGAAGCTCGCCCGCTGCCTCGTCCCAGGCCTGGACGACGACCTCGATGGGCTCGTGCAGCTCAAGGCGGTTGTGCGTGGTGGCGCCCTTCTTCTTCGGCGTCGGCTCCGCATCGGGGTCGACATCGATCCGGCCGCTGGCGCGGTCGAGCCCGCGAGCCGTGAGCTCGTATACGTAGAGCGCCTCGTCCTCGGCGCCGAAGACGCGCAGCGGCGCCTTCTTGCGGCCGTCGGCGGCGTCGCGCTCCATCGTCAGGTAGTAGCAGCCGAGGACCATGTCCTGGGTCGGCGCCACCACCGGCGTGCCGTCAGCCGGCGACAGCAGGTTGGCCGTCGACAGCATCATCGTTCGGGCCTCGTCCTGGGCGGCCGAGGACAGCGGCACGTGGACCGCCATCTGGTCGCCGTCGAAGTCGGCGTTGAAGGCCGTGCAGACGAGCGGATGGATCTGGATCGCCGAGCCCTCGACGAGGACCGGCATGAATGCCTGGATGCCGAGACGGTGGAGCGTCGGGGCGCGGTTCAGCAGGACCGGATGGTCCTTGATGACCTCTTCGAGGACGTCCCAGACCTCTGGCCGGACGCGCTCGACGATCCGCTTGGCGCTCTTGATGTTGTGGGCGAAGCCCTTCTCCACGAGCTGGCGCATGACGAACGGGTTGAACAGCTCGAGGGCCATCTTCTTCGGCAGGCCGCACTGGTGGAGCTTGAGCTCCGGCCCGACGACGATGACCGAGCGGCCGGAGTAGTCGACGCGCTTGCCGAGGAGGTTCTGGCGGAACCGCCCCTGCTTGCCCTTGAGCATGTCGGAGAGGCTCTTCAGGCGGTGGTTGCCGGTGCCCGCGATCGCCCGGCC
>JBKKDM010000046.1:0-15562 GCA_046707905.1 Candidatus Limnocylindrales bacterium
CCCTCGCCGTAGGAGGGCGAGCGCCCCCGATGCCACCAGACGTTGTCGACGACGCCGTCGAGGTACTTCTCCAGCTCCCACGCGAGACGACTCTTGCCGATGCCCGCCTGCCCGACGAGCGAGACCAGGCGCGCCTTGCCGTCCCGCCCCGTCGCGTGGAACTGCTCCTTGAGGAACCGCAGCTCGTCCGCTCGACCCACGAACGGCGGCTCGATGGCCTCCGGGCGGCGGGCGCCACCGCGATCGGCGACCACGCGCATGGCCCGCCACGCGGGCACCGGCTCCGGCTTGCCCTTCAGGGTCTGATCGCCGGCGAATTCGAAGGCGATCGCCTCGCCGGCCGCGAGGCGCGTCGCCTCGCCAACCAGGACGGTTCCCGGCGCCGCGGCGGATTGCAGGCGCGAGGCGGTGTTGACCATGTCGCCGGCGACCATGCCCTCGGCCTCCGCGCCGACCTGCACCGCAGCCTCGCCCGTGAGCACGCCGGCCCGGAGCTGGAGGTCGACACCTGTCTCGCGGCCGAGGACCGGCACCATCTCGACGAGATCGAGGGCGGCGCGGACCGCGCGCTCGGCGTCGTCTTCATGGGCCGTCGGTGCGCCCCAGAGCGCCATCACGGCATCGCCGATGAACTTCTCGACGATCCCGCCGTATCTCGTGACGATCTCGCGGGTCCGTTCGAAGTAGCGACTCTGGAGCTCTCGGATCATCTCCGGGTCGCGAGTTGCGGACAGCGTGGTGAAGCCGACGAGGTCTGCGAACAGGACATTCACGACGCGTCGCTCGGTGGCGGGTCGGGCGGCCGTGGCTCGCGCTGGCGGTGTGGGCGCGGCCGGCGTCGGCGCGGCCAGGGTGCCATCTTCGGCGAGAAGCCGGGTCCCGCAGTTGCCACAGAACACGGCGCCGGCAACGATCGGCGAACCGCACGTCGGGCAGCCCATGCGCGTGCCGCAGCGGACGCAGAACTTTGCGTCAGGCAGATTCTCAGCGGCGCAATTGGCGCAGGTCACGTTGCGGGACAGTATCGCAGCGCCGTGCGCGATCTCGGCCACCTGCTGCACACGAAGGTCGTGCCAGATCCCGGCCTGCCGCTCGTCGCGCTACGGTCTCGGCCTGAGGGTCATCGTGGCGTAGCCGGTGAAAGGGGATGGCGTGGCGAAGATCGTGTATGGACTGAACCAGACGCTGGACGGCTACGTCGATCACACGGCGTTCGAGCCGAGCCCGAGGCTGTTCCGGCATTTCATCGAGGCCGCCGAGCGGTCGGCGGGCAGTGTCTACGGCCGCACGATGTACGAGATCATGCGGTACTGGGATGACGACCAGCCCGAGTGGGACTCCGAGGAGCACGCGTTCGCAGCGGCCTGGCGAAACCAGCCGAAGTGGGTGGTCTCCCGGACGCTGGAGTCGGTCGGCCCCAACGCCACGCTGGTTGCCGACGATCTCGGGGCCCTCATCCGCGAGCTGAAGGCCGAGCGCGAGGGTGAGATCGAGGTCGCCGGCACGCTCGTGGCGGACAGCCTCACGAAGCTCGGCTTGATCGACGAGTACCGGATCTACCTGCATCCGGTCGTGCTCGGCCAGGGCAAGCCCTTCTTCGCCGGACCCCGGCCGCCGCTTCGCCTGGTTGCGCACGATCAAATCGACGACGACGTGATCAGGCTGACCTACGTTCCTGCGTGAATCGCGACGCGATTGACACCCAGGATCGACACGCCGATCATGGGTCCATGACGGTGAAGAGCAAGCGCACCAAGCGCACGTACAACCTCGCCGAGCGGACGATTCGCCGCGTTCGGGAGCTCTCGGAGGTCTATGGGGCGGCGTCAACGCAGGACGCGGTCGTCGACCTCGCTGTGGAACGGCTGTACATGGAACTTCGCGAAAAGCAGGAAGCGGAAACGTGGGCGCGTGCTGGCACTGACCCTGCCTTCCGACGCGAGATGCGAGCGATCGACCGGGATCTCCGCGCATCCGAGTCCTGGCCGGAGTGACGGGCCCGCTTCGCTGGTCGATCCTGATCGCGGACCTCGATCCCACCGTCGGCCATGAACAGCGCGGCCGGCGGCGCGTGCTCGTCGTGTCGTATGAGGCGTTCCATCGTTCGGGGATGGCGACGGTCTGCCCGATCTCGGCGCGCGGGGCGCGCTACCCGGGCGAGGTTGCGATCCCCCGAGGACACGCTGGGCAGACGAAGGACGCGGTGGTGCTCTGCCATCAACTTCGGACGGTCGATCTCGAACGCGTCACCTCCTTCGAGGTGGGCGGCGTCATCCAATACGTCACCGACCCGGAGATCCGCCACCGCATCCGCGCGGCGATCGCGCACCAGCTCGGCCTCGACCTTCGTGGCGTGCTCGACGGCGCCGCCTGACGCTGCTCGACGGGGCGCTTAGGTCTGCGTGTTCGCTCCTCCGTCTGCGAAGTCGAACGAGATGCTGTGCGCGGGCGGGATCACCTCGCCTATGGCGCTGCCCGAACATCCCTGGGCCTCGAGCGCGTGGCCTAGCCTGCTCCGGCGCGCCACTCCACGGACCGCAGCTCGACGGGCTCCTTCACGCCCTTGAGCTGCGCAGAGCGCGGCTCGGACAGCCCGAACGGGACGCGCCCAGCCGCATCCACCACGGAGCTCGAGACGAGGATCTCCTCGCGATCAGCGGTAGCACCGACGCGCGCCGCCACGTGGACGCCCTGGCCTCGATAGTTCCCACCCTCGCGCGTGGCCTCCGCGGTGTGCAGGCCGATGCGGACCCACGGCGCGAAGCCATGATCGCGCCGGTGGCGAACGAGTCGGCGCTGGATGTCCACGGCGCAGGCGATCGCGTCGGTCGCCTTGTCGAATGCCGCAAAGAAGCCGTCGCCGGTGTGGCTGACCTCGAGGCCGTGGTGCTCGGCGATCGACGATCGAAGCTCGCGGTCGTGCCAATGCAGGAGCTCGCCCCACGCGTCATCGCCCATGATCCCGACGAGGTCGGTCGAGACGATGATGTCGGTGAACATGAAGGTCCGCTCGACGCGGTCGGCGGAGCGGGCCGCGGCAGCCTGACCCTCGGCGGGACCCAGCAGCCGGTCGACGCGCTCGACGTCCAGCCGAGCGCCGAGACGGTCGAAGGTCGATCGTGCCGCAAGCAGGTCGCGCCTGGCCATCGCCTGGTCGCCCTCGGCCGCCAGCGCCTCGCCATACAGCAGCCTGGCCCGAGCTGCCTCGTACGGCAGGTCATGGGTCTGCCACAGCCGCCACGATTGATCCAGCACGGGCGACGCCTCGACGGGTTTGCGCTCGCCGAGGAGGAGCTCGCCGCGAGCCGTCAGCGCACCCGCCTTGAAGAACGGCCGCTCGAAGCCGACGGCGATCGACTCGAGCTCCTCGACGGCCGCCCGGGCGGCATCGAGGTCACCGGCGGCGAGTGCGATCTCGACCTGTGCGGGAAGGAGTCGCGCCCGATTGGCAAGATCCGCGGGCCCGCCATTGCCGCTTGCCGCGGCGAGCGCTCGGCCGAGCGAGCGGCGCGCATCGGCGATGGCCCCCCGCGCCATCTGGAGCAGGGCCAGGCCGGGTTGGGCATCGTGGCCGTGCTCGTAGGCTCGATCGAACTCGGCGGCCGCGCCCTCGAGGTCGCCCATTCGGAGGCGAACCTCGCCGATCGCGTTGTGCGCGAACCCGAGGCCGTCGAGCAGGCGGAAACGCTGGAGCTCCTCGCACGCATCGCGGGCCTCCTGTTCTGCCTCCGCCCACTCGCCGCGAAACATCTTGAGTTCCGCTCGATGGACCTTGCAGACGCCAGGGAACCCACCCGCGCCGTTGCGACGCATCCAGCGCTCGCCCTCGTCCGCCCACTGACCCGCGCGCTCGAAATCGCCGATGTTCCGGCAGCCCCCGATGGCCACGCAGAAGATGTCGCTCGACATGCGGAGGTCCAGCTGCCCACTTGAGGCCGCCGCGGCGCTCTCGTCGATGTCATGCATCCCGCCCGCGAGGTCGCCCGCCATTAGCTTGGCGACGCCGCGGAATGACGTTGCCATGTGCAGCTCGTCCGCGGCGTCGTGGCGGCGCGCGATCTCGATCGCCTTGTCGGCATGCTCGATGCCCTGATCGAGCCGACCCGCATAGATTGCCGCGTGCGACTGGTAGAGCAAGGCCCGAGCGTGCAGTCGGTTCTCGGGCTCGTTCGCGAGGAGGCGCGCCGCCCGGGCCTGCCAGCTGCCGCCTGCCGGCCCCGAAAGCCCCCGATACGCCTGATAGGCCAGGCTCATAGCCACCCGCGCGGCGTCCAGGCCACGGCCTTCCTTCGAGTACGCGTTGAACGCTCGCTCGAGGACCGCCGCGGACTCGTCCGGCTTGGCGAGCCACCACGATGCCGTGCCGAGGAGCTCGAGATCCTCGCCGGCCAGTCCACCGTCCCGATCGGCCTCGGTCAGTGCGGCGACCGCAGCCGCCCAGTCGTGGCGAGCCGCCGCGTCCCTGCCGGCCTCGAGCGTCGCGATCATGGCCCGCGGATCGTACGCCGAACGTCACCGCGGCTCGGCGGCGCGCGGCACAACCCCGTTCGATGGATGTCAACGCCTTCTACACCGCCGCCTCAGCCCTGTGCTTCACGCTGCTCGGGTTCTGGTGGGTGGTGGTCCAGTTCCGGCACGAGGAGCTGACCGGGGACGCGGCTTCGCGGCGGTTCATGTTCCTGGTGTCGCTGCATTTCATCGTGCCGGGGCTGGTGTCGCTGGCGTCGCTCCTCGCGACCGGCCCGATGTGGCGCGTGGCCTTCGGCCTGGCCGGGGTGACCGGCATCCTCGCCGCGATCGCGGGCATCCGCGCCGTCCGATCGATGCCCGGGCTGCTCGGCGGCATGAGGGGCGCGGTCTGGCTGGGCATCCCGATCTACGGGCTGATCACCGTCATCGCGCTCGTACCGGACATCGTCCGATCGTCCCTGGGCCTCGAGCCGCTCCAGGTCGAGGGCATGCTGCTCCTGGTCATCTTGCTGCTCGGGATCCTCCTCGCCTGGTCGGTGTTCACGGGCTCTGAGCCGGACCCGCTTCGTGGCCGATAGCCAGTTCGACCCGGTAGCCGTTCAGCCCTGCGTGGCCATGGCAGCCGGCGTGGATGTCGAGCGGCGATCTCCTGAGCGGCTGCCACCGGTGAGCGTGTCGAGCTGGGCGACGAGGGGATCGGCGCCGAGGTCGACCAGAACGGCCCGGCCCTCCTGCACGACCGAACGCACGGCGGGATCCTCCGGACCGAGGAGCTTCGCCATGTCGAGGACCGCGAGTGCGAAGGTGAATCGGACGCCGAACGCCCGATATCCGGCGAGCGCGGACCGATAGAGCGAGACGGCGTCGTCCCGTCGGCCCTCGAGCGCCGCGATTCCGGCCCGAATCGTCTCGAGATGGTGCTCCGTGACGCCGCCGAGACCGCTGCCCATCTCCTCCGAGATCCGCCGCACGGCGTCGACCTTGCCGGCATGGAGCGCGAAGCGGGCCAGGTGTTCGAACTCGAACTTCCCGACGATCGTCGCCGGCTGAAAATATGGCTCTGCGACCTCGAACGCTCGCTCGGGGTTCCCCGCCGCAAACGCGGAGCGAGAGAGATACCCCGCGGAGCCGCGCTCCAGCTGCGGGTCGCCCTGCGCTCGGGCGCGTGCGACGAGCCGCTGTCCGTCTGCAACATCGAACGTCCCTGTCCACACCCCTGGAAAGTCTCGGACGGTCTCGAGCAGGTGCCGCTCGTCGGCGTCACGGTCACCCTCGAGCATGGCGCTCACGGCCTCGCGAAGCCACGTCCACTCCCCGAGCGGCTCGGCCGCAGTGGCCGCGTTACCCGCGTTGTACGCGTCGGTGGTCCGAAGGCCGAGCCGGCGGGCGGTGGCCATGCCGAGCCTGATCTGTTCCAGTGACGCCCGCGGGTCCAGTACGACCGTGATCGAGGCGAGGTTGTTGAGGCCTCGAAGCATCGCGAAGTGCTGCCGGTGGGCCGTGGCGTCGGCAACGGCGCCTTCGAGGAGCGCGATGCCTTCGCGCAGCTGGCCGAGGTCGGTCATCGCCGTGCGCTTGGTCACCAGTGCCATCGCGATGGTCTCGTCGAGGTGCAGGGCCGCTGCCACGGAGAGCGAACGGTCCGACCAGCGGATCGCCTCGGCCAGGCGCTCGTGACGCAAGGCAGTTCGTGCCATCGCCTCGGCGACTATGGCGGCCACTTCTGCGGCCTCGGGATTTGCGCGCGGACCCTTCCTTACCGCTTCCGCGACCAGCGTTTCCACCTCGTGGGCGACAGACGCCGCGAGCCGGTCGGCCTCGGCGAGGTGCGTGGCCGAGAGGTACTCACCGATGAGCAGCCCGGTGGCGCGCAGCGCCCCGACACGGTCCCCGAGCGCTGTGTATGCGTCCACCGCACCGGTCAGGTTCGTGTACCCGACGTCCCAGTCCGAGTGGAGCGTCTGGAGCCGACCGATGCGCTCCAAAAGTCGGGCGCGCTGCGCGGGATCGGGCGTGACGTCGAGGGCCGTGGTCAGCGCGTCGATGGCCTGGCCGAGCGCGCCGAGCTCCTGCGCGCGGCCCGCCGTCGCAACGAGCGAGATGCGGGCCTGTGCCGCAACCGCCTCTCCCTCCGGGCCGTCCGGCGCGGCGCGATACGCCTCGACGAAGTGGGTCGCCACGACGCCTGCGACCTCCTCATCACCGAGCGACTCGAAGTAGCGCGCCGCCGTGAGATGTCGCGCTCGACGTTCGCGCTTGGCGAGCGTGGCGAACGCGACCTCCCGAAGCACGCTCTGGACGAACGCGTGATGGCCCCGTGTCGGCGCTCGAGGGTCCCTCTCGACCGTCAGGATCTCGCGACGGACCAGCCCGGCGAGGCGCGGAGCCAGCGCGTCCGCCGATGCGCCGCTCATCGCCATGAGCGCGTCGACGGTAAAGCTCTGGCCGAGGACCGCCGCGTCCTGCAGGAGCGAGCGGTCGGCCGGGGACAGCGCGTCGAGGCGCGCCGCAACCAGCGCGCGGAGTGTCGGCGGCACCTGGAGGTCGCGCAGCTCGAGCGCGCCCTCGGCGGCGGTGAAGCGTCCGTCCCGCTCCACGAGGTGCCCGCGGGCGACGAGCATTCGAACCGTCTCGACCGCGTAGAGCGGGATGCCGTCGGCGCGCTCGAGGATCCGCGTCACGACGCCGCCGGGCAGGCCGGGCGCGACACCCTCGAGGAGCTCGCGCATCGCAGGGTCGGGCAGTGGGTCGAGACGGATCGCCGACGCGCCGCGGCGGTCCGTGCCCCAGCTGGCGCGGCGATCGAGCAGCTCGGGCCGGGCGAGGGTGAGCACGAAGATCGGGCTCGAGCGGCTCCAGTCGAGCAGGTGCTCCAGGAAGTCCAAGAGCCCGTCGTCCGACCAGTGCAGGTCCTCGATGACGAGGGCGACGGTCGCCGTGGCGGCCATTCGCTCGAAGAACGTGCGCCATGCGGCGAAGAGCTCCGCCGAGCCACCTTCGGGCGCCTCCTCCACGCCGAGGAGCATCAGCATCCGAGGCTCCATCCAGGCACGTTCCGCATCGTCCGGGACGTGCTGCTGGAGCATTTCCGCGACCGCACGGCGGGTGGTCTCGGGGTCGTCGCCCTCCGCGAGCCCTGCCCGGCGTCGGAACATCTCGCTCAGCGCCCAGAACGTGACGCCCTCGCCGTACGACGGAGAGCGCCCGCGGTGCCACCACACCGGCTCGACGACGCCGTCGAGGTACTTCTCCAGCTCCCACGCGAGGCGGCTCTTGCCGATGCCGGCCTGGCCGACGAGGGAGACGAGTCGCGCCCGACCTTCCCGGCCGGTGGCGTGGAACTGCTCCTTCAGGTAGCGGAGCTCGTCGGCTCGGCCGACGAAGGGCGGCTCGATGGCTTCCTGGCGTCGCGCCCCGCCGCGCTCGGCAACGACACGGAGCGCTCGCCATGAGCGGACGGGGGCAGGCTTCCCCTTGAGCTCCTGGTCGCCGGCAGACTCGAACGCGATCGCCTCGCCGGCGGCGAGGACCGTCGCCTCGCCGACGAGCACGGTGCCGGGCGTCGCCGCCGACTGCAGCCGCGCCGCGGTGTTGACCATGTCGCCGGCGACCATGCCCTCCGCCTCGGCCCCGACTTGCACTGCCGCCTCGCCCGTGAGGACGCCGGCACGTAGTTGCAACTCGATGCTGAGCTCGCTGCCGAGCAGCGGAACCATCTCGACCAGGTCGAGGGCCGCCCGGACGGCGCGCTCGGCATCGTCCTCGAAGGCGGTCGGAGCGCCCCATAGGGCCATGACGGCGTCGCCGATGAACTTCTCGACGATGCCGCCATAGCGGCCGACGATCTCGCGCGTCCGTTGGAAATACTCGCTCTGGAGCTCCCGGATCGTCTCGGGGTCGCGGGTCGCCGACAGCGTCGTGAACCCGACCAGGTCCGCGAACAGGACCGTGACGACACGACGCTCCGTCGTCTGGCCCGAGGCGTCAACTCGACGATTGCCGTCGGTCGAGGCGCTCGCTGGCGCATCGGTTGCGTCATCCGCGGCGAGCCGGGTCCCGCAGTTGGCGCAGAAGTGGGCCCCCGATACGGTCGGCGCGCCACAGGTTGGACAGGACATGCGCGCCCCGCATCGGACGCAGAACTTGGCGTCTGCTGGATTTTCCGTCGCGCACGTCGTGCAGATCACGGTTTGCGGACTGTAGCTCAGCACGATCCGTCCGAAATGAGCTCGCCCCGGACGCCATGGTTGCCAGATCGATGATTCCTCAGGGCGGTTGCTTGCGGCGAGCGCGCATCGCGTTCGAAGCATCCTTTTGCGCATGTCAGCCATCGACATCGATTGCACGACCGCCGCGGACGGCTGGCTCTGCACGGTGACGGTCGACGGTCACTGGCGCGAGACCCGCCACTCCGTGACGTTGACCCGCGCCGATTTTCAGCGCCTCGCCTCCAGCGGCGAGACGCCCGACGGCCTGGTCCGGCGGAGCTTCGAGTTCCTGCTCGCGCGCGAGCCAAAGGAATCGATCCTCAAGTCGTTCGCCCTGCCCGACATCGGCCGCTTCTTCCCCGAGTTCGAGCGCGAGATCGGTAAACCCGCGCCCTGACGGCCGCCCGCCCGACGTCTGGGCCGCCTCGGGCTAGGCTCGGGTGGATTGATGGTGCGACGGTGAGCCGGTTCTCGAACTGCCTTGTGGCCCTGCTCGTCGCGGCCCTGACCGGCTGCGTGACATCGCCCACGGTGAGCCCATCGGCGTCGACCGCTGAACCAACCGCTGCCCAATCGCCGGCCGTCCCCTCGATGCCTGCGACAAGCCCCGAGGCGACGCTCGCTGATCCGCGCCTCGGCGAGACGTGGGAGCTCCTCGACCTGGGCGCCGGCGCGGAGGCGTACCGGGTGGCCTATGGCGAGCCGGGGTTCGTCATCGTCGGTCGAGGCTGCCCGGTCGTCGACAACTGCGGCGCCGGTCAGCCGACGGCCTGGAGGTCGGTCGACGGGACCACGTGGGCCGCCGCCGCGTTGCCCCGCGCGCGTGGCGCGGTTCCCACCGTCGTCGCGTACAACCGGTCGTACGTCGCGGCCGGCGCCCGCTCACAGAACGGGGAGGCGGAATTCCTGTTCTGGCAGTCGATGGACGGCGTCGCCTGGACGCTGCTCGGCTCGTTCGACCGTTCGTGCGCGAACGGCTGCCCGCTGCTGGCGCACCTGGCGGTCGCCGTCGACGGCTCCATCGTGGTCACCCTGGAGGATCGGTCGCACTCCGGGCTCGGCGGCCCCTACAGAAGCGCGGACGGCACGGATTGGGCTCGCGTCGAGGCCACGGCGTTCGGGTACCCCAACGCCGTCCCTGTTCGAGTGGCCGACGTCGTGGCGCTGGGTTCCGAGCTGGTGATCGTCCTGGCATTCGGCGACGACTCGGCTGTAGCCTGGGCTTCGGCGAATGGGAGCGAGTGGCGACGGATCGGGCCGATCGACGCCCGGTCGATCTACGACCTCTCGCTCACGGCCGGGGGCGAGCGCCTGGCGGCAGCCATCATGACCTGCGTCGGCGCCTGTCCGACCACCGTCTGGATCCAGGGCGACGCCGGTTCGTTCTGGTCGGCATTCCTGGCGCCACAGCTGCGCTCCCCGAAGGTCGCCGCCGCGGGCGCGGGCTGGGTCCTGCTCGGTGCCGATCTGACCGTCGAGCCATCGCCCCTCCGCGCCTGGACCTCTCCGGACGGCGAGACCTGGACCGAGCACCCCACCGGCCTCGACTGGTCCGAATGCGAGCTGCGCTCGATCGCCACCGGCGGCTCCAGCGTCGTCGCCGTCGGGGACCCGGAGTGCTCTCGCCCCACCGTGACGTCAGGGGCGGCGTAGCGTGGCCCGCAGGCTCGAGATCGTCGGGGCGCCCAGCAGCGCCGGCGCGTACGCACCGGGCCAGGAGCGGGCGCCACAGGCCTGGCGAGCGGCCGGCCTCATCGGACTGCTGGAGGAGCGCGGCATCGAGGTCGTCGACCGCGGCGACGTGCCCGGCTTCCGCTGGCGGGTCGACCCGAAGTCGATACGAGCCATGAACCCGGACGCGGCCGCTGGCGTGGCCCGTGCCGTCGCGGACGAGGTCGCCGCGGGCCTCTCCAACGGCTCGGCGATGCTCGTGCTGGGTGGCGACTGCACGGTCGAGCTCGGCACCGTCGCGGGTGCGACGCGGGAGGGCGACGACGTCGGGCTCGTGTACATCGACTACGACACCGACATGAACACGCCGGCGAGCGTCGAGGACGGCGCGCTCGATTGGATGGGCGTCGCCCACCTGCTCGGCCTCCCCGACACGATTCCCGGCCTCGCCGGCGTCGGCGCGCGCACGCCGATGCTCCGGCCCGATCAGGTCCTGTTGTTCGCGAACGGCAGCTCGACCGATTTCGAGCGACGGACGATCGACGACCTCTCGATCGAGGAGGTTGGGCTCGCGCAGGTGAAGGCAGACCCCGCCGCCGCCGCGCGCGGGGTGGTTGACGGCTTTGCCCGACGGTTCGATCGCCTGCTCGTCCACGTCGACGCGGACGTCCTCGACTTCCTTGACTTTCCGATCGCCGAGGAGACTCGACGGTACCCGGCCCTGCGCTTCGAGCAGCTCATCGACTCGCTGCGCGTCCTCGTTGCCGCGCCGAACTTCGCGACGCTCACGATCTGCGAGGTCAACCCCGATCACGACCCCGACGGCTCGTCCATGCGGCGTTTGAGCGAGGCCATCGCGGACGTCCTCCCCGGGCATGCGGCCTTCGAGGCGACCATCACCGCCTGAGGAGCCACGGTGGCGGCGGCGTCGCGCTGTTGTTCGGTGTCAGTCGCGTGTAGCGCCCCGGCCGATCGGAGATGCGACGGCGCAGCGAGGGTCGTACGATGCTGCGTGGTGCCCAACGTGTCGGCCGATGCCGACGTCGGAACAGAGGAGGGATCGAATCAATGGGAATCATCTCGTGGCTGGTGGTCGGTGCGATCGCCGGATACCTGGCTGGGTTCCTTGTCAAGGGTGACGAGGGCATGGGCGTCATCGAGAAGATCGTTCTCGGCATCATCGGCGCCCTGGTTGGGGGGTTCCTCGCCGGTCTGCTCATTCCGGGCACTGGCGACTACGTCTCCGGGATCAACTTCACGACGATCATCACTGCCACCATCGGCGCCGTGATCGTCGTGGTGGCGTGGAATGCCATCCGGGGTCGAACACGAACAGGACGCGGCCCCATCTGATTACGGGCTGGTAACCCGGTCGCGCGGGAGCCCGCGTGGCCAAGAACGACGAGTGAGCCCTCCGCCGTCGGCGGAGGGCTCACTGCTTTGTCCGGATCGCGCACGCCCGCGTCAGGGCGCCGGAGGCTCCTGCTGGACGTTGATGTCGCTGGTGCAGGGCACGGTCTCGCCGACGCTGAGGCTCTGCCAGCGGATTTTGTACTGCGGTGGGACCTGGGGTGAGAACAGCACGGTTCCGGTGAAGCCGGCCGTGTTCCAGGCGAGCTGAGCGTTGCTGGAGTTGAGCCCGACCAGGTTGATGACGTCGCAGCTGACCGGCGGCGGTGGCGTCGGCGCCGGGGTGGGGGAGGGTGTCGGCGTTGGCGTGGGCGCCGTCGAGGGTGTCGGCAACGTTGTTGGCGTCGGGATCGTCGTCGGCCCCGCCGTGGGTGTGACTTTCGGCGTCGGGGCAGGGGGATTGGGAGTCGCCGGTCGTGGCGTCGCGGGGTCGCGCGCTGGAGCCTGCGTTCGGGTCGCTTCCGACTCCCCAGGGGCGTCGATCGGCCCGCCGCCCGGGGTGGTGGCGATCGCCGTCGCCGTCGGATCCAGGCTGGGCGCCACGGCAACCGCGGCCGACGACGGCCCGCTGGTGAGCGCCGCCACCGCATCCTCCGGCCGATTCGCCAGGCCGTTCAGGAGGGCGATGCCGAGCACCGCCACGACCAATGCTCCCGCGGCGGCCGCCGCCATGCGGCGCTGCCGGGGCCGAACCGGGTCCGTACGAACCGCGCCAGGACGACCTGCGGCAGCTTTGACCGCGGCAGCTCGAACCGCGGCAGCTCGAACCGCGGCAGCGCCCGCCTTGGCGCCGCGCCCCGCGGCGAGCCCGAGCGCCGCCGCGCCGACCTTCGCTCCTCGTCCCGCGGCCACGCCCGCTGCAGCCCCGCGCACCGCGCCGGCTCGCGCCGCTGCCCCGCCCGCTGCAGCGGCGCGTGCTGCACCCGCGTGAACCGCGGACGCGGCTGTTGATGCGATACCCGCGACGTTGATCGGAAGCTCACGGGGCGGCGCCGGCGGTCGATGGCGCGGCGCATGGACCACGGGCTCGTCGCTGCGTGCCCACGGGGCGAGGATCCGCTCGAGGGCGCCGGCGTCGATGAGGTCGCGAACCACGATCGCGCCCGCGATGTCAGCGACGATCGACGCCACCTTCGAGCTCAGCGGCGACCCGCCCAGCTTGCCGAGCGCGATCACGGTGGCCGCCTCCCGCGCGAGCGCCCACTCGGTCGGCCGGGCGGCCCGGCTGGCTGCCACGGCTTCGCCGAGGGCGTCCGTGTGGGCCGCGGATCCGAGCGACTCGTGCACGTCGACCAGCGTCCGAGCCCGAGATCCGTTCAGCTCACGGACCTGCGCGAGGAAGTGCCTGACCTCGACGCTGTTCGGGCCGAAGCTCGTTGGAGATGAGGGGCGCGTCAGCGGGGCGTCGGGCCGGATCTCCGCGGAACGCACGCGCTCGCGCTTCCGAACCGTCGCGCGGCGCTCGCCGATGATCCCGTTCGCGTCGTCATAGCGGCGCCGTCGCGTGGGCTCGACCAGCCAGTCCCGCGCGACATTCAGGCGCTTGATGCGATGGTCGTCGTCCGGCTCGGAGACGTCGGGATGGTGCCGCTTGACGAGGGTCTTGTACGCGGCCTCGATGACCTCGACGCTTGCCGTGGGCGAGACCTCGAGCTCTGCGTACAGGTCGAAACGGGGGATCGAACCGCGGGTCACCGGGCCAAAGTGTGACAGACGCGTCCCGCTCGGGCGTTCGCCCGATGGCTCAGGGAGTGCCGGTGACGGTGATGCTCCATGTACAGAGCGCATTGCTGCCCGCCGCCAGGCTCTGCGTCTCGATCGTGTAGTGGGGTGGCCAATCGGGGCTGAACGTCACGCTCCCGGTGAACCCGGCGTTCGTCCACGTCGACAGGACCTTGTTGCTCTCGAGCCCGATCAGCACCGGGACTTCGCAGGTCGGGACAGGAGTCGGCGTCGGCGGCGGCGTCGGCGGCGGCGTCGGCGTCGGCGTGGGTGTGGGCTTGGGCGGCTTTGGCGTCGGCGTGGGTGTGGGCTTCGCGGTGGGTCGAGGCGTCGGTCCGGGCTCGACGACGGGGATTCGCGTCGCCGCCACGGTCGGTTCGGGGGCGAGCGTCGGACTCGGCCCGGCTGACGGCAAGACGGGAACGGTCGGCGAGGCCAGCGGTGTCGGGGTCGCGGCGACCGCTGCCGGCGCGGTCGGACTCGCTCGGTCGACGAGGCCAAGGACCGTGTCTTCTCGAATCGGCTGGGCGAGGGCAAAGGCCGTGCCGACGAGCACGACCATCGCGAGCAGCGCCAGGAACGCGGGGCCTGCCCGCGAGACCGACGGTCGGCTTGATCGTGCGCCGGGGGTGGGAATGGTCGGCGTCGGGGCCGCAGGCCGGATCGTGCGCGGCGGCGCGGACAGCCAGACGCCCGGCGTGCTCGCCTGGGTTTCCGCAGCTCCGACCGGTGCGAAAGCCGGCGCGCTCGAGGCTGTTGCGACATCCGCATCGGCGGCATCCGACTCGGCGAGATCCGACTCGGCGGCATCCGCCTCGGCGGCATCCGCCTCGGCGGCATCCGACTCGGCGGCACCCGACTCGGCGGCACCCGAAACGCTGACCTGGGCATCGTCCGCCGATCCCGGTTCCGCTGGCGCCTCCGAGGCGGCGACGAAGGCAGCCAGACGATCTGACGCGGCGATCGCCGCTATTCGATTGGCTTCGGCTGCAGCCGAAGCACGATCGAGTTCCGCTCGGGCTGCCTCCGCGAGGCGCTGGTCCTCCGCGAGGTGCGTCTCCGCGGCAAGGCGATCCGCCTCTGCGGCGGCGACGGCGCGATCGGCTTCGATGCGGGCTTCCTCGGCGAGGCGGGCTTCCTCGGCCAGTTGCTCCGCCGCGACCAGCCGCACCCCTTCCGCCATCCGGGCTTCCCGGGCAATCCGGTGCTCTTCGACCAGCGCCTCCTCCGCCGCTTCGAGCTCCGCCGCAGCAGCAGCCGCAGCCCATTCGGCCTGCGCTTGCTGCTCCTCCGCGACGCGTGCGTCCTCCACGAGCCTCGCCTGCTCGGCCACCCGGGCTTCGTCAGCCAGACGAGCCTCTTCCGCAGCGGCTGCCAACTCGGCCTCAACCCGAGCCTCTTCCGCCAGCTGCGCCTCCGCGGCCACCCGAGCCTCTTCCGCCATCCGGAGTTCCTCGGCAGCGCGCGCCTCGTCAGCCAAACGACCCGCTTCCGCCGCGGCTGCCAACTCGGCCTCAACCCGAGCCGCTTCCGCCAGCTGCGCCTCCTCGGCAACCCGAGCCGCTTCCGCCAGCCGGGCTTCCTCGGCTGCGGCACGCTCGGCTTCTACCCGTGCCTCCTCGGCAACCCGAGCCTCTTCCGCAAGCCTGGCCTCCTCGGCAACCCGAGCCTCTTCCGCAAGCCTGGCCTCCTCGGCAATGCGAGCCTCTTCCGCCAGCCGCGCCTCCTCGGCAGCGGCACGCTCGGCTTCTACCCGTGCCTCCTCGGCCAGCCGGGCTTCCTCGGCCAGCCGGGCTTCCTCGGCAATGCGAGCCTCTTCCGCCAGCCGAGCCTCTTCCGCCAGCCGAGCCTCTTCCGCCAGCCGAGCCTCCTCAGCCAACCGAGCCTCTTCGGCGAGGCGCGCCTCCTCGGCTCGACGCTCCTCAGCGAGCCTGGCCTCTTCGGCTCGACGCGCCTCCTCAGCCAACCGAGCCTCTTCGGCGAGGCGCGCCTCCTCAGCCAACCGAGCCTCTTCGGCCCGACGCGCTTCCTCGGCAAGACGAGCCTTCTCAGCCAGTCGAGCCTCTTCGGCGAGCCGGGCC
>JBKKDM010000047.1:0-9084 GCA_046707905.1 Candidatus Limnocylindrales bacterium
GGGGGCGACCCGGATCGAGGACGATGACCTCGGCGCCCGCCCGACGGAGCGCCTCCCGCTGCTCCAGCTGTTCCAGCTTTCCTTCTACTGGCTTGGGATCAACTCGATCTGGGGCGGCGTCGGCGTCTTCACGCAGGAGCGCATCCCCGATCTCGTGCCGGCCGGGCAGGGTGGCTCGTACCTCGCCCTTACCGGCTGGCTGATCCTGCCGGTCGTGCTCGCGGTCCAGCCGACCGTCGGGGCGATCAGCGATTACACGATCAGCCGCTGGGGCCGCCGCAAGCCATACATCGCGATCGGCGCGACGCTGGACGTCGTCTTCCTCATCGGGCTCGCGACGTCGCAGACGTACCTGTCGGTGCTGGCCTTCCTGGCACTCCTGCAATTCAGCTCGAACTTCGCGCAGGGGCCGTTCCAGGGCTACGTGCCGGATCTCGTGCCCGCGGAGCAGGTCGGGCTTGCCAGCGCCCTGATCGGCGCGATGCAGACGATCGGGTTCGTGCTCGGGAACGGAATCGTGGCCTACGCGGTCGTCATCGGGGACTACACGATCCCGCTGATCGTGATCGGGCTCGTGGAGCTGGCGACGGCCGTCGGGACGATCCTCTGGGTCCGCGAGGGCACGGCTGCGAAGCCGCGCAACGGGCGGTCCTGGGTCTCGATCGCGCGCTCCGCATGGGGCCTCGACATCCTGCAGGAGCGGAGCTTCGTCTTCCTCGTCGTGAGCCGCCTGATGTTCATCGCCGGGATCAACGTCCTGCTCGGGTTCTACGTGCTCTTCGTGACCCGCGTCTTCGGCTTCGAGGACGACCAGAAGGCCCTCTGGATCACGGTCATCGGGGCCGTCGTGGCGGTGTTCACGGCGATCGCGACCATCCCCTCGGGGATCCTCTCGAACCGGGTCGGGCGGAAGCCCCTGATCTACCTGGCGGCGGCGGTGAGCTCCGTGGGCCTCGCCGTGGCCGCCCTCGCTCCTTCGCCCGTCATCCTCCTGATCGGTGCGACGCTCATCGGGATCGGTTCGGGGACCTTCCTCGCGGTCGACTGGGCGCTCATGACCGACATCATCCCGAAAGCCTCGTCGGGCCGGTTCATGGGCATCTCGAACCTCGCCGTCGGGCTGGCCGGCCCCATCGCGGCGCTCGTTGCCGGACCGATCATCGACATCGTCGGCGGCAAGGCCGAGACCGGCGACGGTCCACGCGCAGCCTTCCTTGCGGGCATCGCATTCTTCATCGCCGCGGCAGTCTTCCTGCGCCCGGTCGACCCTCGTCCGCGCGAGGCGCGGGCGGCCTCGATTGCCTAGCCGGACCTTTGTCGGGGCAACGACTTCCGTTGCCGTTCGGTAAACTCCCGCGCAACGTGCCTCCAAGAACGAGCGGCCGCGCCACGACCACCGACGGGAGCGTCATGGTCATCGGCGGGGCCGAGGACAAGATCCGCGACCGGGTCATCCTGAACCGCTTCTGCGCCCTGGCGGGTGGCGACGAAGGGATCGTCGCCGTGATCTCGACCGCGTCGTCGCTCGGGTTCGTGGCGGGCGAGCGGTACCGCGAGGTCTTCACCGGCCTGGGCATCCGCGAGGTCCGGCCGCTCCACGCCATGACCCGCCAGCAGGCCAACGACCCCGGCTACGTCCGCGAGGTCGAGGGCGCGACCGGCATCTTTCTGACAGGGGGCAACCAGCTCCGACTGTCCTCGACGATCGGCGGCACCCTCCTGGCGGAGGCCGTCCTCGATCGGTTCCGGCATGGCGCGGTCGTCGCGGGAACCTCAGCCGGCGCGTCGGCAATGTCGAGCCACATGATCGCGTTCGGCGCCTCCGGTGGGACACCGAAGCATCGAATGGCTGCGCTCGCCGCGGGCCTGGGCGTGCTGCCGAGCGTCATCGTCGACCAGCACTTCCAGCAGCGAAACCGCTACGGCCGGCTGCTCTCGGTCATCGCCCAGAATCCATCGCTGCTGGGCCTCGGCGTCGACGAGGACACGGCCGGGGTCGTCGGGCCCGACGGTGTCATGGAGGTCATCGGCCGCGGCAGCGTGACGATCGTGGACGGCGCGACGGCCGAGACGGACGCGTGGGACGTCCACGGGCACCGCCCGGTCATGATCAGCGGTGTGACCCTCCACGCGCTCCCGGCCGGCTACAAGTTCGACCTCCGACGTCGCCAGCGGATCCAGGCCGCCAACCTCACGGCGCTCGACGGCGGAGCAATCGCCTCGAGCTGATCCGGCGCCGTGGCGGGCGCAGCGCGAGCACCCAAGCACGCAGCGCCTCGACGAGTCACCCGGCGACTGAACTTCCAGACCTCGGGTGCCTGCATCCGCCGATCGAGTCGCCGGGTGCATCGACTTGTCGGTTCCAGTCGTCCCGCGCATGGAATCACGGCCCCCAGCGTCGTTGCGCCCAAGTTCAGTCACCCCGCGCATCAGTCGCGCCGATCACTCGCGCCACGTTGGCGACGCCCCCTGCATCCGGTTGCCACGGAATTGCAACAGCCCCTTCCTACGTTTCCGGGTGAAGCGGACTGCCATGCGCAGCCGCGACCAGCAGCCGATCGAGCGCGAGGACGGAGCCATGAGCGGAGCCCACCGGCAGAGCGTCACCACCATGCAGTCGAAGCGCTACGCACGCCGCCGAGGCTGGCGCGAGGCTTTCGGATTCGCGATCGCCGCGCTCGCGCTGGCTGCCATGTCGGCGCAGAGCGTCTTCGCGGCCGACGGCTCGGACGTCGTCGACGAATGGGAACGTCAGCGGGGTGGTGAACCAGCTGCTCGATGCCACGCAGGGCCTGGGCGACGACCCTGACGAGCAGGGCGACGAGCCGTTCTCGAAGCAGACAAATGCCTCAGCCATCCCGTTCCTCGGCGGTGCGCCGGGAAGCCTGGTAGAGGACCTCTTCACCAAGCTCGATCTGAGCGCGCTCGACGCTGTCGATCTCGACGACGCCCGGGATCCCTCCGAAGTCGCCCGCATCTTCGATGACATCGACGGCATGAGCGCAAAGCTGTTGTGTGGCGACGCCATCGAGTGCAACGACGCGGCGCATGACGTCGTGCACATCAGCGCCATCGATCTCGTCCTCGACCTCAGCGATACCAAGGGCGACGACTCGAACCACGCCTTCAACTCCCTTAACCTGCCGTCGCTCGGCTTCCTGCCGAAGGACGCCGGCAAGCTCGACATCGACCTGACCTGGACGCTCAAGATCGGGCTCCACGTCACCGCGGGCGACATTGCCCTCTCGACGCCGGCTGGCTCGCACATGTTCACGCTCCACGCCGTCATCACCGCGCCAGACGCCAACTTCACTGTCAACCTCGGCGCGCTCGTCGTTGCCGCGACGACTCCGGACCCGACGAAGGCCCCGAAGTTCGACGGAACTCTCTACGTCGATCTCGATGCAGAGGGCAACCTCAAGTTCGGATTCGAGCCGAACGCGAAGTTCGAGGCGCTGTGGCACCTCGCGACGACCGACAAGAGTCCGCTCAGCGGCGTCAACGCTGACCTCCATATCAAGTGGGACCTCGGCTCCGTGTCTGACACGGGCGTCGACCCGGCGAACCTGACGATCGCGCTCAAGGACATCAAGATCGAGACGAGCAAGTTCGTGGGCGAAGACCTCAGGGCGGCCGCGAAGTCGCTTCGCGACGTCGTCCATCCGATCCGGCAGGTGACCTCGCCGATGCTCGAGCCCATCCCCGGCCTGTCGGACCTCTCCGATCTCGTCGCCGGCGAGGACGTGACGATGCTGCGGCTCATGGGTCTGACGGAGGGCATCAACCCGAGCACGCACGTCGACGACTTCCCGTACCAGAAGCTGGAGACGCTGCTGAAGCGAATCCAGATGCTCGACGACATCACGATGCAACTGGGCAACGGGGCCGACGTCAACCTGGGCTCCGTCACCCTGGCCTCGACGACCGCGCTGACGCCGAAGGGCACGAAGATCCCCAAGGCCGCCGTCGCGGCGCTCGACACGATCATGGAGAAGTGCTCGGAGTGCAAGGAGAAGCTGGAGAGCCTGTTCAAGGCGTTCAACGACGGTGACGCGACCCCTGGCAGCGACAAGGGTTTCAAGTTCGACGTGCCCGTCATGTCGGATCCCGCGTCGCTCGCGGGCCTCCTGCTGGGCCGCGACGTCGACCTCATCAAGTTCGACACCGGCTTCCAGGGCTACAAGGGCGAGCTCGACACCGACATCGCCCGCTTCTTCATCTTCGCCGTCAAGATCAAGGGCCCGATCGTTGCTGGCGTCCACCTCGTGGGCGGCGTCGATACGGCCGGCATCATCTCCGCGCTCAACGACGACGAGCCCGGCGAGGAGCTGCTGAACGGCCTGTACCTACAGAACCCTGGGGGCGCTGACGACGCCGTCGTCCACCTCAGCTCCAAGGCCGGGATCGCGGTCGCCGCGGACATCATCGAGGCCGGTGTCGATATCACCGGCGCTCCGTCCCCGGACATCAAGCTTCGCTTCCCCGACGACGAGGAGAAGTTGCGGCCGGCCCAGCTCAAGGGAGACGGCACCACGCTCGGCTGCAAGTTGGTGGACGCTGGAAGCGCCGAATTCGCCTTCGAGCTGGTCGCCAACTTCGACTACTTCCTCGGGACGGAGTCGGAGACGCTGGCCAAGCACACCTTCCTCACGGAAGACGACGTCTGCGGCAAGCCCCCGGCGAACATCCCTGTGGCGCAGGCGGACGGCTCGATCGTGTCGATCAACCCGGCCTTCTTCGACGCCCTCCCCGGGACCGAGCCGGCCCTGATCAAGGTCTACATGACGCACGACGACCAGGGCAATCCCAAGGACATCGTGGTCGAGGGCAACAAGGGCGCTCGCGAGACGTTCCCGGCGGCCCTGTTCGACACGGTGAACTACCTGAACACCGACTCCGATCGCCCGGTGATCCTCCGCGTCGTTAAGAACAACGAGAAGACCTTCGAGGAGAAGGTCGTGATCGATACCGGGGACGGCGCAGACGACATCTTCGTGGACACCACGAAGTTCGCCTTCATCCGCGTCAACGGCGGCAATGACCAGGTCGTCCAGACCGCCGGCGGCGATCCCAGTGACGCGGGGCAAGTCGTCTCCGGCGGGGAGGGCGACGACCGCCTCATCGGCGGCGACCAGAAAGATGTCCTGCAGGGCAACGAGGGCAACGACGACATCATGGGCGGCGGCGGACGCGACGAGCTCCGCGGCGGTCCGGACGAGGACATCCTCTCGGATAGCTCCCAGGGCGGAAACTGCTTCGTTGGCGGGGATGGAAGGGACCTGCTGATCAGCGGGCCGTTCGCGGACCAGCTCCATGGCGACGAGAACCCGTTCTGCAACGTCGCCGGCGGCTCCAACCCGGAGAGCGACGAGTCAAGCCCCCGGGATGGCGCCGACGTGATCCTCACCGGCGGTGGCGCGGACTTCGTCATCGCCGGTGGCAAGGACGACCTCGTGATGGTCGAAGGAAAGAACGCCTTCACCCCGGATGACCCCCGGTGGGCCGCCGGCGTGACCGTCTATGGCAACGGCGGCGCGGACAAGATCTTTACCGGCAACGGCAAGGACGACATCCACGGCGGTTCTGCGACGACTTCATCGAATCTGACACGCCTCCCAGGCTCACGAAGTTCCGGGTGGGCGACATCGACACCATCCGTGGCGGGCTCGGCGCCGACGAGATCAAGGCGGGTGAGGCCGAAGACGTCATCTACGGCGACAACGGTCGCGAGGAATGCTCGAAGACGTTCGTGGGCCAGCCGGTCGAAACGGCGAACCCCGGCGGCGCCGACGACGTTCACGGCGGCCCAGGCGCCGACCGGATCTCGCTCGAAGCGGGCGACGACCAGGCCGAAGGCAATGGCGGCGACGATGTCATCTGCGGCCACGCCGGCCAGGACGACATCTGGGGTGATCACGACCCGGACGCCCCGGGACCGCTCCCAGGGATCGGCGACGGCACCGGCGCTGACACGATTTTCGGGGGCACGAACACCGACTTCCTGTACGGCGGCCCCGAGGACGACCTCCTCATGGGCAACAGAGACCAGGATTCCATCTACGGCGAGGACGGCCCTGACCGGGTCATCGGTGGCAGCAACGCCGCTGGTGTCGCGGACGCGGGCGACCTGCTCGCCGGCGGGGACGGCGAGGACGTGCTCGTCGGCGACAACGGCACCATCAGCGCGGCCGCGCCACGCGTTGTCAACGTCTTCGACCTGTTCGCGAACGACGGAACGCTCGGGTTCGGCGACACGATCGCCGGCGAGGGTGGCGAGGACCGGGCCTTCGGTGGCCTCGGCTTCGACACGATCAGCGGCGGCGACGCCGACGACCACCTCGAGGGGAACAACGGCGATGACGAGATCTCCGGCAACGCCGGGGACGACGACATCATCGGCGGCTCGTCCGACGAGTCGCTCCCAGGGGCGGCGGCTGGCCAGACGGCGGCCGATGCCCCCGACACCGGCGAGACGATCCTGTCCGGCGGCGCCGGCCGTGACGTCATCATCGGTGACAACGGCAACACCACCCGGCCCGGCGGCACCGACCCGATCCTGGGCGGTCCGGCGCGCGCCGTGGTCCTCTTCGATCGCGATCGGACCGGCGCGGCCTTGGCCGCCGTCAGCGGCCCCGACTACGTCGAGGGCAACGGCGCCAGCGACAGCATCTATGGCCAGGGTGGTGACGACTACCTAAAGGGCAACGAGGCAGACGACTTCGTCGAAGGCAACCAGGGCGGCGACCGCCTCGAAGGCAACGACGGCGAGGACGACCTCATCGGCGGCAGCTCCTTCACGGTCTCCGCGGGCGTCGGCGATCCCGACGGGAGCGACCAGATCGCCGGCGGTGCCGGCGCGGACGTCCTGCTTGGCGACAACGCCCAGATCACGCGGGCCACGACCGGCAGCGGCACGGGCTTCGACTGGGACAGCGTCGCGAACAGCTGGCTCGGCCAGACCGCGCGACGCTCCATCACCCTGCTCGACAAGGCAACGCTCACCACGGGCAAGCACGGCGATGACGTGCTCTCCGGTGGTGCGGGGTCGGACGTCCTGTTCGGCCAGGATGGCGTCGACCGCCTGTACGGCGGCGCCCATGACGACTCCATGGAGGGCAACGGAGCCGCCGATGTCCTCTACGGCGACCAGAACGCACCGCCGACCGGCAACGCGCACGAGAGCGCCGCACCGGACCTTGACGGCGCGCCTGGGCCCGATGGCCAGGACGACCAGATCGGCGGCAGCTCATGGGTCAAGTCGCGCGCCGGGACCGGCGCGACCACGGGGCAGCGCGACGGCGGCGACGAGCTCCACGGCGACGGCAGCGCCGACGTCCAGCTCGGCGACAACGGACGCGTGATCCGGCTGATCGTGAACGACCAGTACGCGACGTACCAGGCCCAAACCGGCAAGCCGACGATCGTCCGCCAGGCCAACGCGAGCGGGCTGGCCCCGACCGCGCTGCCCGCACGCTTCGATGTCGGTGCGGCATCGACCGCCGCTGTCTGGGGCCACGACACCATCTACGGCGACGCCGGCGACGACATCCAGCTCGCTGGCGATGGCAACGACACCCTGTACGGCGGTGCCGACGCTGACGACATGTATGGCGAGCTCGGCAACGACCGGATGTTCGGCGAGGCGGGCGAGGACGCGATGGTCGGCGACCGTGGCGTCATCACCAACCGCCTCGTCGCAATGCCGGGCGCCGCGGTGACGCTCACCAGCCCACCCGCCATCAGCTTCACGCCGTATGCCGCCCACCCGCTCGATCGCAGGGTCGATCTCAACGATGACGGCGACGGGGCTCCGCTCCAGTCTCCGGGCATGACCACCGGCGGCGGCGACTACCTGCGCGGTGGCGCCGATCACGACTCGCTGCACGGCGCTGCCGGCAACGACCTCATGAACGGCGACAGCGGCGGGGACTACCTGTTCGGCGCCGACGGCGTCGACGTCATGTGGGGCGGCAAGGGTCGGGAGTGCTCGGACCCGGCCGACACCGTCTGCAACGGCGATCGCGGCGTCAATGACGTCAACGTCGACTACCTGTTCGGCGGCAACGGCCTCAGGACGGACCCCGTCACCGGCGGCGCCGACATCCTCGACTACCGGCCGCGTCCGGGCGTCGATCCGGCGGCCTGGTTCGAGGCCACCGACACCCGTGCCACCGACGCCCTCGCGGCGCACCAGCACCACCAGGGCATCGACTGGATCTACGGCGGCTGGGACCGGGACGTCATGCAGGCGAACATCGCCGACAACGGCCCGAACCAGGGCGACAAGCTGATGGACTGGACGGGGGCGTACAACCTGTACACCCACTGCCCGTCGGCCTACGGCGGCTACAACGACGTCCGGCTCTTCAGCCCCAGCCTCCAGTCGTTCCTCCAGCAGCTCGCCTTCTCGCTCGGCGCGGGCAAGTCGCTGGCGGATGTCCAGACGAAGGGCACCTCGGGCTACAACGAGCTGGCGCTCGTCTCCAACGCCGACGTGAAGTCGAACTCCGGCTCCGCGTACCCGGGCACGCCCGGCCACTTCGACAGCTTCTCGTGCGCTCCGTGATCGCGTAGCGGAGCTCGTCGCCTCCATCGAGGGGCGAGCCCCGATGCGTGACGACAAGGCCGGCCACGAACAGCCGGCCTTGTCTCGTTCTTCCGACGACGCCGGGTCGGCTGCACGGTTGGTGCCAAAACTCCGCGTACGGTGCCGTGGGAGGTCGATTCGGTCCCTTCGCTGCCAAATCCACGCGACACGGCGCTACGGCAGCAAGGTCGAGGGTTGTCGACCCGGAATCGGGCCCGATGCGGCGGTTCGTCGCGCGAAACGAGCGTGAGCGGACTGAATCCCGCGCCGCCGGCGTGGCAGGAGCGTGCCGAAGCGACGCTTGGCGGGGATTTGTCAGGAGAAGGTGCATCGCTGCCGAATCGGATCGAAGATCGGCTAGGCTGAGCGTCCGCACGCGAGCGCTTGGGGAGACCGGCGCGAGAGCAGGGGAGGCCGCATTGGCGAAGGCCGCGACGCGTGAGACGTCGCCCGACACGAAGACCGTCGCCACGAAGCCAAAGGCCGGTTCGGAGGCG
>JBKKDM010000048.1:0-9561 GCA_046707905.1 Candidatus Limnocylindrales bacterium
TCCGTCCGCCCGAGGCCGATCCGGAAGTGGGTGTCGTCGAAGCCGAAGGTCGTCGACGGCAGGAGCAGCACGCCGCTCGATTCAACGAGGCGGGCCGCGAAGGCCTCAGCGGACCGCCCGGCGGGACCGCCCTCGACGAGCCGCGGGAAGCCGGTCGAGCCACCGCGCGGCCGGACCCAGGTGAAGGCGTCGCCTCGGCGCGCGAGGAGATCCTCGAGGAGCGCCAGGTTCGAGACCACGATGGCCCGGCTCCTTGCCACCACGGCGTCCCGGGCTCGAAGGCCGATCAGGGCCAGCACCTCTGACGGCGCCGACGAGCAGATCGTCGTGTAGTCCTTCAGCCGCGCACAGCGCTCGAGGACGGAGCGGTCGCGCGTCGCCAGCCAGCCGATCCGGAGGCCCGCCATCGCGAAGGTCTTCGACATCACCCCGATCGAGACGGCGCGCTCGTCGAGGTCGGCGCCCGCCGGCAGGGTCGCGGCCCCATCGTGCTCGAGGAAGCGGTAGACCTCGTCGGCCACGAGGCGGATCCCGCGGGAGCGGCACTCCTCCGCGAGACGTCGCCACTCCGCCTCGGTCGGGAGCATCCCCGTCGGCTGATGCGGCGCATTGACCACGACCATCTTCGTGTCGTCGTGGAGCGACCGGAGCAGCCGGTCGACGTCGAGCGACCAGTCGTCCTCCTCGCGCAGCAGGTGGAGCCCGACCTTCGCCCCGACCGACCGCGCCACCTCGTACAGCGACTGGTAGCCCGGCCAGGTGACGACGACGTGGTCGCCCGGCTCGAGCGCGGTGCTCATGAGGCAGTAGATCGCCTCCTCCGCGCCGGCGAAGACCATCACGTCGTCCGGCGCGATCGACTCGTACAGCCGCGCGATCTCCGCTCGGAGCAGCGGGTGGCCGGTCGACTCGGTGTAGCCAAGCCGAAGTCCGTCCCACATCGAGCGGGTCTCGTCGTCGGCGAGCGCCAGGAGGTCGGTCATCGACCAGCCCTCGACGTCGCTGGCGCACGCGACGTGCTGAACGGCGAACTCCCACTTGGCGAAATACCGCTCGAGGGCGAAGTCGGCGATGCGCACGAACGGATGATGCGCCGCGCTGACCTGATCGTCCGGGGCACCCTCGCGGCCGGCAGGGCTACCCTGCCCGAGATGCCAATCCCCGAACTTGCCGAGACGATCGCGATGGTCGGCTCACCGACCGCGCTGGGCGGCCACTTCCCGGGCATGGACGGCGGCCCGCAGGCGCTTCGCCAGATGGGTCTCCTTGAGCGCCTTCAGGCCCGCAAGGGTCTCGCCGGGATGCCGATCATGGACAACGGGGACGCCCCGATCGAGGCCGGGTGGGCGGCGGACGATGATCCGTTCATGAAGAACCGCCAGCGGATCCTCGAGTACATGCCCCGCCTAATCGTCCACGTCCACCGCGCACTCGGCGGCAAGGACGCCGCGACGATGCCCCCGCGGCTGCTCATGGTCGGCGGCGACTGCACGTCGCACGCCGCCGCGATGGCCGGCCTGAAGCGCCGATTCCCGGACTCGAGACTGGCGATCGCCTGGTTCGACGCCCACGGCGACTTCAACATCCCCACCACCACGCCGTCCGGCAACGTCTGGGGCATGCCCTTCGCGATGCTCTGCGGCCGCGGTGACGCACAGCTCGTGGCCTCCGTGTCCGGCCCGACCGTCAAGGAGGAGGACGCGGCCCTCCTCGGCGCGCAGGTCCTCGACGAGCAGGAGTCGCGGATGCTCGCTGCCTCGCCGATCGCCCAGTTCGGGTCGGGGATGCTCGCCGGTCCGGCGGGCCTGGCGGCGCTCGAGACGTGGGCCCGGGTCGTCGGCGACCGGACCGACGGGATGTACATCGCCTTCGACCTCGACGCGATCGACGAGTCGGAAGGCGTATCGGTCGCGATGCCCGAGCCGAAGGGCCTGTCCCTCTGGACTGCGACCATCGCGATCAAGCTGCTCGCGGCGACGAACAGGATCATCGGCTTCGGGCCGACGGCGACGATGCCGCGCACGGGCCTCGACATGTCCCGCCACACCGACATGGTTGCCCAGCTGACCGAGGCGGCCCTCGGCCGCGCCTGAGCTCGTCGCCTCGCCTAGGCGCCCAATCGAACCAGTGCCGGGTCGACCCCGAAGACCTCGCGAATCCGTTCCGGCGTCAGGGAATCGGTCGGCGGCCCATCGGCAACCACCCGGCCCCGCTCGATGACGACCACCCGAGGAAAGAAGTGCGCGGCCAGTCCCAGGTCGTGGAGCACGGCGACGACGGTCGTGCCGTCCCGCTGATTGAGGTCGACGAGGAGCTCCATGACCTCGACCTGGTGGCGGAGGTCGAGGTGGACGGTCGGCTCGTCGAGGACGAGGACCGGCGCGTCCTGGGCGACGGCCATCGCCAGGAGCACCAGCTGGCGCTCGCCGAGCGACAGCTCGCGAGCGTCGCGGCCGAAGAGGTGACCGACCCCGACACGGTCGATGGCGGCGGCAATGGCCGCGCGATCCGCCGGTCGGAGGCCGCGGATCGGGTGCTCATGGGGCAGCCGCCCGAGGGCCACGACTTCCTCGACGGTCGTGGCGAACGGCAGGCTCGGCAGCTGAGGGACGACCGCCAGGCGGCGGGCGACGGCGAGGCGGTCGAGCGACGCCATCGGGGCGCCGGCCAGCTCGACCGTGCCCGCAGCCGGCTCGACGAGGCCGGCGATGGCGCGGAGCAGCGTCGACTTGCCGGCTCCGTTCGGACCCACGAGGGCGACAAGGTCACCTGGCTCGATCGTGAGGTCGACGTCGCTGATCGCCGGCCGGTCGCGGTAGGCGACGGTCAGGCGCTCGACGCGGATGGCGGCGGTCACAGGTCGTAGCCGGCCCGGGTCCGGCGGAGCAGCGTGAGGAAGAACGGCGCGCCGATCACCGCGGTCACGACCCCGACGGGGATGTCGCCGAGGAGCCGCGCTGCGAGGTCGCTCGCGACCATCAGGATCGCGCCGAACAGCGCCGCGAGGGGCAGGACGAGTCGGGCGTTCGGGCCGACGGCGAGCCGCATCAGGTGCGGCGCCACGAGCCCCACGAACCCGATGAGCCCCGAGACGGCGACGGCTGCTGCAGTTGCCAGCGACGCCAGGCCGAGGAGGATCGCGCGCTCGCGACGAACGTCGATCCCGAGGTGCGAGGCCGCCTCCTCACCGAGCAGGAAGCCGTTCAGCGCGCGGGCGCGAAGCGCGATCAACAGGGACGCGCCGGCGATCAGCGGCAGGGCCGTGGCGAATCGCATCCACGAGGCCGACTCGAACCCGCCGAGCAGGTACGAGAAGATCTGGCGGAGCCCCGAGCCCGACACGAACATCGCCATCGAGAGCCCCGCGGCAAGGAGCGAGCCCACGGCGTAGCCGGTGAGGAGCAGGCTGGTCATCTGCCCGTGCCCGCCCACGCGGGAGAGGCGGTACACGAGCCACACGGCCCCGAGCGCGCCGGCGAAGGCGAGCCCGTGCAGCAGCCCGAGCTCGAGCACGAGCGTTGGCACGTGCAGGATCACCGCGACGGCGGCGCCGAGGGCGGCGCCCGAGGCCGTCCCGAGTACGTACGGGTCGGCGAGGGGGTTCCGGAGCACGCCCTGGAACGTGGCGCCGGCGACGGCGAGGCCGACGCCGACGGTCGCGGCCATGAGGACCCGCGGGAAGCGCAGCTCCCAGACGATCGTCTGCTGGGCCGCGGTCCAGGTCGGCGCGGCTTCGAGGCCGAAGAGACGGTGGGCGAGGATCGCGAGCGTCTCGCCGGGCGGCACGTAGACCGACCCGGCGGCGACGCCCGCGACGAGCACCACGAGGAGGCTCGCGAGCCCCGCGCCCGCGAGCACGAGCGGCCGTCGCGCGAGCGACGACCGGGTCTGCGAACGCGGGTGCGAGGCGACGGCGGCGGTCACGTCGAGACGAGCCTTCCGCAGCGGCTCAGGCGGCTGCCGGCAGCCAGGCCAGCCCGGTTGCCGCGGGCGCAGCCGACGCTCCGGGCGCCGGGAGCTGGCCCGCCAGCTCCGGGTGGATCGCGACGATCAGCGCGTACAGGCCCTCGGCGAGGCGCGGCCCGGGTCGAGTCACCACGATGTCGTCGATCGGGACGATCCGCCGGTCCTTCACTGCGGTCATGCCGTCCCAGCCGGGGCGAACCCCGACCGTTTCGGCCGATTCGCCGTAGGCCGCGTCGCCGAGGAGGATGACCTCCGGATCGGCGTCCACCAGCTCCTCGAGCGAGATGGCGTAGTTCGCGTCGCCGGAGATCGGCTCGCTGCCGGCCAGGAGGAACATCTCGCCGTAGATCGAGTCGGCGGGCGGCGTGAAGATGCCATTGAAGACCGAGATCTCGTAGAAGACGCGGGGCTTCGTCGCCGCCGTCGCGGCGATCGCGGCAAGTTCGTCGAGGTCGCTCCTGATCGATTCGGCCAGGGCTTCGCCCTCCGCCATCGCACCTACCGCGCGGCCGAGGAGCTTGATGCTCTCCACGCCGCTTTCGATGGTGGTCGGGTAGCTGACGACGACGGGGATGTTGGCGCGGCGAAGCTGCTCGACGGCCGGACCCTGCGTGAGCCCGGCGCCGCCGGACACGACCAGGTCGGCCTCCAGGTCGACGATCTTCTCGACGTCGACGCCCTCGAACGTCGCGACGACCGGGACGTCAGCCGCCTCGGGCGGGAAGTTCGCGATGTCCTCGACCTTGGCCACGACACGGTCGCCGACGCCGAGCGCGAACAGCGTCTCGGTGGTGCCGGGCGTCAGCGACACGATCCTCTGGGGCTCCGCCTGGATCGTGACCTCGGTGCGTTCATCATCGGTCAGCGTGACCGGGAAGGCCGGCGCCGCGGTCGGGGACGGCGGGACGGCAGTCGGGGCCGTGGTGGGCGGTGTGGTGGTCGACGGACTGGTGGTGCTGGTCGCAGTAGGGGTGCAGCCGGCCACGACGAGAACGAGCGCGCCGAACAAGCGCGAGGAACGGCGAATCAACGGGGCAGCCATGGAAGTCTCCGCGGTGGTCAGTTGGGGCGCGGCGCGCGCGAACAGGGCGCAGCCGCGGACGGCGGAGGACTGCCTAGGGTGATCGCATCGCGGTGCCTACCCTTTCTCTCGAAGGTCGAGCAGCACTGCGGGTCGGCGACCGGACTTCCATCGCGCTCTTGCGGGCGATGGTCACCGTAGCGGGACTGTGCCGGATTCACACCGGCTTCGCGGCCCAGCAGCGTGTCGTCGGGTGACGACGGTCGCAGCCTAGCACTCCGCCCTGGCGATAAGCCGCGAGTAAGCCGCGGGTGATAGCCCGTTGGCTGCGCGTGCACCAGCGGGGTGGATGATGGCGTCGCCATCGCCCCCTCCCGCCGGCAACCCGCCGCGGAGGTCGAGATGTCGAGACGTCGCTGGACGATCTGGCTCGGGCCGCCGATCGCGTTGATCGCGATCGCGCTCGCGCTGAGCCGGTTCCAGGCCGGAGTGGAGGCCGGCGGCCGGACGACCGTGCGCCCGGCTGGAGCCTGCGCCACGTCGCCGATCGGGAAGAACGCGCAGGGCAAGCCGGCGCTTGTCGCCGGGCATGGCGCCTGGTGGGCGATGTCGGGTCGGCTCGACGCGAACGGCGGGCTCGTCGGGCGGCACCTCGCGCTGGGCCGAGGAGGCGCTGCGAGCCTCACGCTCGAGCTCGCGCCAGACGCGCTAGCGAGCGGGCCCACCGGCGGCATCGTCGCCGTCACCGCGGACGACGGCCGGCACTCGCGGGTCCGCCTCGTCTCGGTGGAGCAGGGCTGTGCGTTCCTGGTCCACGAGACGGCGGAGCTCGCGCGCGGGGCGATCGTCGATCCCGGGGACGGGTCGGTGCTCGTTCACCTCGTGGACCGCGAAGCGCGGGCCGATCTCGGGACGTGGCGCTACGCGTCGGACGGAGCGGGCGAGCCAGTGCTGGTGGCACCGGCGCTCGAGCCCGATCCCGAGCGCGGCCCGAACTGGGTCACGGATCTTCGCCTCGAGCCGGACGCCCGCCTCCTGGCCGTCCAGTCGTGCACCGACATGGGCTGCCTGACCCGCGTCTTCGATCTTCGTCTCGGGCTCGTTCCCGTCGCCCGTCTCGAGGGTTCGCAAGGCTCGCTGATCGCCATCACCGCTGACAGCGTCATCACCTGGGATCAGTGCTTCGGCTTCCCGTGCCCGATCCAGAGCTGGGATCTCGCGACCGGCGAGATGACAACGATCGTGGCGACGGCCGAGTCCGCCGCGGTGTCGGGCAACGGCCGCTTCCTCGTCGCGGTCACTGACTCCACCCGGAATGGCTTTGCTCGCGTCGACCTCGCCACCGGCGACGTCAAGGGCCTGCGCGGCATGAACCGCAACGAGCGCCCTGTCGGGGGCGGCGTCCTCGGCCTCCTGGGCATCGAGGTCCGGCCCGACGAGGTCGGGCTCGCCTCCGACGGAGCGATTCCCCATCCCTTCAGCCCCGCCGGTGCGGAGGTGCTGCCGTGAGCGCACGAACCAACCTGGCCCGTCGCGCTGCCCTCGCAGCGACCATCGCGGCCCTCGCGACGACCACGTCCGGGGGACCGGCGACCCTCGCCCACGGCCCGAACCCGCTCCTGGGCATGGGGACGCGCTGGGACAAGGACCAGATCGTCGGATACCAGTGGCATCCGGCCGGCGTGCCCCCAGCCTGGGCCGCGGCGGAGATCGAGGCGGCTGCGGAGGACGTGACCCAGAGCCGAAGCTCGCGAGCCGCCACGTTCCAGCGCGTCTCCGACGCCGACAGCCGGATCTACTACGGCCTGGTGGTCCCCTGCTCCAGCTACGGGATCGCCTGCATGAACCGGACCGGTGTCCCCGACTCGTTCCAGGGCATGTGGTTCCGGCCGCATGGCTGGCAGTTCGACTGGGGCACGTTGAAGTGGTGCCAGGCGCTCGCCACCATGACAAGCGGCTGCTACGACGTGGAGAACGTCGCGCTCGACGAGTTCGGTCACATCGAGCTCCTGGGCCACCACGTGAACTACGACGACGAGCGCGACTTCACCGACTCCGTCGTCCAGTTCGCGGCTCGCAACCGGCCCAAGGAGGGCTGGAACCAGCACGTCTTCGGGCGCTGCGATATCGCCCGGCTCCAGCTCGAGTACGAGCGACGGTCACCCGCTGATCCGGTCTCGACCTGCCTGAACCTCGCGACCTCGCTGACCATCACGGGTCCGACATCGATCGGCAGCGGTGGGCTCGTCCGGATCACCGGGACCCTCAAGATCGCGACGGCGGCGGCGGCCCGCGAGCTTTCAGGCGACGCGCTCAGCGCACGCGTCGTCACGCTTCAGAAGAAGGCGCTCGGCGCCAGCAGCTGGACGACCGTCGGCTCGCTGACCGCGAATGCGACGGCTGGAAGCTACGGCGTGACCATCACCGTCAGCCAAACGGCCGACTACCGCCTTCAATACGACTCCGCGTCGAGCGACGGGCTGCAGAACTCGACATCCGCGGCACTGCGGATCACGGCGACCGACTCCTGCTCGTCGGGCGCCGCGGCAGGCGCCGGCTCCCGGGCCGGTGGAAACATCATTCCTCCGCCGGAGTGCTGAGGGCGCCAAACGACGCCGTGATCTTCGCTTCGAAACCTGGAGGCCGGGCTGTCGCCCGGCCTCCAGCCCGTCAGGCGGGTGCCGGGACCGGGGCGGGCGTGAAGATCGAGACCTGGGCGTCGTCGGGGAGCATCACCCCGAACACCTTCTGGAGGGTCAGGAGGTGGACGCAACTAGCCCACGATTCGAAATAGTGGCAGGTGCAGTGCCACTGACCGGCGTCGAGGCTCACGTGGTGGGTGTCGTTGTCGCCACGGAACGTGAGTGCGAGGCGATCGATGGAAATTCGATCGAGCTCGCGGGCGTAGCGGTTCGCCTTTTCGACCTTGCCGATCAGGGACGAATGCATCAGGCCAGACCCTCCAGGCCCCCGGTGGGGCATGGCGGCCGCCGCACGGTCCTTGGCACCGACCGAGCGAGGCGGGCGCGCCCCAAGCCTACACCTCGTCGCCGCGACCGACCATGGGAAAGATGACGTCGATCGCCGAATCTCAGCCCGCGATTGCGGCGGGATCGTCGCGGCGGAGGAGGATCCCGAGGTACTGCTTCCAGGCGCCGACGTCGGCGTCGTACGCGCCGGCCATGCCGGCATAGATCTGCGACACGTGGTCGAGGTCGTGGACCGCCCAGGTTGCGAGCAGCTCCCGGAGCGTCACCTCGCCGAGGGCGCTGTGGGTGCCTCGCTTGTCCAGGTCGCCGTCGGCAACGAGCCGATCGAGCTCACGGAGATTGTCCGCACGGAGCGCCGCGAATCGCGCGATCAGCTGGTCGAGGGTCAGGTCGTCGTCGCGGCCCTGGTGGGCGAAGCGGTCAAACGTGTCAAACGGAACCGACGTGCCGTGCTCCAGGATCCGATGCGTCCGCACGAGCCAGTCGTCGAGCTCCGCGGTGATCAAGTGTCCAACGACGTCCTTGGGCCGCCACCCGCCCTCGACGTCGGGCGTGCCGGTCCATCGATCTGGAATGCCACCGAGCAGTGCCCGAACGACGTCAGGGGTCCGGCGCAGCAGATCAGTCGTCTCGGCCAGGAAGTCGCCCATTGCCGCGGAGTCTACGGCGCGTTCGTGCCCTCCCGCCCGAAGTCATCCTCGAGGCGAACGACGTCGTTCAGCTCGGGGGTCGAGACCTCGATCAGGGTGCACGTCTCGATCGCCTCGAAGCGATGGACCCGGCGGACGGCCACGTGCGCGCCTTCGCCCGGTCCCAGCTCCTGGATCTCGAGGTCGCCATCGTCGGTCTCGAGGGTTAGCGCAAGGCGCCCGTCGAGGACGTGAATCCACTCGTCCTTGACCTCGTGATGCTGCAGGGACAGGCGCTTCCCGGTCTCGATGACGATGATCTTGCCGACGTACTGCTCCGCATGGGCCCAGACGAGCTCGTAGCCCCAGGGCTTGTCGACCCGCCTCGGAAGAGAGCCGGCCGGCGGCGGCGGAACGGGCGCCAGATCGTCGAGGACCTCGCTCACCCGCGGACCAGCGTCTCCCCGGCCTCGACGAGCGCGTCCTGCGCCTCCGCCGACGTCGCCTCCGTGTAGACCCTGACCAGCGGCTCCGTCCCGGAGGTCCGGATCAGCAGCCACGAGCCGTCCTCGACGAAGAACTTGAAGCCGTCGTTCGTCGACAGCGCCTGGGTCCGCACGACGGGCGCGCCGGCGAGCGCCGTGGGCGGCGTCGCAACCAGGCCCTCGAGCAGCCGGCGCTTCGTCTCGCCGTAGATGGCCCGGTCGACGTGGACGTCGATGCGGCGGTAGAACGATGGACCCGCGAGCTCGTGGAACTGCGCGACCGCCTTCGACGGCGGCCAGTTCCCGCGCGCCTGCTCCTTGAGGAACAGGTCGAGCAGGAGCAGGTCGGCGTAGATGCCATCGCGCTCCGGGAGGTGCATCCCGAAGCCGAAGCCGCCCGATTCCTCGGCGCCCATCATCGCGCCGTGCTCGATCATCAGCGGGCCGATGAACTTGTAGCCGACGGGGCT
>JBKKDM010000049.1:0-21761 GCA_046707905.1 Candidatus Limnocylindrales bacterium
CGGCTTCAAGAAGTTCTGCGTCGGCGAGACCGATATCAACGACGCCTCCCGGCCCATCAAGGCCGAGGACGAGGGCGAGGGCCTCGCCTGCACAGCCAACAACATCGAGTACGTGGAGCTCCAGGTCGCGATCGACGGCCTGACCGTCGTGGTGAACCCCGACAATGCGTTTGCCACCTGCCTGACCGTCGAGGAGCTGGCCATGATCTACGGCCCTGACTCCCCGCAGGACCTCAAGTGGAGCGACGTTCGCGCAGACTTCCCGGCCGACACCATCAACCGTTTCATGCCCGGCGCGGACTCCGGCACCTTCGACTACTTCACCGAGGTCATCAACGGCGAGGTCGACGCGGCCACGACGCTGGCGACGACCAACGAGGACGACAACGTGCTCGTGACCGGCGTCGCCGGCGACACGAACGCGATTGGGTTCTTCGGATACGCCTACTACGTGGAGAACCAGGACAAGCTGAAGGCCGTCGAGATCGACGCCGGGAGCGGCTGCGTCGCCCCGACCGAGGCGACGATCAACGACGGGACCTACAAGCCCCTCTCGCGCCCGCTGTTCATCTACCCGAACGTCGGCGAGGCGAAGACTCGCCCCGAGCTCAAGGCCTTCGTCGACTTCTACCTCGCCGGCAGCCAGGACTTCGCAGCCGAGAAGGGCTACGTGGCTGCCCCGGATGCACTCCTCACGAGCGAGACCGCCGAATGGGAGGCCGCCGTCGGCGGATGACCACGCTCCTCCTCACGGGGAACTGCCGGCCCGGACCCCGGGCCGGCGTCCCCGTTTCCTCCCGACCACCCGACCTGACGAGGACATCGATCGACTGATGGCCGCCGCGACCACTTCCCTCACGCATCGCCGCCCGCTGACCGAGCGGATCATCGAGCGCCTGCTGTTTGCGGCGGCCGCGCTAGGCGTCATCACGACCATCGGGATCATCTCGGTCCTGGCCTTCGAGACGTTCGAGTTCTTCGCCGAGGTCAGCCCGATCGACTTCTTCACCGGCACGAAGTGGTCGGCCCTGATCAAGCCCCAGTCGTGGGGCGTGCTGGCGCTGATCTCGGGAACGCTGCTGGTCGCAGGCATCGCCATGGTGATCGCCGTGCCGCTGGGCCTGCTCTCGGCCGCGTTCCTCTCCGAGTTCGCCTCGGAGCGAGTCCGGAACGTGGTGAAGCCGATCCTGGAGACGATCGCGGGCGTGCCGACGATCGTCCTCGGCTTCTTCGGGCTCTACTTCATCGCCCCGAACATCCTCCGGCCGCTGCTGGGACAGGACAACATCGGCGTCTTCTCGGCGCTTTCGGGCGGGATCGTGGTGGGCCTCCTGATCACGCCGCTGATCGCCTCGATCTCCGAGGACGCGATGCGGGCCGTGCCGCGAGGCCTGCGCGAGGCGGCGTTCGCGATGGGCGCGACCCGGTTCGAGGTCGTCCGCAAGGTCGTCTTCCCCGCGGCCCTGTCCGGGATCATGGCCTCGATCATCCTCGCGATGAGCCGTGCGATCGGCGAGACGATGGCGGTGGTCCTGACAGTCGGGACGAAACCGCAGTTGACCCTCGATCCGACCCAGAGCGTCCAGACGATGACCGCGTTCATCATCGAGGTCTCCATCGGCGAGACGGCTCAGGGCTCCATCGAGTTCAAGGCCCTCTTCGCCGTCGGCGCAACCCTGTTCCTGATCACCTTCGCGCTCAACCTCCTGAGCACCTGGGTCGTTCGCAAGTTCAGGACGGCCTACTGATGGCGTCGATCGCGCCGACGGCGCCCGCCGCGCCCGCTCCGGCCGTCCCCCGCTTCGAGCCGGCCCTGATGCGCCGCCGGATCACCGGCACCATCTTCTACGGCGCGTGTCTGGCGGCGGTCGGGCTGCTCCTGGTGACGCTGATCGCGCTCCTGACCGACGTGTTCATCCGTGCCGCCCCCTGGCTGGATGTCCAGTTCCTCACGAGCTTCCCGTCCGCGCGGCCGATCCGCTCCGGGATCCTGTCGGCGCTCGTGGGCACCCTCGAGATCGGGCTCATCGTCGGCCTGGTCACGTTCCCGGTCGGCATCGCCGCGGCGATCTACCTCGTGGAGTACGCCTCCGACAGCCGGCTGAACCGCCTCCTCCAGACGAACATCAGCAACCTCGCCGGGGTGCCATCGATCGTCTACGGGATCCTGGGCCTGGCGTTGTTCGTGCGGATGCTGGCCCTCGGCCGAACGGTCCTCGCCGCCGCCCTCACCCTGTCCCTCCTTATTCTTCCGGTCGTGATCATCGCCTCCGTGGAGGCGCTCAAGGCCGTGCCCCACGCCCAGCGCGAGGGCGCGTACGCGCTCGGCGCGACCCGCTGGCAGATGGTCCGGCGGTCCGTCCTGCCCGCCGCGGCGCCGGGGATCATGACCGGGATCATCCTCGCGATGGCTCGGGCGATCGGCGAGGCCGCGCCGCTCATCCTGGTTGGCGCCTTCGCCTTCGTGACATTCCTGCCGAATCCCCTCGCGGGTCAGTACACGGTCGTGCCCATCCAGATCTTCGACTGGGCCCGCCGGCCACAGGACGAGTACCAGGGCCTGTCAGCGGCCGCGATCGTGGTGATCCTGGGCCTGATGCTCGCCCTCAATGCCCTGGCGCTCATCGTCCGGGCCCGACTTTCCCGACACATCCAGTGGTAGAGGAGCGCAGCCCGATGATCCGCCTCCCAGCGCCGCCCGAGGCACCAGAGCTGCACGACCCGGGCGAGGACCGCGACGCGCGGGTCGACGTCCGCTTCGACGGGCGCGATGATGGACGTCGACCGATGCTTTCGATTGCGGCCATCGACAGCCAGACCGTGAGCCGTGAGGGCACGCCCAAGCCGGCTGCTGCCGACCCGGTCATCACCCTCGAAGACGTGAGCTGCTGGTATGGCAGCTTCCGGGCGGTCAGGAATGTCGCGATCGACGTCCGGCCCCGCGAGGTCACCGCCCTGATCGGCCCGTCCGGCTGCGGCAAGTCGACCCTGCTCCGGACGATGAACCGGATGAACGACCTGATCCCGTCCTACCGAACCGAGGGCAGCATCCGGTTCGAGGGCCAGGACCTCTATGCGCCGGGGGTCGATCCGGTTGCGGTTCGCCGGCGGATCGGGATGGTCTTCCAGAAGCCCAACCCGTTCCCGAAGTCGGTCTACGAGAACGTCGCCTTCGGGCCGAAGATCAACGGCTACAAGGGCGACATGGACGAGCTCGTGGAGCGAAGCCTCCGGCGCGCGGCACTCTGGAACGACGTGAAGGACAAGCTGAAGCAATCCGGGATGGCCCTCTCGGGCGGCCAGCAGCAGCGGCTGTGCATCGCGCGCACGATCGCGGTCGAGCCCGAGGTGATCCTGATGGACGAGCCCTGCTCGGCGCTGGATCCACGATCCACGCTCCAGATCGAGGAGCTCATGGCGGAGCTGAAGCGCGACTACACGATCGTCATCGTCACTCACAACATGCAGCAGGCCGCGCGCGCGTCGGACCGGACGGTGTTCCTCACCATGGGCGAGGATCGAGCCGGCTACGTGGTGGAGACGGATGACACCGTGAAGATCTTCACGAACCCTCGCGAGCAACTCACCGAGGACTACATTTCCGGGCGGTTCGGTTGATGGAGACGAACGTGGAACCAACGATGACCGTGCTCCGCAGCGCGGTGGCGCCGCCCTCCCGAGGCGCCCTCGATCGCGACGAGCGCCTCGTCAAGGACGGCATCCTCCGCATGGGCTCGCTGGTGGAATCCCAGATCCGCGACGCCATTCGCGCCGTGGTGGAGCGCGATGCCGAGCTCGCCGAGCACGTCATCGCCGAGGACGCCCGGGTCAACGAGATGCAACGGGACATTGCGGACACGGTCCTCATGACGATCGCGACGCAGTCGCCGGTGGCCCGGGACCTGCGATTCCTGATGGCGCTCGACCACGTCGCCTTCGAGCTCGAGCGAATCGGTGATCACGCCTCGGGCATCGCGAAGGTCGCCCGACGGCTGTTCGAGGAGCCGGCGCTACGCGAGATCCGTGACCTCGCCCGGATCGGCAACCTCGCGGCCGAGCAGGTCCGGGGCGTCGTCTCGGCCCTGATCGACATCGACGACGTCCTGGCTCGCCAGGTCGCATCGCGCGACGACGAGATCGATCACAGCTACCGGGCCATCTTCGTGGAGATCATCGAGCTGATGCGAGCCGACCCGAACTCGGTCGAGAGCGGAACGCGGGTGATCCTTGCGGCCCACTGGGTCGAGCGGATCGGGGACCGCGTGACCAACATCGCCGAGGACGTCGTCTACCTCGCGACCGGCCAGGTGGAGGACCTCAACCCATGACGCTCGAGGCCAGCCCTCCCATCGACGGCGCGGTCGCGGCCGCGCCGCGCGTCAAGGTGATCTTCATCTCCACCGGCAACTCCGCCCGGAGCCAGATGGCCGAGGCGATCCTGCGCAACGAGGCGGGTGACCGCTTCGAGGTCGTCAGCGGCGGCGTGGACCCACGACCGATCAACCCGCTGACACTCGCAGCGCTGGCACGCGTCGGGATCGACAGCAGCCAGGCCGAGTCCAAGCCGGTCGGCAAGTTCGTCGGCAGCCGGTTCGACTACGTGATCACGCTCTGCGATCGGGCGCGGCTCGTCTGCCCGGTGTTCCCCGGCGGACGCGAGACCCTCCACTGGGGTCTCGACGACCCAACAGCGACCGACGGAACCATCGAGGACCAGCGAGCGGCCTTCGACCGGGTGCTCACCGAGGTCTCGGGACGGCTTCGCAGGTTCATCCCGGTCGCGCACGCGCAGGTCGTTCGATGACGGACGCGACGAAGCCCGCATCGAAGCCGGTCGCTGCCAGGGCAGGGGCCGCGAAGTCCGCGGCTCGCACCCCCAAGGCCGCCGTCAAGCCGGCGACGACGCCGAAGGCCACCGCGACGAAGCCGAAGGCCACCGCGACGAAGCCGAAGGCCACCACCAAGGCGCCAAGCGGAGCGTCGCCGAAGGCCGTCCCGAAGCCCGCGGCGGCACGCAACACGGCCACAGCCACGGCCGCTCCCCGCCGCGCGGCGCCGAAGGGCTTGACGATCCTGTTCATCCGCCACGCGGACGCCGGTGACTCGGCCGCGTGGACCGGCAACGACGCGGAGCGACCGCTCTCGAAGAAGGGCCGGAAGCAGGCCAAGCGGCTCGGGGACCTCCTCGATCGCCTTCGCCTGCGCCCGGAACCGCTTCTCACGTCGCCGCGGGTCCGCGCGGCGGACACCGCCCGGCTCATCGGCCGCCGGATCGGTCGCGAATCGACGATCGAGCCTCGTCTCGATGCCGGCTTCAACGCCGAGGCGCTGGCCTCGCTCGTCGCCGAGCTCTCCGCGTCGTCGTCAACCGTTGCGATCGTCGGCCACGACCCCGACTTCAGCACCCTCGCGTCGTGGCTGGTCGATGCACCGCTGGCCCTCTCGAAAGGCGCGCTCGTTCGGATCGACCTCCCCGAGCGCTCCATCGGAGCCGGCAAGGGCACGCTGGCGTGGCTCCTCCCACCGGACGCCGTTCCGAGCTGATGCCGCGCCCCGGGTGACCGTCGTGCGGCGCGTGCTCTTCCTCTGCACCCACAACAGCGCCAGGTCGCAGATGGCCGAGGGGCTGCTGCGGGCGTGGGCCGGCGACCGCTTCGAGGTCCACAGCGCGGGCGTCGAAGCGACCGAGGTCCGGCCCCTCGCGATCAGCGCGATGGAAGATCTGGGCATCGACATCCGCGGCCAGTCCAGCAAACGGCTCGACGTCTACGACGGCCAAACCTTCGACACCGCGATCACGGTCTGCGACGACGCGCGCGAGGCCTGCCCCTTCTTCCCGGGCGCGAGCACTCAGCTGCACTGGTCGTTCGATGACCCATCCGCGGCCACGGGCACGGACGAGGAGCGGCTCCGGGTTTTCCGACGGGTGCGGGACGAGATCGGCGCGCGGATCCGAGCGGAGCTGCTGGAGGCTCGCTAGCTGGGTCGTGATGCCAGCTGGATCGGCTCCGCGGTGGTGCCGGCGCGAGCGCGGGCTGCGCGAGCGGCCAGGGTCGAGGCCGGGATGCCCGGGCCCGGAACCAGGCCGCCGGTGATCCCGGCGAGACGCTCCCCGAGGTTCGGCGCGATTTTGTAGAAGACCCAGCTCCCGCGACGCTCCGATACGACAGCACCCGCGTCGCGAAGGACCTTGAGGTGGTGCGAGACCGTCGGCTGCGAGACGTCGCAGCACGACGTGAAGTCGCAGGCGCAGACCTCCGGCGCCCCGGCGAGCTCACGCAGGATCTCCATTCGCGTGGGGTCCGCGAGGGCCGCGAGGAGCTGGATGTCGGGGTCGTTCGATTTCGCCATGTCGGGCGTATCGTATCGACAAACTTCGATATTGACAACCATCAATACCCCTGTCATATTGACCGCCGTCGATACAGCAAGGGAGACCGACCGAGATGTCAGAGATCCAGATGGCCCACTTCGCGTTCGGCGGCGAGTCGTTCGACCGCAGCCGGATCCACGAGACCGCCCTTCTCGACGCGCGCGTCGCAACCGACCATCACGAAGGCGCCGAGGCGGCCCCGCCTGCCACGGCTCGCCCCGGCCTTGTCGCGAGGCTCGGCCTGGGCTCGCGCCTCCGCGTCGCCTTCGCAGGCGGCTCGGCGACGACCGAGGCCTGCAACTGCCCAGCCTGAACCCTGATCCACGAGCGGCCCTCCGGGGCCGCTCTTCTCTTTCGCGTTGAGGAGCCCGCAGTGCCCGACCAGACCATCGACCTGAACCCGATCCAGGAGCAGGTCCGCGACCGCTACGCCCAGGCGGCCATCGCCGCCTCGACCTCGGTGACACAGCACGAGGCGGCCGCGAAGTCCGAGGCGCTCGCCGGCTGCTGCGACGACAGCTGCTGCGGCGACACGTCCGCCACCCTGGGCGTGGGCCTCTATGACGCCGCGACCCGCGAGGGCCTCCCGGACGCCGCGCTCCTCTCGTCGCTCGGGTGCGGCAACCCGGTTGCGGTGGCCGAGCTGCGCGAGGGCGAGATAGTCCTCGACCTCGGGTCGGGCGGTGGCATCGACGTCCTCCTGTCCGCACGCCGGGTCGGCCCCACCGGCCGTGCGATCGGTGTCGACATGACCGACGAGATGCTCGCGCTCGCCCGGCGCAATGCTGCCGACGCAGATGCGACGAACGTCGAGTTCCGCAAGGGCACGATCGAGGCTCTGCCCCTCGACGACGCCAGCGTCGACGTCGTCATCAGTAACTGCGTCATCAACCTCGCGTCGGACAAAACCGCGGTGTTCCGCGAGATCGCCCGCGTGCTTCGACCCGGTGGACGGATGGGCGTGAGCGACATCGTCGCCGACGACCTCCTGACCGCCGAGCAGCGCGCGGAGCTCGGCTCCTACGTCGGCTGCATCGCCGGCGCGCTCTCGTTCCGGGAGTTCCGGACGGGCCTCCAGTCGGTCGGGCTCATCGATGTCGAGGTCGTCCCGACCCACAGCGTCGCCGAGGGAATGCACTCGGCCATCGTCCGCGCCACCAAGCCCGCATGAACGGAAGGAGGTGAGCTCCATGGCTGCGTGCGACTGCGACTGCGGTCCCAACTGCCCATGTGACTGCTGATCCAACCAGGCAACTTGGCCCGCGCACCGCGCGGGCCTTCCGCGTGAGCGCACGATGACCGCTCGAGACCTGCTCCGCCGCTACCGGAATCTCGTCTTCCTGTTGCTTGCCGCCGCCTGCTGGGCCGGAGGCACCGTGGTGAGCAAGCAGGCCGTTGCCGAGGTTCCGCCGATCACGCTCCTGGCCGTCCAGCTCGCCGCGAGCGTCGCCTTCCTGCTGGTGATCGCGCGGGTCCGTGGCGAGCGCCTGCCGACGCGCGGCGACGGCCGGAACCTGGCCCGCCTCGGGCTCCTCAACCCCGGCCTCGCGTATGCGCTCAGCCTCGTCGGCCTCGTCGAGATCAGCGCCAGCGTGGCCGTGCTGCTCTGGGCGCTGGAGCCGATCCTGATCCTTGTCCTCGCCGCTCTCGTGCTCCGCGAGCGCATCGGGCGCGCGATTGTCGCGGGATCGGTCGCAGCGGTCGTGGGGCTCGCGATGGTCGTCGGGGAGCCGGCGGCCGGCGGGTCGTTGTCCGGGATCGGGCTGACGATCGCCGGTGTCGCGGTCTGCGCCGTCTACACGGTCGCCTCCCGGCGATGGCTGCCGGGCGCCTCTGACTCGACCCTCGGAGTGGTGGCCGGCCAGCAGCTCCATGCGCTGGGCCTCGCGGTGGTCGTCGTCGCGGTCCTTGCGACGGCCGGGGGGCGAATCCTGCCGATCGCCCTCAGCCCCGCTGGGCTGGCTGCGGCCCTCGGGTCCGGCCTCCTCTACTACGCGTTCGCGTACTTGTTCTATCTCGCCGCGCTGCGCGCCATCCGGGCCTCGGTGGCCGCCTCGTCGTTCTACCTGATCCCCGTGATCGGCGTGGGCTTGGCGTCGGTCGCGGGAGAGCGGCTCGAGCCGATCCAGTGGCTCGGCGCTGGGATCGTCGTCGGGGCCGTGGCCCTTATCACCGTCCTCGGCGTCCGAACGTCGGCGGCCGAGGCGATCTCGGCGGATCAGCCGTCGAGCGCTTCGGCCTCCGCGCAGATCGCGACGACGCCGAGGCCGGCGAGCCGGTCGTAGTCGGCCTTCGATCGGATGGTCCAGGCAGCGACCTCGAGCCCGGCGTCGGTCGCGCGCGCCATCGCCGGCTCGTCGATCCGGCGCCAGTCGACGGAGACGGCCTGGCAACCCAGGTCGAGCGCCAGCTCGATCGTCGGCGGGTGGAGGTCGATCGCGTTCAGCCAGCGCGCCCAGGTCGGGCGCTCGTCGGCCAGCCAGCGGATGACCTCGACATCGAACGACGACACGACGGCGTCGCGCAGCTCGGGTCGCCCGGCGTCGTCGACGCCGCCCCGTTCCAGCTCCAGGAGATCGATCGCTGCCGGGACCCGCTCCTTGAGCTCGACATCGAGGTAGGGGTCGCACCCGGCGATCTTCAGGACTTCTGCGAGGCTCGAGATACCGAGCGCGGCGCATTCCTCGGCGGTCAGCATCGACGGCGAGACATCCAGGCCCTGGACGCGGCGGAGCGTGGGGTCGTGGAGGAGGATTGGGACGCCATCGCCCGATGCCCGGACGTCGAACTCGAGGCCGTGACACGCGGGCACCCGGAGCGCCGCCTCCATGGCCGCGAGAGAGTTCTCGGGCGCGTGGCGCCAGTCGCCGCGATGGGCGAGCCGCAGGGGCCGTGGCCGCTCGGCGACAGTGCCGGACGGCTCGCCGGCAGCCGCGGTCGGCTCGGCAGCGCGGAGCTCGGCGGCCTCAGCCACCGATCCGAACGTGGGCCGCGAGCCCGAGGTGGTCTGACGGGTAGAGCGTCGGGTCCCCGACCGCCGGCCGATCGAACGCCAGGCGGCAGTCCTCGGCCTTGATCGCGCCGCGCAACCAGATGTAGTCGAGGCAGCCGGGGTCGCCGTCGAGATCCTGTCCGGGCGCCTTGATGCCCGATGGCCAGGTCACGTCCGGCTCCGCGCCGTTCGCCTCGGCATGGGCGGAGCGGAAGCCGGCATCGACCATCCGGGCGTACGTCGACTCGACGGGCTCGGCGTTGAAGTCACCGACCACGACCAGCGGCCAGGTGATGTCGGCGAGCCAGGCCGTCAGCTTCGAGGTCTGCTCGGCGCGGACATCTTCGTCGGGGACCTCGTGGTGGAGGTGGGTCACGACGAAGTCGAAGCGAGTCCCGGACGGCAGCGTGACGGGAACGCGGAGGGCGGAGCGGTTCCGGCCCAGCTCCAGGCGGTCGCCGACGTCCAGGCGGAGCGGTTCGCGGCCGAGGATCGCGTTGCCGTATTCCGGCCGGCCGGCCCAGCCGCGGCGGGTCTCGTAGTGGCCATCTCCGGCAGCGCCGAGGATCCGGTCCTGCTGGACGGCAAAGACGCACTCCTGGAGCCCGATGAGGTCCGGCTGGAGGGCGGCCATGTCGGCGAGCAGGAGCGGAAGGCGCTCCCCCCAGCGATCGGCGATGTTGCGGAGGTTCAGGGTGGCGACGAGCAGGCGGTCGCCCGCAACGTCGCCCGGCCGGCTCGGCCGGCTCGGCTCAGCCACCGGGCGCAGTCCCGCGAGCGAATCCGGCCTGGGTGGCGGCATGGGCGGCGTCGGAAACCGGGATCGTGAAGGCGAAGGTCGCTCCCCTGCCCTCCTCGGAGTCGACGCGAATCACGCCTCCGTGGCCCTCGACGATGTGGCGCGCGATCGCTAGCCCGAGGCCCGTGCCGCCGCCCGCGGTCCGCGTCCGATCCGCCTTGTAGAAACGCTCGAAGATCCGCGCCTGGTCCACCGGCGACACGCCTGGCCCGTCGTCCGCGACCCAACCCTCCAGCATCCGGCCCTCCCGCCGCACCCCGACCCGCACATCCGTGCTGGCCGGGCTGAACTTCACCGCGTTGTGGACGAGATTCGCGAAGACCTGCGCCAGGCGCGCCGCCTCCCCCCGCACCGGCGGCAAGCCCTCGGCGACGTCCAGGCGGAGCGCGACCCCCTGGCGCTCCGCGAACGGCCGCAGCCGATCGACCGACTCCACCGCGATCCGGCCGAGATCGACGTCGTCGAGGTGGAGCTGGCGACCCCCGCTCTCGATGCGTGCGAGGTCGAGGAGCTCGGCGATCATCTGCGCAATGTTGCCCGTTTCGACCTCCAGCTTGCCGATCCGCTCGCGCATCTTCGGCGGGAGCGCGGCCTCGCCGGCGGCGGTCACTGCACTCTCCGCGTCGCGCGCCAGCGACTCGACCAGCAGGCCGACCGTCGTGATCGGGGTCCGGAGCTCGTGCGACAGGTTGTCGATGAACTCGGCCCGGATCCGCTGGAGGCGTCGCAGCTCTCCGACGTCCTCGAGGACGAGCCACACCCCCAGGATCGGCGACCGGCGGGCGCGGACGAGGAGGGTTGCGCCGGGCCGCTGATCCGCGCCGGGCTCGTCGGCGAGATTCACCTCTCCACTTGCCCAGCCTGCCTCGCGCGCCTGGCGGGCGATCGATTCCACCCGGTGATCGCCGAGCGCCTCGATCGCGGTCCGGCCGACCATCGACGCGGGCTCGCGGCGCAGGAACACGTGCGCCGCGGTGTTCGCGACCTCGACCCGAAGGTCGTCGGTCAGCCGGACGATCCCCACCCCGACGAGGTCCGCGAGGTACGTCAGATCGCGGAGCCGCTGGTCGAGCTGGAGCTCCGCGGCGTCGGCCCGTCGCCGGAGGCGGCGCAGCCGATCCGGTAGGTCGTCGTCCGCGGGCCCCTTCTGGCGCCGTGCGGCGGCCGCCGGCGGGCCCGCCACGGTGTCGTGCGCGACCAGTCCGGATCGCTCGGCGTCATCCAGCGATTCCTCGATCGCCTCGATCGTCCGGCCCCGCGACCACGCCACCCCGAGGGCGATCGCGAGCGCGATTGCCTGCAGAGCCACGAAGGCGATGACCAGGCCGTCCATCGGCGCGAGCATCGCATACGCGCCCGTGATCGGGGGGTTAACCTTCGCCCGTGCGACTCCGCCTGATCCCCCGCGAGGAGAGCTTCTACGACCTGTTCGTGGAAGACGCGGCCAACGTCCTCGGGGCGGCCCGCCTGTTCGAGGCGATGCTCCGGACGTACGACGCCCCCGAGCAACGCGCCGAGGAGATCCGCGAGGCCGAGCACCGCGGGGACGAGCTCAGCCACGAGATCGGGCGACGGCTCGAGTCGACGTTCGTCACGCCCTTCGACCGCGAGGACATCCACGCGTTGATCAGCGCGCTCGACGACGTGATCGACTTCATCGAGGAGTCGGCGGACACGTTCATCCTCTACCGGATCGAGGCGCCGACGGCGGTCGCCGTCCAGCAGGCCTCGATCATCGTGAAGCAGTGCGAGCAGCTGCACGAGGCCCTCTCGAACCTTCGCGGCTTCAAAGGCCTGGAGAAGTACTGGATCGAGGTCCACCGCCTCGAGAACGAGGGCGACCAGCTCTCGCGGAAGGCCATCGCGGGCCTCTTCTCCGACGGCGGTCACCCGATCGAGATCATCAAGTGGAAGGACGTCTACGCGCAGCTCGAGGCCGCCATCGACAAGTGCGAGGACGTCGCCAACATCATCGAGCGGATCACGATCAAGCACGCCTGACGCGCAATGCGGCTGTAAGGGGGATCCCCGAGCCGTTATTCACAACGCGCTTGGCGTCGTGGGGTCCCCCACGAGATGATTCAGCGGCATGCAGGGCCAGATGGCGGTAGACCTGATCACCATCCCCAGCAGCGACCGCGCCTTTCGCCTGTTCGTCGAGCAGACGCTCGGCCGCAGCCCGGCTGCATCACCGCAGGAGTTGGAGCGGCAGCTGCGCCGGATCTACTCACGCGCGCTCGTGCGGGAACGCGGGCTCGCGGGCGAGCTGCCGTCCTGGTATGTCTACCGCGATGGGGCCTGGCGCGCGGCCGCCGAGGATGCGTGGTGGGAGCAGAAAGCCGCCCCGCGGCTCGAGGTCTCTGCGGACGGCTGGATCGAGCACGCCAATGCGCCTGCCCGCGGTCTGCTCGGGATCGAGGACACCCGTCCGGAGCCGTGGCATTTCACGGATTTCGTGCTTCCCGGCGCTGTGGATGATGCCGTGGCGCTCCTCGAGATCGTCCGGACGACGGGCGCTCTGGAGGCGACCGTGGTGCTCCAGCCGACGACCGGCGACGCAATCGCGGTCGAGCTTCGCGTCGCTGCCAGCGGCGCCGGGCTGACGGCCGTGTTGCGGCTCGCGGACGACATCACCGTGCCCGCTCCTGGGCCGCGACCGCGCCCGCCAGAGCGGGTCGAATTTCAACCGCCAACTGACGTAGCGTTCCGGGCCTATGCGCAGCGAGTGCTCGCGCGCATCCCCGAACTGTCACCGGAGGGCTTGGCCATCCGGCTGCGGCGTCTCTATCCGCATGCGCAGGTGGAGGCTGCGGCGACTGGATGGACGGTTCGCCGGGATCGGAAGGTCGACGGACATGCCGAAGACACGTGGTGGCTGGGTGAAGGCCTGCCGCGGGTCCGGTACGACGCCCAGGCACTGATCCTGGAAGCGAACGACGCCGCAGCGACGTTCTTCGGCCGGTCGCTCGTCGGCCACTACTGGCAGGAGTTCGTGACCGCCGGGTCAACCGAGGAGGTCACCGTGATGCTGCAGATCCTGGCAGATGCCGGAGCGGCCGAATCCCGCTTCCGGATGCCGCGAGGCGACGGCTCCCTGCTGGAGTTTGACTCGTACACCGTCGCGGAGGGGGAGGAATTCTCGACGGTCTTCCGGCCAGCCGGAGAGCGTCCAGGCGGCTGACCCTGGCGCCATCGCTGCCCGGCGAGGGCCCGAATGGCGGCCATTTCGTCGAAGGCCGCCGAAGCCGGGTCGATATGATCGCCGCCGAGGGAGGAGCGCCATGAGCGAGGAACAGCCACCAATCGGCGATGCGGACGGCGCAGAGGGAGTCCCGACGGAAGGGCCATTGGCGGCAGCTCCGCCGCCGGGGTACGTCGTCGACGCTGTGACCGGCCAGACCCGGCCCATGACGTTCATGGAGAAGGCTCGTCAGGCGGCTGGCGTTGCGGCAGTGGCGGCAGCCAAGGTCTCCGTCGAGGTCGGTTCGCAGGCGGCGAAGGCCGGCGCGGATCTCAGCAGCAAGGCCGCGCACCAGGCGGCGACCACGATTCGCGACCCGGCCACGAAGGTCCGCGCCCAGGCGGCCCTCAAGAAGGCCAAGCGCGGCTTCACCACCGCCCTCGAGCGGATCGACCCGAAGATCCTCGCCGACGTCGTCGTCAAAGCGACATCGCTCCAGGAGAAGGCCAACGCGAGCCTCAAGGATCGCGGGTCGGCCTACCGGATCGGGGAGATCGCGATCGGCGCGTCGTTCCCGCCGAGCATCCAGTTCTCCATCGAGCGGGTCGATGACCCCGCCGAGGTGCTGGTCGATTCGAGCACGTTGCTGGAGATGGACCCGACGATCGGAGACGCGGACGCGACCATCGTCGGCCTCGACGGGACGGCGGTCGAGGCGGACGTCCTGGCGGAGATCGAGGAAGAGGACGAGGCGTAGCCAAGGGTGCCGAAGCGGCAGCGGCTGACGTCGCTGGTCCTCATGGGTCCCGCCGGGGCGGGCAAGTCGACGGTCATGGCGGCGCTTGCCGAGCGACTCGGCTGGCCGGCGCTCGAGGGCGACGAGCTCCACGGACCGCAGAACGTGGCCAAGCTGGCCGCGGGCATCCCCCTGACCGACGCCGATCGCGAACCCTGGCTCGAGGCGATCTCGGCCTGGATCGGTGACCGCGAGAAGGAGCGACGGAGCTCGCTCACCGCCTGCTCCGCGCTGCGCCGCCGCTACCGGGACCAGCTGCGCCGCGGCCATCCCTGGATCTGGTTCGTGCACCTCGATGTGCCGCGAGCGGTGCTGAAGACACGGATGGAGGGCCGGGTTGGACACTTCATGCCGCCGGCGCAGCTGGACTCGCAGCTCCAGACGCTGGAACCGCTGGAGCCGGATGAGCCCGGCACGACCCTGAGCGCCGTCGAACCACCGTCGGTCCTCGCGGAGCGCATCGTGGAGACGCTCCGGCTGGAAGGCTGAGCGGCCTTGGCGATGCCCGCTGCCAGACCGCCTAGGCGGGGGCCGCCACCTCGGCGAATGCGCCACCCCGAAGGAATCCCTCAACCTCGTCGATGGTCGCCGTTCGGCGCTCGCCGGTCGCGCGGCGCGTCACCTCGACACCTCCGGCCGCAATGGACCGCGGTGAGACCGTGAGGATCCAGGGCATTCCGAGCAGCTCGGCGTCGGTGAACTTCACGCCCGGCGACTCGTCCCGGTCGTCGTAGAGGATCTCGCGGCCAGCCTCCTTCGCGAGGGCGTGGAGGCGGTCCGCCGTCTCCAGGACGTCCGGGTTGCGACCCGCGCCGATCGAGACCAGGTGCGCGGCATACGGCGCGACCTCGTCGGGCCAGGCGATGCCCTTGTCGTCGTGGTGGGCCTCGACGACGCAGGCGACGTTGCGCCCGAGCCCGATCCCGTACGAGCCCATGACGATCGTGTGGCGCTCGCCGTCCTCACCGAGGTACATCGAGCCGAAGGCGTCCGTGAAGTCGGTGCCGAGCTTGAAGATGTTGCCGACCTCGATGCCCTTGCGGAGCTTCACGGCGGAGCCGCACTCGGGGCAGGGGTCGCTCTCGCGGGCATTCGCGATCTCGGCGATGTGATCTGGGGTGTAGTCGCGCGGCACGTTGACGTTCTTGACGTGCCATCCGACCCGGTTGGCCCCGGCGACGAGGTTCGGCGACCGGGGCACGAGCTCGTCCACGACGACGATGGAATCCCGCGCGCCGATGGGTGAGCCGTAGCCGGCCTCCATGCCTCGGGCCTTGATCTCCTCGACGGTCGCCGGCCGCAGGCCGCGGCGGGCCTTGAGCAGGTTGACGAGCTTCGTCTCGTTGACGTCGTAGTCGCCGCGGACGATGGCCACGACGAACTGGCCGTCGCCGGTCACGAAGAACGCGGCCTTTGCCGTCTTCGACTTGGGGACGCCCAGGAAGGTGGCGAGCTTCTCGATCGTGGTCGCATCGGGCGTCTCGACGTCCTCCATCGGCAGGAGGCCCTCGGGTTCCGGGTCGGGCTTCCCGACAACGGCGATCTGCTGGTTGTCGGCGTAGCCGCAGCTGTCGCAGAGCACGAGGGTGTCCTCGCCGAAGTCGTTGAGGACCATGAACTCGTGGGCCCCGGTGCCGCCCATGATCCCGACGTCGGAGCGGACCATGATCGCGTCGAGCCCGAGCCGCTCGAAGATCCGGTCATACGCGACGCGATGCTTCTCGTAGCTGACGTCGAGGCCCGCGTAGTCGAGATCGCAGGAGTACGAGTCCTTCATCACGAACTCGCGGACCCGGATGAGGCCGCCACGGGAGCGAGGCTCGTCGCGGAATTTCGTCTGGAAGTGGTAGACGATCATCGGCAGCTGGCGGTAGCTCTGGACGAGGTCGCGCAGGAGGATCGCGACGACCTCCTCGTGGGTCATCGCCAGGACCATGTCGCGCTCGGTGCGGTCCTTGAAGCGGACCAGCTCCGGCCCGATCTTGGCGTACCGCCCGCTCTCCTTCCAGACCTCGGCCGGATGGACGACGGGCATCTCCATCTCCTGCCCGCCGATCCCGTCGATCTCCTCGCGGATGATCTGCTCGACCCGGTCGCTGACCCGCTTTCCGAGCGGCAGCAGGGAGTACATCCCGGCCCCCAGCTGGCGCAGGTAGCCGCCGCGCAGCAGCAGCCGATGCGACGGCATCTCGGCCTCGCCGGGATCGTCTCGCAGGGTCGCGAAGAACAGCTCGCTCAGTCGCATGGGACGCGAAGAATAGGGGCTGAGGCCGAACCGCGGTTGTTAACGCGGCGTTTACCGGCGCGCTCCGCTGGGCGCTGTTAACGTTCCGGCCGTGCTCGACGGCTTCAGCCTCCTCCTGATCACCGTCGTCGTTCTGGCCGTCGCCTTCGACTACATCAACGGCTTTCACGACACCGCGAACGCGATCGCGACATCGGTCTCCACCCGGGCCCTTCGACCGACCCACGCCATCCTGATGTCGGCGACCGCGAACTTCGTGGGAGCGCTCACCGGCACCGCGGTCGCCAAGACGATCGCCTCTGGAATCGCGACGACCCCGACGGGCGACGACGGCCAGATCATCGTCGCCGCGGCCCTGATCGGCGCCATCACGTGGAACCTCATCACCTGGCGGCTGGGGATCCCGTCCTCGTCGAGCCATGCCCTGATCGGCGGGCTGATCGGCTCGGTCGTCGCCGCCACGGGACCGACCGCGCTGAACGGGCCGGGCATCTTCGAGAAGGTCCTGTTCCCGCTCGTCGCCTCCCCGATCCTGGGCGTGTTGATCGGCTTTGGGCTCATGGTCGTGCTGCTGAACGTCTTCCGGCGCGCCCACCCGAAACGGATCAACGACCGATTCCGACGGCTCCAGGTGGTCTCGGCCGCCTACATGGCCTTCAGCCACGGCTCCAACGATGCCCAGAAGACGATGGGCATCATCACCTTGGCGCTGGTCGCGGGCGGCGTGCTCGCGGAGCCGACCGTCCCGCTGTGGGTCGTCCTGGTGGCGGCCACTGCGATCTCGCTGGGAACCGCGGCGGGTGGCTGGCGGATCATCAAGACCATGGGCCAGCGGGTCGTGAAGCTCGACCCGGTCCACGGGTTCGCGGCGGAGACGACCGCGGCGTCGATCATCCTGGGCGCCTCGACCTTCGGGATGCCGGTCTCGACCACGCACGTGATCTCGTCGGCGATCATCGGGGTCGGCGCCAGCGACCGTTTCTCGGCGGTCCGGTGGGGCGTCGCCGGGAACATCCTCATCGCCTGGGTGCTGACGATCCCCGCCTCCGGCCTGGTCGCCTGGCTCTCCTGGGAGATCCTCAGCCGGATCCTCTGAGGACGCGGAGCCGGGCCTTGCGGCGATGCGGCCCGAACTCTCCCGCCCGTCGCTGGGCCAACCGGAGCCAGCAGATCGCGTAGGCCAGCCGGAGCGTGGATCCGCGGACGGCTTCGCGCTGCCAGGACGACAGGAGACCCATCCTCGAGCGGATCGGGGCGAGCTGCGCCACGACGACCTCGACCGCCTGGCGGTGGCTGGGGCGCTGCCACAGGAGCGGCTCGGCGAGCTCACCGCCGCGGACCCGGAGGAGACGGGTCACCTCGGCATCGAGCTCGCCGGCTGCATCGGCCCCGTCGGCTGCTCCGGCGATCCGCAGCGGCGCGGGGTGGCTTGGCGGAGCTGCGGCGTGGAGTGCCATGCGCCGAGCATCGAGCGCCAGCGTGAACAGCGTCGTTCCGCCGGGTGAACCTTCGGTGAGCGTCGCCGTCAGGCGGGCGATGCCGCCGGCGCCGAGGGCGTGCCCGGACGCCGCAGGACGTATCCCGTGCCTCGGACCGTCTCGATCAGCGACGGGTGCTGCGGGTCGGGCTCGACGACCGCCCGAAGCCAGTGGACGTGTACGTCGACCGTTCGGGTCTCGCCCGGGTAGTCGTAGCCCCAGACCTGCTCGAGGAGCTGGTCGCGGCTGATGACCTGGCCCGGGTGACGGAGGAGGAACGCCAGCAGGTCGAAGACCTTGGGCTTGACCGGGAAGACCTCGCCGTCGCGAAGGACGCGGTGGCCCGCGACGTCGACCTGGACCCGGCCCAGATCGACCATCGGGGGGAGCTGCTGCGATCCCGGTGCCGGCTCCCCGCGCCGGAGGACCGCGCGGATCCGCGCCGTCAGCTCGCGGGAGCTGAACGGCTTGGTGACGTAGTCGTCCGCGCCGAGCTCCAGCCCGACGACCTTGTCGACCTCTGCGTCGCGCGCGGTCAGCATCACGATCGGAACGGTGGACTCGGCCCGGATCTGGCGCGTCACCTCGAGGCCCGAGAGCTCCGGGAGCATCAGATCGAGCAGGACGAGGTCGGGGCTGTCGGCGTGGAAGCGCTCGAGCGCCTCGCGCCCGTCACCCGCCTGGATGGCCCGGAACCCGTCCGCCTCCAGGGCCTCCGCGAGCGTCTCACGGAGCGTCGGCTCGTCCTCCACGACGAGGATCGTCTTCGGCACGCCTCAGAGTCTACGGGCGTTTGTTAACGCCGAATTGGCGCATTGTCGGCGGGGTCCCTCGCGGTCCGGCCCATTCCCACTACGACGTCACATTCCAGTCCTGGCAGCGCTACGCGCGCTTCGGCGGCCGAGAACGTACCCAGCTGAGCGTGGCAGCCGGTCTCGCAACACGCCAAGTGCCAGTGGGCGGAAGAATTGGCGCGTTGCAGGGCCGCAGACCGCGACTCCTGCTGCTGGAGCCGGAATATGACGGGTTCCACGGCGCGGGGTCACCCAGCCGTCAGGCGACCGCTATCCAACCCAAGGCCGCTTCGAGGTGCGATTTGAGCCCGGGCCGGGCTTGAACTGCGTGCACCTAGTCAAGGCTCGACTGGATGACCGGTTCTCCGAGCTCGGATTTGGATACCAGCCGTGTGGTGACTAGGTGACCTTGGAGCGCGCGGCCTCAGGTCCGCGCCTCGTCGGGTTCTGCGCGCGGCGTGAGATTCGGCGCGGCTCAAGCGGCTCAGCTGCCGCGGGGCAGCATCCAGTATTCGGTGAAGGAGCTGCACTTGCCCTGGTCGTCGAACTCGAGCAGCCAGTTGTTGTAGTAGATCCGGGTGACCTCGGACTTCGACGCGTCCTTGTAGTAGGTACATGTCCCGACCGCGACCGCCTTGTTGCCGTCGACGGCGTACGGGCGCAGGTCGGCGGTGTACGTGCCGGGCTCGTCCCGATCCGATGCGTTGCCGCCGGGGTTGACCCAGGCGAACACGATCGTGTCGCGCCCGACCTCCGGGTCGTCCGCGGGGTGCCAGCGGTACTCCGCGTTGTCGCTGAACAGCGGCGCGATGTCCTTCTCGTCGTAGGTCTCCCAGGCACGGGCGTAGGCATCGAGCCAGCGCTGGACGTGCTCGTGGGTCAGCTTCGTCGCCGTGGCGTGGTGCGACATCGGGGTCCTCCTATTCGGTGAGGGCGGAGATGGCGCCGTCGAGCCGCTGGAGCACGCGCTCGCGACCGAGCGCGACCAGGGAGTCGAACAGCGGCGGCGTGGCGGTTCGACCGGTCGCGGCGACGCGAAGGGCCATGAACAGGTCCCCGGCCTTCCAGCCGTTGGCCTCTGCGAGCGCGCGCAGCGGCGGCTCGAGCTCGTCGGCCTCGAACGTCAGGTCGCCGGTCGCGGCGATCACGTCGCGAGCCGCTCGCAGGCCGGCCACGGTCGTCGCGGCGTCCCAGCGCTTCGGGACCGCCGTTGCCGCATCGATCGCGACGTGGTCCTGCCACAGGAAGCCGATGAGCTCGCCGACCGCCCCGAGGGTCGGCAGGCGTTCCTGGATGATCGGGACGAGCGGGCGCAGCTCCTCGGCGGTCGGCAGTCGGTCGATGCGCCCGGCGGCCCGGTCGGCCTCGAGGAAGGGCAGCAGCCGCTCGATCAGGTCCTCCGGCTCGAGCTTCCGGATCCACTGGCCGTTCAGCCATTCGAGGCGGTCCTTGTCGAAGACCGCGCCACCCTTGTGGACGTGATCGAGGGCGAATCGCGCCTCGAGGTCCGGGAGCGACAGGATCTCCTCCTCCGTGCCGGTCGACCAGCCGAGCAGGGACAGGAAGTTGACCATCGCCTCCGGCAGGTAGCCCTGGGCGCGGTAGTCGGCGATCGCGGTCTGGCTCTTGCGCTTGCTCATCTTGGTGCGGTCGGGATTGAGGATGAGCGGCAGGTGGGCGAATGCCGGCACCTCGTGCCCGAGCGCCCGGAACAGCAGGATGTGCTTGGGCGTGTTCGAGATGTGGTCCTCGCCTCTGATGATGTGGCTCATCTCCATCGCCGCGTCGTCGACGACCACGACGAAGTGGTAGAGCGGCGAGCCGTCGCTCCGGACGATCACGAAGTCCCCGCCGATGTTGGCGGTGTCGATCTCGACCTCGCCGCGGACCAGGTCTTCCCACGCGATCTTGCCGGCAGGGACCCGGAAACGGATCGCGCCACGGCGGCCCTCGGCCTCGCGGGTTGCGCGCTCCTCGGGAGTGAGATTCGCGCATCGACCGACGTACCGCGGCGCCGCGTGGGCGGCCTCCTGGGCCTTCCGGTCGGCGTCGAGCTCCTCGGGCGTGCAGTAGCAGGGGTAGGCCTGATCGCGCTCCAGCAGGCCCGCGGCGGCCTCGTCGTAGCGCTCGCGGCGCTGCATTTGGCGGTACGGCGCGAACGGGCCGCGGTCGTCGCCGCCGGCCGAGTCCGGCCCTTCCGACCACTCGATCCCGAGCCAGTGGAGGTTGTCGAGAATGTCCGCCTCGAACGCGACCGTGCTTCGCGCGACGTCCGTGTCCTCCATTCGAAGGACGAACGTGCCGCCGGTCCTGCGGGCGTACAGGTAGTTGAACAGCGCCGTCCGCGCGGTCCCGATGTGGAGGGGGCCCGTCGGGCTCGGAGCGATGCGGACTCTGGTGATCTGGTCGGGCATCGATCGATCGTAGCAGTGGCGGGCCGGCGCCTCAGCCCGTGGGGGTCACCCCTACGGGCACATGGTGGAACAGGACCGGATCGGCGACGCCAGGGAGGACTCGGACGAGCGCCGCGGGCCGGAGCCCGAGCGTGGCGCGCCCGAGCGGGCCGTCCAGGGTCAGCGAATCGAGCGACTCCGAGCGGGCGAGGATCGTGATCGGTGCTCCGGGCTTGAGCGCCCGGGCCTCGAGGTACGAGAGCAGGCCGGCGTCCTCCTCGGCCTCCTCGGTGATGCGATAGACGGTCGCGCGCGAGCCGGCCTCGATCTCGGACAGTCGGACGCCCTCGGGTCGCCGTTTCGCGATCGCAGCGTCGATGGGATTCCCGTGTGGGCACGTCTCGGGGTGGCCGAGCAACTCGTCGAGACGAGCTTCGACCCGCGGCGAGATCGCCCCCTGCAGGCGCATCGCCTCTTCGTCCGACTCCGCCCAGCCCAGGCCGATGACGCTCGTCAGGAGCCATTCCAGGAGCGCGTGTCGGCGAAAGATCGCGTCGGCCACCGCGCGTCCGGCCGACGTCAGCCGGAGCTCACGGTCGTCGGCGTGATCGACCAGCCCGTCCGCGACGAGCCGGCGGAACATCTCGCTGGCCGCCTGCGTGGTCACACCGAGATGACGCGCGATCTGCGCCGCGGTGGCGCGGGTCCCG